>JAZBOH010000109.1:0-3452 GCA_036351055.1 Lysobacterales bacterium
GACTCCATAAAGATACCCGCCACACCAACGGCCATCGCCGCGCGCGCCAGCACCGGCACAAACTCCCGCTGGCCGCCGGAGCTCGAACCCTGCCCGCCCGGCAGCTGCACGGAGTGCGTGCCGTCAAATACCACGGGGCAATCTGCCTCGCGCATGATCGCCAGGGAACGCATATCCGAGACCAGGTTGCCATAGCCGAAAGATGCGCCGCGCTCACAGGCCATCACCTGGTCATTGCCCGCCGCGCGCGCTTTCGCGATCACGTTCTTCATGTCCCAGGGGGACAGGAACTGGCCTTTCTTGATGTTAACAGGCCGTCCGGCCTGCGCAACGCGCGTAATGAAATTGGTCTGTCGACACAGGAAGGCCGGGGTCTGCAGCACATCGACAACTTCCGCAACCTCCTGCATATTCGTGTCTTCGTGCACATCGGTCAGCACGGGCACACCCACCTGGCGCTTGACCTCGGCCAGGATGCGCAGGCCTTCTTCCACGCCCAGGCCGCGAAAGCTCTGGTGCGAGGTGCGGTTGGCCTTGTCGAAAGACGATTTATAGATGAACGGTATGTCCAGCTCGCCGGTTATTTCCTTGAGCTGCCCGGCCGTATCAATGGCCAGCTGCTCCGACTCGATCACGCAGGGACCGGAAATCAGGAAAAACGGCTGGTCGATTCCGACCTCGAAGCCGCAGAGCTTCACAGGGAGGCCACGCCGGCGGGCAAGGCACCCTGCTGATGTGCCAGGGCCGCCTCGATAAAGCCGTTAAACAAGGGGTGGCCCGTGCGCGGGGTGGAGGTAAATTCGGGATGAAACTGGCAGCCAATAAACCAGGGATGGCCGGGAATCTCCACGATTTCGACCAGGGTCTCGTCCATGGACAGGCCGGAGAGGGCCATGCCGTGCTGGCGCAGAACATCGCGGTAGTTATTGTTGAACTCGTAACGATGGCGATGCCGCTCCGTGATGATGTCCTCGCCGTACATGCGGCGCACCAGCGAATCTTTACCCAGGCGACAGCGCTGACCACCCAGGCGCATGGTGCCGCCGAGGTCTGACTCTTCCGAGAGGGTCTCCAGTTTGCCGCTGTGATCCAGCCATTCGGTAATCAGGCCGATAACCGGATCCGGTGTTTGCGCGTCGATCTCCGTGCTGTTGGCCTGTTCCAGGCCACACTCGTGACGGGCGAACTCGACCACCGCTGCCTGCATGCCAAAGCAGATGCCCAGGTAGGGAATGCCGTTTTCGCGCGCATGACGAATGGTCTGCACCTTGCCCTCGAATCCGCGCTCACCAAAGCCGCCGGGCACCAGGATCGCATCCACGTCGTCCAGGGCTCCCAGGCCCTCCGCCTCGATGTCTTCCGAGTCGACCGCCTTGATGTTGACCTTGATGCGGTGCCGCAGGCCGCCGTGGTGCAGCGCTTCGGTCAGCGATTTATAGGCGTCCGCATGGTTCACGTACTTCCCGACCATGGCCACGGTTACCTCGTGACGCGTGTTTTCCATGCGGTCGACCACTTCGCGCCAGTCGTCCAGCCGGGCCGGACCGGTGGTCTCGAGGCCAAGCTTTTCCACGATAATTTCATCGAGCCCCTGCTTGTGCAGCAGCATGGGAATCTCGTAGATACCCTGGCGTGCATCCAGCGCGGAGATCACCGCCTTGGTGGGCACGTTGGTGAACAGGGCAATTTTGCTGCGCTCTTCTTCGGTAATTTCGTTTTCGCAGCGGCACAGCAGAATATCTGCCTGGATACCGATTGAACGGAGTTCTTTGACCGAGTGCTGCGTGGGCTTGGTCTTGGTCTCGTTGGCCGCCTTGATGAAGGGAATCAGGGTCAGGTGCATGAACAGCGCCTGGTCGCCATATTCCACACCGAGCTGGCGGATCGCCTCGAGAAAGGGCATTGCCTCGATATCACCCACCGTGCCACCAATCTCGATCATGGCCACATCAAAGCCTTCCGCGCAGCGCAACACGGCAGCCTTGATCTCGTCGGTAATGTGGGGAATAACCTGTACCGTGCCGCCCAGGTAGTCACCGCGGCGCTCCTTGGCAATCACATCAGCGTAGATTCGACCGGTGGTTACGTTGTTGACCTGGCCCATGCGCGTATGCACGAAGCGCTCATAGTGCCCCAGGTCGAGGTCCGTCTCGGCACCATCCTCGGTTACATAAACCTCGCCGTGCTGAAATGGGCTCATCGTGCCCGGATCGACGTTGATGTACGGATCCAGCTTCATGAGCGTGACCTTGAGGCCACGTGATTCGAGAATAGCGGCGAGCGATGCGGAAGAGAGGCCTTTCCCCAATGAGGAGACCACGCCACCAGTGACGAAAACAAGAGAAGTCATGCCAGAACCCATGCAAGGATGAGGGGAGTGTCTGGCTGGACATTATACCGGCGGGGGGCCGCAATGGCGACCCTGTATCCGGCGGCAGGGGCTGCACGGCGGCAGCCCCTGGTCACAATCAAAGTCCCAGCTTGTAAATGACGCGTACGCCGGCCACGCGCGGGTCCGGCAGGTAGGCAATCACTGAACGGCCGGGCGCGAAGCCTTCCGGGTTACCCGGGTCGACGTTGCGCTGTGCATTGCGAATCGTGTCGTCGTCCGTCAGGTTGTTCACAAAGCCGATAACACTGAACTTCTCAAACTCGAGCCCGATTTGCAGGTCGAAGTTTGTATAGCTCGGCATCCAGGACAGGTTGGCCTCGTCCACGTAGCGCTTGGCGCGATACTGAGCGTTCAGCTCGGCAAACCAGCTATTGCCCGTATTACCCAACAGGCCCCGGTAAAGGGCAGCCATGTTGAGCGCGTGTTCCGGGTTTTTGGCGACGCCGTTGCCGGAAAAGTCTGCGCAGGCATTACCGGCCTCGGCACGCACCTGGGCCGAGGAGGTCTGCCCTTCCGGCACACCGCAAAGCGCAAAGGAACCCTCACCCGCCGTGGGGCTCGGGCCCTGTACGTATTCCTCAAAGGTAGCATCCGTGTAGGCATAAGCCAGTGACAGGGTGAGACCGTTGTACAGGAACAGGTCCGCCGCCAGTTCGAACCCCTTGGACTCCACGGAAGCCGCGTTCACGATACCCGGCACGGCGACCACCGTGCCGCCGGCGCCAACCTGGTTGCGCTGCACGCCAATCTGCTGATCCGTGTAGTCGTTGTAGAACAGGGCCGCATCCACCACCAGGCGATTGTCCAGCCATTTGCCTTTCAGGCCCACCTCGTAAGCATCGACGAATTCCGGCAGATAGCTCTGGCCTTCCAGTTCGGTCACCTCAAGCGTGTTGAAACCACCGGGTTTGAAGCCGCGCGCCACGTTGCCGTAGAGCAACAGGTTCTCCCGAACCGTCCAGTCCAGGGTGAAGCGCGGCGTCCACTCATCGTAGGAAAGGGTTTCCGTCCGCGGGCAACCCTGGACCGTGCCGGGCGGTGGCACGTCGGGGCCCGGTAC
>JAZBOH010000110.1:0-4050 GCA_036351055.1 Lysobacterales bacterium
AGCTTCGCCCACAACGTTCTGGATACGAGCGAATTTGCCGGCGCGTGTTTCTCGCCGGACGGCAAGATGATGTTCGTCAACTCCCAGGGCATCGGCATCACCTACAGCATCTGGCACAAAGACCGCCGCACCCTTTCCCTCAGCTAAGCGAAAAAAAGCCTCCCCACTACCCGTCGGTTTGACTCGGGAGATCTAAGATCCAGCAAGAGGCTGTTGGGCTTGCCCCTGTCTAAACCGTGTGAGGCAGGAAGCCGAACCCGAGCCTACAGGGACGTATTTACGGCGCGTTTAGACAGGGGCAAGCCCAACAGCCTCCTGCCCGGATATCCAGGCCTCCCGCCCCAATCCGCTCAAAGGTCTATTTTGATGCCCATCAAGGCATTCCAGCCATAAATCTCGTTCTCAGCCAGGCGCCTGAAGCCGTCGCCACTCAGATAGCGCAGTGGCTCGTCTGTGATGTTGCGGACTTCCAGGTAAGCCGTGAGCTTGTCCGTGAAGTCGTAGCTGGCCTTGAAATCCAGCTGGCTGCGGTCGTCAATATAGATGTCTTCGTTGATGTCCCCGCCAACTTCATCCAGGTACTGCGAGCGGTAGGCCCAGGCCAGGCGGGCTTCGAAGCCGGCCCGTTCAAAGAACAGGGAGGCGTTGCCGATGTGGTCTGATTGAAGGAAAAACGGCAGTTTCTCCGAGCGGTCAAACACGGTGGCCTCACTGTCCGTATAGGTGTAGTTCACGCTCACGCCGAAGCTGTTCCAGGGTGAAGGCAGCTCTACAAACTGCTGCTGGTAGTTCAGCTCAATCCCGAGGAGTTCGCCGGAATCGGCATTCTCCGGTCGCGTGCGCTGCAGTTCCGTAAAGAAGCGACCCTCGAAATCGATGTTTTCAAAGGTCTGCGTGCGGTTGTAGATCGGGTTGTCGATGTCCTTGAAAAACAGGCCTGCGGCAAGGATGCCACCGGACTCCAGGTAATACTCAAATGACAGATCGATGTTATTCGACGTGAGGCGGTCCAGTTCCGGATTGCCCTCTTCCACTTCGCCCTCGAGCTCGTCGTCATCGTTGGGCTCAAACTCAAAAATCTGAAAGGGCACCAGCTGCACGTAGCCGGGTCGCGCAAGGGTGTTGGTCAGTGCACCGCGGATCACCAGCTGCTCCGTGGCCTGGTAGCGCACCAGGAAGGCGGGCAAGAAGTCCGTGTAACTGTTGCTGCCCTGCACGGGCACCGCGTCTACAAAATCGCCGTCGTCAAACTGCACGGCAAACGCGCTGTAATCGGACTGGGTCTCCTCCACGCGGAAACCGCCCGTGAAGTTCCAGTTGCGCACATCGGCGCCGGCCATGATGTAGGCCGCGTAAACATCCTCGTCCACCGTGTAGTCTTCGGAAAAGTTTTCCGCCGCCGTGTCGTCGTCGGAGATCTCGAAATCGCCTTCATTGGCACGGAAGAAGTCTTCCGCGCCCGGGAAATTGACGATGGGGCCAAAGTTATAGAAGCCCGGACGCACCGAGTCATAAAAGCCCGGACGCCCCGGTGACGCAAACTGCGAGAGAAGCAGGTCGTCCGCAAAACCATCGTAGATCGTGCCGCCCAGGTTACTGGTTTTTTCGCGCGAGGTGCCCTTGATGCCGGCCTTGAAGTAACCGCTGTAGTCGCGGCCAAAGTCCATATCATGGCGGATGTCCGCCTGCAGTATGTGCAGGTCTTCTTCAACGATCTGGTTCACCCGGTCAAGCTGGTTGAACTCCCAGAAATTGGCATCTTCGAAGTCGTCCGACGTTGTAACGCGGGGGAAGAAGTCCGACGTGTCGTAGTCCATCGCCAGTGCGTCTGCCACTTCGAAGCTGTATTCAATATCGAAGGGCGTGTCCTGCTCGGCGGAGCCAATGGTCGCGCTCAGGTACAGGGTGGTGTCGTTGAAGAGAAACTCTCCGCCCAGCGTTGACTGGGAAATGGACTGCTTCTCAAGGCGGTGCTTGAAGGTTTTCTCCCCTTCACCTTCCGTGAAGGTGCCGGAGGTGGCAGTCTGGCTCTCCAGGTCGCCTTCGCGATAGTCGTAGATCGTTTCTATACGGTCTTCAAGGTCTTCGAAGCGGTTCCACAGGTTGCGAAAGTACACCTGGACCGTGTCGCTGGGCCGCCACTCGAAGTTGGCCACGATGCCCTGTCGTTCGCGTTCCAGCACGTAGTCCCGAAGAACCAGTTCTTCGGGAACGAAAAAGTCTCCTTCTTCCTGCCACACGTTGCCCTGAACGTTTTCCGAGCGGTATTCGCGAAAGCTGTAACTGCCACTGAGCAGGATGCCGAACTGGTCCTCGGAACCAAAAAGCTGGCTCCAGGCCATGGAACCGCCGTAGGGGTTCTCTTCGTTCAGGTCGTAGTAGCCGATATCCGCCGCAGCCCTGAACATGAAGCCGTCTTCGTCGTCATAAGGGCTGGGTGTCACCAGGTTGACCGTGCCGCCGATGGAGTTTGCATCCAGGTCCGGGGTCACGGTCTTGATGACTTCCAGTTTGGCCAGCACGTTGCTGGGAATCGTGTCCAGGGCAATACGCCGGTCGTCGGCTTCCGGCGCACCGATGCTCGCCCCGTCAATGGTGACATTGTTCAGTCCGGGATCAATGCCGCGAACCGCGACGTAGCGGCCTTCGCCCTGGTCGATGGTGATGGACACGCCGGGAACGCGCTGCAGCGCTTCTGCTGCGTTCATGTCAGGCAGCTTGCCCGCGTCATCTGCGGTTATGGAATCCTTGATCAGGTCTGAGGCCTGCTTGTCCTGCACGGCGCTGATCTGCGCGACGCGAAAACCCATGACCATCACTTCCTCAACGGCGCTCAGCGCACCAAGGGCCAGGTCCTCGGACACGGTCGCTTCACCGCTGACAGTAATCGTGCGTTCTTCCCTGGAATAACCAACGTTGCTGACCACCAGCGTGTATTGACCGTCCGGAACCACGCCCAGCCGGTAGCGCCCGGAGGAATCGGTAACCACGCGTCGGCCCAGCTCCTCGATGCGCACCTCTGCCGATGGCAGTGGTCGCTCGGTAGCGGCATCGACAATGCGTCCCTGAACCAGGGCGTCTGCGAAAGCAGCCGGCGCCAGGAAGCCGAGGGACAGCGCTGCACTGATGCACAGGCTGAGCCGCGCCCTTGGGCCGGTGGGCAAGTGGTTGGGTGATGTCATGGACCTGTTCCTGTGTGGTTGACGGTGCCCGTGCCGAGCTTGAAGGCGGCTTGGGGCGCGGGCCGCCACGGCCCGCTCAACTTCACATTGTCATCACGAAGGGTTACAGAATTGTGCCGTTGCTGTGACAGGTTAATGACAGTCGCAATCAGGCACACCCCTGGCTGCCAGGCACAGGAAAAGCACCGGCTCAGGGAAGATTGAGCGACTCCTGGATGTCGCGCCATGACACGAGCTTGAAGTTCTGGCGCTCGCGTGGGCCAAGGTTCCGGCCATCCTGCACCACGAGCAGACCTGCCGGATAATTGGGTCCGAGGTGGGCGCTCGTGACCTCCAGGCCGTCCGTTTCCGAGGCGCCATCGATGCCATTGCCGGCCACAATAAAAAATTCACCAACAAAAGCGTGCGGCGCTTGCCGGTCATAGAGCAGGTAGCTGTCCCGGCCCTGGTTGGACGCGACCAGGTAGCCACCGTGAGGTGTTTGTGCTGCGTTGGAGGCATTGTCCACGGCAGCATTGTCCGAAGTTTTCCATAGGGCGAGGCCCTCAACATCCGGGATCAAACGACCGTTTTCGAAGCTGTCGACCAGGCTGCGCGCATTGCCACCATCGGCTTCCGCGCCGTATTTCCAGATTCCGTGCTCTTCTTCAGCAACAAACAGGGCGCCTGTCTCGTCGTCGGCCACGCAGCCTTCGGCCTGGGCGCCCACGGGTATGTCACGCAGGCGCTCATGGGCAATGCCGCCCTCACCATCGTCCTGCAGCGCAAACTGCAGGGTGCGCCCGTCAATGCTGTCGTTGACGAATACGTGAAAGCGACCGTCCAGGGCGCTGTGATAAAGACACAGTCCGTAGGGGTCGGTGAGGTC
>JAZBOH010000111.1:0-2926 GCA_036351055.1 Lysobacterales bacterium
TACTAAAGAGACAGTACTACCGCAGGACGGCCCGACCATGAAGTCCATTTACGATCAGCACATGGTGGATGTTCAGAAGCCAGACCACCGGCGAGTCATCGGTGGTCAGCCGTTACCGCAATCTGGTATCGACCACTATCAGGGCTTTGTGCGAGAGGCTGCTAATGAAATCGACACGGTATTTCCTCGTCTGCCGAATCCTACGCTGGTGATGTATATCTTTCCCCACCTGTCGGGCAGTGAGCGCACCCCGGTGCCGGGTTATGTCACCACCTTTCCCTTTTACGAAAAGGTGGAGTACGCCCTACCTGGAGAAGTGCCGGGGGAAGTACCTGGTGAATCGTCCGCAACGGCCAATCATTCGACGTTGGATCAGTAGGAACGCTTGATGCCAAAACATAAACCTAACCTTCCCGAGGGTTCGCCCTTAACCACTGCCGCGGTCAAACAACACTATACCCGCCCGCCGTCGTTTACCGATTTGCTGCCCTGGATGGAATACATTCCCGAGAGTAGAGCTTTTCTGTTAGAGGATGGGGTCAGCCTCGGCGCGCTGTTCGAGGTGCAGCCGGTCGGTTGTGAGGCAAGGACGCCAGCCTTTATGACGCAGCTGCGTGACGCCATTCAAACGGCAATCAACGAGGCCATTCCCGAGCGCGACGACGCACCTTGGGTATTACAGATCTATGTCCAGGACGAGCCCAGGCTAACCCAATTCAATGAGTCGTTGGCCAGTTATCCGTCGCCGGCGGTTCGTGCTTCGGATTACTCTCAACATTACCAGTCGGTGATGTCGAAGCACCTGCAAGCGATTTCCCGACCGGGTGGGTTGTTTGACGATACCACCGTCACCGGTTCGCGTTGGCAGGGGCAGCAACGGCGGATCCGCGTTGTGCTCTACCGCCGTTTGAAAAGCAACGGCAAAATGCCACCCGCTGTTGAAGTGGAGGAGGCGCTCAATGACGTGGCCACCAAATGGATCGCTTCACTGACCTCTGCCGGAATCAACGCCCAACGGGTCAATGGTCAGGCGTTTTATCAGTGGTTGCTGAGCTGGTTCAATCCCAATCCACCGCTGGCAGACGGCAATCCGGAATCACTGATGCAGTTGGCACCCTATCCGGGTGATGACAATTTGCCGTTCGGCTATGACTTTGCCGAACAGCTGACGCTGTCGATGCCACACTCCGATGAGGCAACCTCGAGCTGGATTTTCGATAAACTGCCGCACACCGTCGTGACCGTACAAAGCTTGCGGCGGGCCCCGGACATCGGGCACTTCACGGCGGAACGCCAGGCCGGGGATCAGGTGTATTCGCTGTTCGATCGTTTGCCCGAGCACACCATCATGGCAATAACACTCACGCTCAAACCGCAAGACACCACCCGCAATCACATTGCCCAGATCAAGCGCGCAGCGGTAGGCGATTCCGCTGAGGCGTCGATCACCCGGGAAGATGCTGAACAAGTGGAGCGGGAAATGGCGCAGGGCAACAAGCTGTATCCTGTGAGCATGGCCTTCTATGTGCGCGGAGATAATCAAAAGGCGCTACGGAACAATTTGAATCGTCTCCACGCGCTGCTTTTGCCCAATGGTCTGCAGCCCATTGCCCAGGAAGCTGACCTGCTGTCGCTCGACAGTTACATCCGTAACCTGCCCATGGCCTACGACGCCGACCTGGACAAATCCCGCCGTCGCTCGCGCCTGATCTTCTCCCGGCATATTGCCAATTTGGTACCGTTCTACGGCCGTTCCCGTGGCACCGGTCATCCCGGCCTGGTGTTCTACAACCGGGGTGCCGAACCGCTGGTCTTCGATCCGCTGCACCGGGATGACCGCAAGAAGAACGCCCACATGCTGATCCTGGGGCCGACGGGGGCGGGCAAGTCAGCACTGCTAGTGTATCTGTTGCAGCAGATGATGGCACGACACCGGCCACGGTTTTTTATTATCGAGGCAGGGGCTTCGTTTTCGTTGCTGGGGCAGCATTTTGCGCACCACGGTCTGTCAGTGAACCAGATCACCCTGAACCCCAATGTCGATGTCAGCCTGCCGCCCTTTGCTGATGCGCTTCGACTGCTGGATCGGCGTCACGCATTTAATCCACTCGACGTCGATGAGTCCACAATGGAGGAGACGTTAGACGAAGATGATGAGATCGAGGAGGGCGGGGGCGGGCGCGATATTCTCGGCGAGATGGAGATCGCTGCACGAATCATGATCACCGGCGGCGATGAGCGCGAAGACGCGCGATTGACCCGGGCCGACCGACTGCTGATCCGCAATGCCATATTCCTTGCCGCAAAAACCGTAAAAGAGACCGGTCGAACCCAAGTGATTACCCAGGATGTGGTCAACGCCTTCCAGACCATCGCCACCAACAGGGAATTGCCCGAACACCGGCGTAATCGAGCCCTGGAGATGGGGGACGGTATGGCGCTGTTCTGTTCGGGCCTGGCGGGCCACTTCTTCAACCGGCCGGGCCAGTCCTGGCCGGAGGCTGATGTCACCATCCTCGAAATGGGCATGTTGGCCAGAGAGGGCTACGAGGATCAGCTCACCGTTGCCTACCTGTCCATGATGAGCCATATCAATGACCTGGTGGAACGTCATCAACACGACGATCGGCCCACGCTGGTGGTGACTGACGAAGGCCATATCATTACCACCAATCCCTTACTGGCCCGTTACGTGGTCAAGATCACCAAGATGTGGCGCAAGCTCGGTGCCTGGTTCTGGATTGCCACCCAGAATCTGGAAGACTTTCCGGACGCCAGCCGCAAAATGCTCAATATGATGGAGTGGTGGCTGTGCCTGGTCATGCCGAAAGAGGAGGTGGAGCAGATCGCCCGCTTCAAGGATCTCAATGACGAACAGCGCAACCTGCTGTTGTCTGCCCGCAAGGAGCCGGGAAAATACGTGGAA
>JAZBOH010000112.1:0-7654 GCA_036351055.1 Lysobacterales bacterium
AGGTTCTTTTCATCACCAAAAAACGACCGCCCGGTCCGGTTCATCAGCCAGCGGAAAGACCGCTTCGGAAGCCAGTGCACCAGTGGCAGAACCGTGTGAAATTCAACCGGAAACCAACGATTGGGTGTCGTCACGAAAATCGCTTTCCGCGCGACACGGTACAACTCCGCCAGGAACTGTTTCTGACAGGCTTCACTTCCAACGTGCTCGAACACAGCGCTTGAATGAACAAAATCGAAGGAGTCATCCGGAAACGGAAGATCCAGGCCATTAGCGAAAACGAATTTCATCCCGGGGTAAAGCGCCTCGAGAAAAGAGGCGTCGTCGATGCCCACGGCGGTGATCGAATCCTTGTACGGATACCATGCCTCGAGATAATTGGATGACTCCAGGGACTGGTCCGAGGTCGCACCCACATCCAGTATCTGTTCCCCCTGGCCGACACCCGTCGTGTGCAGAAATTCCTGGTACATGCGCTTGCGCATATGGGTTGCGATCCGGACCGGCAATGAACCGGCTTCCAACACGTTGTATTGTGCGTTTGGTGTTTTCACCGTTGAATCGTCAGTGGCTTTTCGGGCTTGAAGGCCTGACCCGGCTTCGGTCAAACTGGAAAAACCACATCAGGAACGAACCGAAAAACAGTTGTACCCCCAGGCTGAACAGGGTTGCAGACGGAATGACAAGCCGCATGACCCGCGCCGGATCGAGTTCTCCAAAAGACGTGTCGGCCCACAACCCGAAACCGGCCATGGCGGAGACCAGGGCCAGCACCATGAGCACGGCGCTGATGAGCAATCCACGCTCCAGGCTCAGGGACCGCCCCAGGCGGGCCATCCAGGGCTTGGCGGGCACGAGCCCTGCACTGGCGGCAAACAATTTCGACAGGTAAGCGAACTGGATCAACTGGAAACCCACGACAACGGCCAGTGATGAAAACAACATCGTGTGGACACCAAAACCAACCCCGCCAATATAGACGTCACCAAAGGCCAGGGTCGCAGTAATCAGCAGACCCGAGACCAACAGCAGGATACCGGGCATGAAAAACAACCACTTGGAGCTGAAGGCCAGCAGGAACCGCAGGTGCCGCCAGCCGTCACGCCAGGTGTTCAGGTGCGGCGCCCGGGTCCGCTTGTCCTGCGACAGCGTGGTGGGCACCTCGGCGATGGCGTATTCGAACAGGGAGGCGCGAACCACCATTTCACTGGCGAACTCCATTCCGCTGGTTTTCAGGTCCAGCGCCTGGATCGCTGCGCGGTCAAATCCCCTCAGCCCGCAGTGAAAGTCGCTCACCGGGCTGCCGAAAAACAGTTTTCCGATAAAACTGAGAACGGGATTGCCCAGGTACTTGTGCAGCCAGGGCATGGCCCCCGCTTCAATCCCCCCCTTGAAGCGGTTCCCCATGACCAGTTGGTAGCCCTCGCGAAGTTTTTCGACAAAGGGATCGAGCCTCGAAAAATCATAGCTGTCGTCGGCATCGCCCATGATCACGTAGCGGCCATTGGCTGCGGCAATGCCACCGGCGATGGCGCTGCCGTAACCCTTCTGCTCGACATGAACGACGCGGGCGCCCATGCCGGTGGCGATCTCCTGGGAGCCATCCGTGCTGCCGTTGTCGGCTATCAAAACCTCGCCGACAACGCCGCTGCGCTCGAAATAACCCTGGGCCTTACCGATACAGATCGCGAGGCTTTCCGCCTCGTTGAGGCAGGGCATCAATACCGTCAGTTCAATGGCGTTGCTCACAGTACTTTTTCCACGGCTTGTGAAACATGGCTGAGCGGCACAATCTTGAGTCCGTCCAGTGTTTTTCGCGGCGCATTGGCCACCGGTATCAGCGCCTGGGTGTATCCATGGCCGGCTGCTTCACGCAGGCGCTGCTCGCCGTCCGGGACAGGCCGGATTTCGCCAGACAGGCCGACCTCGCCAAAGCTTATCATTTTGCTGTTGATCGGCTTGTCCCGGAAACTCGAATAGAGGGCCAGCAGCATCGGCAGATCGGCCGCCGTTTCGCTAACCCGCATGCCGCCCACGATATTGATAAAAACATCGTAGTCAGACAGGGATATCCCGCCGTGGCGGTGCAGTACGGCCAGCATCATGGCCAGGCGGTTGTGCTCCAGGCCCAACGCGACACGGCGCGGATTATTGAGGTGACTCGGATCAACCAGGGCTTGAACTTCCAGCAGGATCGGCCGGGTACCTTCCCGCACCACGGTCACCACGCTTCCGGATACCGGTTGGTCATGGCCGGACAGGAAAATGGCCGACGGATTTTTTACTTCCTTAAGCCCCCTGCCGGTCATGGCGAACATGCCCAGTTCATTGACCGCGCCGAAACGGTTCTTGATGGCCCGGATCACGCGGTAGCGGTTGCCGCCGTCGCCCTCGAAATACAGCACCGAATCCACCATGTGCTCCAGCACACGCGGCCCGGCAAGGGTGCCTTCCTTGGTCACATGCCCCACCAGGATCACGCAACAGTGGTTTTCCTTGGCCCAGCGCACCAGGGCGGCCGCGGATTCGCGGATCTGTGCAACCGAACCGGGCGCCGACGCCAGGCTTTCCGTGTACACCGTCTGGATGGAATCGATGACCATCAGCCGGGGTTTTTCCTTGCTGGCATGGCCCAGGATCTGTTCGATCGAGGTTTCGGTCAGGCAACGGATGCCGTCCAGTGACAGTTCCAGCCGTCGGGCCCGCATACCCAGCTGCTCGAGCGACTCCTCGCCGGTGATGTACAGGCCGGAGCATCGTTGGCTCAAGGCGGCCGTGAGTTGCATCAGCAGTGTCGATTTTCCAATGCCCGGGTCGCCGCCCAGCAGGATCACCGAGCCGGGAACGATACCGCCGCCAAGCACGCGGTCGAGCTCACCCACACCCACGGCCAGGCGCTTGACCTCTGCACTTCCGACAGAAGCAAGGTCTTTTATCTCGTTGCTGAGTTGCCCGGAATAGCCGCTGAAGCGCCCGGCCGGCCGCGATTCAGCCACGATTTCGTTGATCGTATTCCATTCGCGGCAATCGGGGCACTGCCCCGCCCACTTGTTGAGCGTGGTGCCGCAGTTGTCGCACTGGTAGGAATTCCTGTTTTTTGCCATGCGGGATCATTCCGGGAAAGGTGAATTATTAACAGATCGCGGGGCCAACCACCAGAGCGCAGGCTTGACGTAATGCAAATACTCTCCTTGAATTTGACTGTATGCTTACGGGAAGCAAAGATTTCCCGTCCACCACAACAGGAAAGGAACCTGCCATGTCCTCATCCTATGTCACCATCGCCGTTGAGTTTACAGACCTGGAAGACATCTACCCCTTGCTGGAAGTTGACTCGCAGGCCGGCCGGCAAGCCGCTTTTTTGTCTTTTATCAGCGAAGGGTTCGATGCCGAGTACGAAGAGGACCTGCTCATCGAGGACATCGCATTTGAGGGGGGCTGGTTCATTATTGAATTCCAGTCTTCAACCGAGCTGTGCAACGAGATCACACACACCCTGTTCGAAGGCCTTTCGGAACAGGGCGGCAAAAAAATAATGGCGCTCGAATACAACAGCCGCATCGGCACCTTTAGCTGCATGGTGCCCGGGTACGACGAAGCGGAGTACGCCGACGATTGCTTCGACGATTTCGACGGCATGATGCATGACCTTGAAGAAATCATGGACCGCCGCGAACAATTACTGCATATCCTCGAGCTCGCGGAGACAGAGCCGGTCAGGTCGAGCCTGCGCGAATTGCTCGGTGAAGAGGATGATGAGGGCCTGGAAGCCGAAAGCGAAGAAGAAGACGTTCAGGAGGAAGACGACGAGGAAGACCCGGATGACGAGGAGTTCGATAAATTCGAAGAAGAGCTCGAAAATGCGGCTTTCGAAGAAGACAGTGAACCGGGTTCAGTGAAATCGAACGCCTTGATGGACGAACTGAGACAGGCACTTGCGGACGGCGACGAGGAGCGCGCCAACGAGCTGTTTGAGCAGATACAAAGGCAATAGTGGCTGTTTTGCATGACCTTCTGCCCATATCACCCTTCGTGGGTTTTTCTTACAATGAAGCCTTTGACAAGGGAAACATGGGTTGATGGACCGTCAACAGGAGCAACCGCTCATCGGTGAATCGCAGGCCTTCCTGGAGGTCCTGGAGCACGTTTCACGGGTCGCACAGCTCAATCGCCCGGTGCTGGTGATTGGTGAACGCGGCACCGGAAAGGAGCTGGTTGCTGCACGCCTTCATTACCTTTCCCCGCGCTGGGACCGGCCTTTTGTCAAACTGAACTGCGCCGCCCTGGCGGAATCCCTGCTCGAAACCGAGCTGTTCGGCCACGAGGCCGGTTCTTTCACCGGCGCCACGCGGCGGCGCCTGGGCCGCTTTGAACTGGCCAACGAGGGCAGCATGTTCCTCGATGAACTGGCCAACACTTCCGATCGTGTGCAGGAAAAAGTACTGCGGGTCATCGAGTACGGTGAACTGGAACGCGTGGGCGGCAACGATACGATCCGCACCGATGTGCGCATCATCGGCGCGACCAACGAAGACCTGCCGAGGCTGGCTGATGAAGGCCGTTTTCGCGCCGACCTGCTGGACCGGCTGGCGTTCGACGTCATCACCCTGCCCCCATTGCGTGAACGGATGGACGACATCCTGCCGCTGGCGCAGCATTTCGCGGTGAAAATGGCCGGTGAACTGAAACTGGAACTGTTCGAAGGCTTCAACGAAACAGCTCGTGACCTGCTGATGGATTACCCCTGGCCGGGCAATGTTCGCGAGTTGAAAAACGTCGTTGAGCGAGCCGTCTACCGGTCCATGGGCAGCGACAGCCAGGTCAAGGACATCAACTTCGACCCCTTCGATTCTCCCTGGCGGCCCGGCGCGGCCGCTGCGAACAGCAGCGCACCCGCCGCTTCGACACCTACCGAAGCTTACGATTTCAAGGAACATATCCAGCAAACAGAGATCGATCTGCTCAAATCGGCCCTGGAACAGTGCCGTTTCAACCAGAAAAAGACAGCCGAGTTCCTCGGCATGACCTATCACCAATTACGGGGTTACCTGCGCAAGTACGAATTGACCGACGCGGAGTGAGCCAAGCCAGCCTGTCAGTGTTCGTGCGGCGGGTTGTAACGGTAGTCGGGCGCGTAGTTTACAAAGCGCAACCATTGCCCCTGGAATAACAACTCGATCTTGCCGGTCGGGCCGTTTCGGTGCTTGCCGATGATGATTTCGGCTTTGCCCTTTTCCGGTGTTTCCTTGTTGTAGACCTCGTCACGATAGATGAAGACGATCAGGTCAGCGTCCTGCTCGATGGCGCCGGATTCGCGCAGGTCAGCCATGACCGGGCGCTTGTCAGGGCGTTGCTCGAGGGCACGGTTCAACTGCGAAAGTGCAATCACGGGCACGTGAAGTTCCTTGGCGATGGCTTTCAGCGAACGTGAAATTTCGGAGATTTCCGTAGCGCGGTTTTCCCTGGAGCCCGGCACGGCCATCAACTGCAGGTAGTCGACCACGATCAGCCCGATATCGTGTTCACGTTTAAGGCGACGGGAACGCGCGCGCAACTCCGCCGGCGACAGCGACGGCGTTTCGTCGATAAACACTTTGCTCTTGTGCAACAGGGTCATGGCCGACGTCAGTTTCGGCCAGTCCATCTCGTCGAGATTACCCGTTCTCAGCCGGGTCTGGTCGATCTGCCCGAGTGAAGAAAACAACCTCATGACCAATTGCACCGCGGACATTTCCATGCTGAAAACAGCGACCGCCTTGCCGGCGGCCAGCGCAGCGTTTTGCGCAATGTTCATGGCCAGCGTGGTTTTGCCCATTGCCGGTCGCCCGGCCACGATGATCAGGTCGGAATCCTGCAAGCCGGCCGTCATCTTGTCGAAGTCATTGAAGCCGGTCGGAATACCGGTGATTTCGCCTTCGTGCTCGTGGAGTTCCTGGATCTTGCTGATCGCCTCGTTGATCGCTTCCTGCACGGAAACAAAGGTCGACCCACTGCGCTGACCCTCGTCAGCGATGGCGAAAACCATGCGCTCCGCCTCTTCGAGCAGTTCGCGGCTGGACCTTCCTTCGAGCGAAAAAGCGCCGGAGGTGATGTCGGCGCCGACATCGATCAGTTGGCGCAGGATGGATTTCTCGCGGACGATTTCAGCGTAAGCCCTGACATTGGCCGCGCTCGGGGTATTGGATGCGAGTTGGCTGATGTAAGCGCCGCCGTCGACCTGTTCAACCAGCCCGTGCGATTCGAACCACTCGGAAACGGTGACGGCGTCACAGGGTTTCCCGCCGTCGCTCAGTTCGGCGACGGCACGAAAAATGAGGCGGTGGTCTTCGCGGTAGAAATCCGGTTCGGTGATGACATCGGCAACCGAATCCCAGGCGCGCGATGACAATAACAAGCCCCCTAGTACCGCCTGTTCAGCCTCCAGGGAATGAGGCGGAACTTTCAGATTCTCGACGGTAGCGAGTTTGGGGGCTGGCATTTATTCCGCTTCTACGACAACCTTGATGGTGGCTTCTACGTCAGCATGCAGGTGCACGACCACATCGTGCTCACCCGTAAAGCGAATCGGGCCTTCCCCCATGATGACCTCGCTCTTCTCGAGTTTCGGACCCAGCTTCTCAACCTCATCGGCGATCTCACGGGGGCCGATCGAGCCGTAAAGCTTGCCTTCTTCACTGGCGTTTGCAGACATGGTGATTTCCAAACCATCCAGCGCCTTGAGACGATCTTCGGCAGAGGAAAGCCGGGACATCGCAGCCTTTTCCAACTCGGCGCGACGCGCTTCGAACTCGGCAATATTGGCCTTCGTGGCAGGAATAGCCCTGCCCTGAGGTACCAGGTAGTTACGACCGTAACCCGGCTTGACGTTCACCTTGTCGCCGAGGTCACCCAGTTTCTGTACTTTTTGCAGCAGTATCAGTTCCATTTTCTAGCTCCTGATTCCCGGCAGATCAATGGTTGTCGGTATAAGGCAGCAGCGCAAGGTAACGTGCCTGCTTGACTGCCTTGGCCAGCTGGCGCTGGTAGCGCGCCTTGGTCCCGGTGATGCGGCTAGGTACGATCTTGCCGGATTCACCCACGTACTGCTTGAGCATATTGATGTCTTTGTAATCAATCTCGGTAATGCCCTCTGCCGTGAAGCGGCAGAATTTTCTGCGTCTGAATTGACGTGCCATGTGATTTCTCCTGTTCCTGATCAGGCGTCAGCGCTTTTAGCAGCGTCTGCGTCTTCGGTTGACTGTTCTACGACCGGCTTGGCAGTTTCTTCAACGGCTTCAACGGCTTTTTCAGCGGGGGCCTCTGGCTCAGCCTCGACTTCAGGCTTGGCTTCGGCGGGCTTTTCAGCTGCTTTCTCGTTTTCGCTGCTGGCGGCCTTACGCTCTTCGTAGCTACGGCTGGAACGGTCCTTCTCTTCCTTGGCCTTCATCATCAGTGACTGCTCGACGATCGCTTCCTGGCGGCAGACCGTCAGGTGGCGCAGCACCGCGTCATTGAAGCGGAAGATACCTTCGAGTTCAGCCAGCGTCGCCGCATCGCACTCGATGTTCATCAGGATGTAATGCGCCTTGTGGAGCTTGGCGATGGGGAATGCGAGCTGCCTACGGCCCCAGTCTTCGAGTCGGTGAATCTTGCCGCCCCGCCCTTCAATCAACGA
>JAZBOH010000113.1:0-28846 GCA_036351055.1 Lysobacterales bacterium
CATTCTCTTACCGTTACCCACTGGTTGACGGCCAGGGCAATTTTGGCTCGCCGGACGATCCGAAGTCCTTTGCCGCCATGCGTTACACGGAGTCACGGCTGACCGGCTACGCCAGGAGCCTGCTCAGCGAACTGGGCATGGGCACGGTTGACTGGACACCCAATTTCGACGGCACCATGAAAGAGCCCGTCATGCTGCCGGCGCGGCTGCCCAATGTTTTGCTCAACGGCAGCACCGGTATCGCGGTCGGCATGTCCACCGACATCCCGCCGCACAACCTGCGCGAGGTGGTCGCGGCCTGTATCCGCCTGCTGGAGCAGCCCAAGTCGACGGTTGCCGAACTGTGTGAACACGTCAAGGGCCCGGACTTTCCCACCGATGCCGAAATCATCACACCGTCCGGTGAACTGAGGGCCCTGTACGAAACCGGCAACGGTTCGGTCAAGATGCGCGCCGTGTGGGAGAAACAGAATGGCGACATCGTGATTACCGCGCTGCCGCACCAGGTTTCTCCTGCCAAGGTCCTGGAACAGATCGCCGCGCAGATGCAGGCCAAGAAGCTGCCGATGGTCGAAGACCTGCGCGACGAGTCGGACCACGAAAACCCGACACGCCTGGTCATCGTGCCGCGTTCCAACCGCGTGGATCTCGAGCAGTTGATGAACCACCTGTTCGCCACCACCGACCTGGAACGCAATTACCGGGTCAATCTGAACATCATCGGCATCAACGGCAAACCACAGATACTGAATCTGCGCGAACTGCTCAAGCAGTGGTTAACCTTCCGCATGGACACTGTCGTTCGCCGCCTGAACTACCGCCTGGACCAGGTCGTAGACCGCCTGCATATCCTC
Source organism: Lysobacterales bacterium (assembly GCA_036351055.1). Taxonomy (GTDB): domain Bacteria; phylum Pseudomonadota; class Gammaproteobacteria; order Xanthomonadales; family SZUA-36; genus JABDPF01. The sequence continues at coordinate 855 of JAZBOH010000113.1, forward strand.
GAAGGCCTGCTGATCGCCTATTTGAACATCGACGAGGTCATCTACATCATCCGCCACGAGGACAAGCCCAAGCCGGTCCTGATGAAGCGCTTCGACCTCACCGGCACCCAGGCCGAGGCAATCCTCGAGCTGAAACTGCGCCACCTCGCCAAGCTCGAGGAGATGAAAATCCGCGACGAGCAGGACCTGCTGGCGGACGAGCGCGATGAGCTCGAAACCATCCTCGGTTCAAAGGCCCGGCTAAAGACCCTGATCAAGAAAGAACTGTTGGCCGATGTAGAGAAATACGGCGATGAACGGCGTTCTGTACTGGTCGAACGCGGCGCCAGCCAGGCCCTGCGCGAAGAGGACCTGGTGCCATCCGAACCTTCCACCATCATCCTGTCGAAGTCCGGCTGGGTGCGGGCCGCCAAGGGCCACGAGATCGACCCCACCAGTCTGAACTACAAGGCCGGCGACGAGTTCCAGCACTCAGCCTGCGGACGCAGCAACGAGCAGGCCGTATTCCTGGATTCCAAGGGCAGGGCCTATACACTGGCCGCGCATACCCTGCCCTCGGCGCGAAGCCTGGGGGAACCCTTGTCCAGCCGTTTCAACATTCAGGCGGGCGAACATTTCCTGTGGACGATTTGCGGCGCTCCCGACCAGAAAATCGTTCTGGCCAGTTCTTTTGGCTATGGCTTTGTCACCGAGCTGGAAAACCTGCAGGGCCGCATGAAAGCCGGCAAGGCCGTTTTGACCGTGCCGGCCGGAGCTGTACCGCTGTGCCCGGCCATCATTGAAAACCGGGGTCAGAGTAGCCCGGCTACTCTGACCCCGTCAGAATGGACCATCGTCTGTGCAACTTCCGACGGCTACCTGCTGGCCTTCCCGCTAAGCGATGTCCCTGAACTGAGCAAGGGCAAGGGCAACAAGCTGATCAATGTACCACCCAAACGGCTCAAGGCAGGCGAGGAGTACGTCGTGGGTGTGACCGTCATGGCGCCAAAACAGGAAATACTCGTCTGGGCCGGCCAGCGTTACCTGCGCATGGGCCGCAAGGATATCGAACACTTCCGCGGCGACCGCGCACACCGCGGCCGCAAGCTGCCGCGAGGTTTCCAGCGGGTTACAAAAATCGAACTTGCGGAAGACTGAAAAAACCGAAGGCAGGAACACATGGGGTCAGAGTAGCCGGGCTACTCTGACCCCGGTTTTTTATCAGGCTTCGGACTCTTCAGCACCGCCGGGCGCGCCGATCATCTTGGCGATTTCCTGGTCGAAGTGGTACAGGCCGCGGCCCTCTGTCCCGATAATGCGCATCTTGTCGAGGATCGTATTGAACAGCTTCTCTTCCTCGTGCTGTTCCGCCACGTACCACTGCAGGAAGTTGAACGTGGAATAGTCTTTTTCCTGGAACGCGGTATCCGCCAGCTGGTTGATCTTGGACGTCACGAATTTTTCGTGGCGCAGCGTCTCATCGAAAATTTCGTCGACCGAGGAAAAATCGGTTGGCGGCGCATCGATCGCGCCCAGCTTGGCCATCGCGCCGCACTCGTTGACGTAGGTGAACAGGCGCTGCATATGCTCCATTTCTTCCGTCGCGTGCGATTTCAGAAAATCTGAACAGCCTTCCAGGCCCTGGCTTTCGCACCATGACGCCATCTGCAGGTAGAGGTTGGATGAGTAGAACTCAACGTTGATCTGTTCGTTGAGCTTGTCGAGCATTTTGTCGGTCAGCATGGTGTCTCCATTGGGGAAATGGGGTCAGGGCAGCCCTGCTGCCCTGACCCCGGTTTAAATCTGAACGCCGATTTTACCAGCCCGGGCGGGGTCAGAGTAGCTCTGCCACTCTGATCCCGGTTTTGAGGTTTCTCAAAACATGTCCCGCGCTTTTAACAGGGCGTCGATGAATACGTCGACTTCCTCCCTGGTGTTGTACATGCCGAATGAGGCACGCGCCGTGGCCGGTACGCCGAAAAACTGCATCAACGGCATGGTGCAGTGGTGTCCGGTGCGGATCGCCACCCCGAAGTGGTCGATGATGGTGCCCAGGTCATGCGGGTGGACGTCGCCGAACGTAAAACTGATGGCGCCGGATTTGTTGGCAGCCGTGCCGATGATGCGGATTTCTTCAAGCTCGCCCATGCGCGCCGTGGCGTACTCCAGAAGGTCGTGCTCATGCGCCGCTATGGCTTCCAGCCCGACCTCCTGCAGGTAATCGATCGCGGCCGCCCAACCCACGCCACCGGCGATATTCGGGGTTCCAGCCTCGAACTTCGACGGCAACTGGTTCCAGGTGGTCTTCTCAAACGTCACCTTGGAAATCATCTCGCCCCCGCCCTGCCAGGGCGGCATGGCATCCAGGGTGGCCTCGTTTGCCCACAGGGCGCCTATGCCGGTGGGACCATACATCTTGTGCGCGGAGCAGCAGTAGAAAGCGCAGCCGATTTGCTGCACGTCCACCGGGGTGTGCGGCAGTGCCTGCGCACCGTCGACCAGCACCGGGATATCGAATTTTTTCGCCAGGCGGCACACTTCGGCCACCGGGTTGATGGTGCCCAGCGCGTTCGACACGTGCACGATACCCAGCAGCTTGACGCGCCCGGACAACATCGATTCCAGCTCGTCCATGCGCAGTTCGCCACGCTCATTGACCGGTATGATGCGCAGCGTGGCCCCGGTCGAGTCGCGTAGCATCTGCCAGGGCACGATATTGGAGTGGTGCTCCATGTGCGTGATCAGGATCTCGTCACCGGGACCCAGTTTCGGGCCCAGGTAGCTGTTGGCCACCAGATTGATCGCCTCGGTGGTGCCCCGGGTAAAAATGACCTCCCGTTCGCTGGGGGCATTCAGGTAGGCTGCCAGTTTCCGGCGCCCCTCCTCGTACAGCTCTGTTGCCTCCTGGCTCAACGTATGCACGCCGCGATGCACATTGGCGTTGTGTTGCCTGTAAAAACGGTCGGTCGCTTCGATGACCGCCAGCGGACGCTGGCCGCTGGCGGCCGTATCGAAATACACAAGGGGCTTGCCGTGCACGGTGCGGCCCAGGATCGGAAAATCCGCCCGGATTCGTCTAACGTCAAACATGATTTCTCCATCCCAGGGGGTCAGAGTAGCTCTGCGACTCTGACCCCGGTTTTAGCTCCGCTACCCTGACCCCGGTCTTCCCGGCATGGCCGCGTCCACCAGCCGGCCCACTTTTTCCGCCAGTTCCCGGTTTTTCAGGCGGCTGCTCACCGCGTGGCAAAAAGCCGCGGTCAGCATATGCCTGGCCTCGGCATCGGAAAGCCCCCGCGAGCGCAGGTAAAAGACGGCGGTCTCGTCGAGCTGGCCGACGGTGGCCCCGTGGCTGGCTTCAACCTCGTCCGCGTAAATTTCCAGCTCCGGCTTGGTGTCGATTTCCGCCAGCGGCGAAAGCAGCAGGTTGGCATTGGACTGCTGCACGCTGCTGCCGTCCGCGCCCTTGCGGATCAGCGCCCGCCCGTTGAACACGCCACGACTGCTACCGCCCAGCACGCCGCGGAAAAATTGTTCACTGCGGCAATCGGGCGCCGCGTGGTCGACACTGATGTGGGTATCGCCATGCCGGCTGCCATCCAGCACACAAGCCCCGGACAGGTCGGTGGTGGCCCCGTTGCCGCCCAGTTTGGTGTATAGCTCGTGGCGTACGAGGCCACCCCCCAGGTCAAAGCCGGCGTAGCCGTAGTGACTGCCCGCCGCCTGTTCCACCGACGTGGACGTGAGCAGCACGGTGTCTTCAGATTCGGTCTGCACGCGCACGTGGTCCAGGCGGGAATTTTCACCCAGTTGCGACTGCACCATCATGTTGAGGGCGCCGGCGGGACCCCCGCCCAGGTGCTGCTCGACCAGTTCAAGCCGCGCACCGTCATCCAGCAGCACGAAAAGCCGGAAGGATTCGAAGCGCTTCTCTTCACCTGAACCTGCCGACCAGCGAACCAGCAAGCTTCCGCCATCAGTGTTTTTTTCCACGTGCACCACCAGCGAACGGTGCAGGTAAGCCGTGTTGAGCGCCGCGAATGCATGCCCAGGACCGCTGAGTTCGACCTGTTCGGCCAGGCCGCGGATGCGATTTTCATACAGTTTCAGTGCATCCTCGAACTTCAACACGGTAAGTCCGGCAGGCGTATCTCCCGGCAGCTTCCGTACCCGGCCGTCAACGATATCCACCGTGAACACATTGTTTTCAAGCAAGGGCGCCTGCACCGCGGCGGCGCCTGCGGGCTCGTTTCCAGCAGGAAGCCCGGGCGCCAGGGCCTCGAGCCGCTTCAGCGGCGTGTACTTCCAGGCTTCCACTTTACGGTGCGGCAGTCCGTCGGCAGCAAAACGGCCAGTCGCCTGCCCGCGCAGTTGTTGCAGCCATTCCGGCGCCAGCGGGAAATCAACAGCGCGGACTTCGCCGGCCCACCGTTCGGCCAGGCCCTGGGTGACAGATGTGTTCATTTCAGCCCCTGATCTCCACGTCCAGTGACTGGATGCCGCCCTGTTCCAGCCAGGCGTAACCCTGCTCTTCCAGTTTCAGGGCGAGGTCCGCGCCGCCGCTCGCGACAATACGGCCGTCGGCAATAACGTGCACGAAGTCCGGTACGATATGGTCCAGCAGGCGCTGGTAGTGCGTGACGACAATCATCGCGCGGTCTTTGCTGCGCTGGCGGTTGACACCCTCGGCCACCAGGCGCAGCGCATCGATGTCGAGACCGGAGTCGGTTTCGTCCAGGATCGCCAGCGCCGGTTCCAGTACCGCCATCTGGAAAATCTCGTTTCGTTTCTTTTCACCGCCCGAGAAGCCCTCGTTGACGGCGCGGTGCATCAGGTCGTCGCTGATGTGCAGGATTTTCAATTTTTCGCGCACCAGTTTCAGAAACTGCATGGAGTCCAGTTCGGGCTCGCCGCGGTACTTGCGCTGGGCGTTGAGCGCTGCGCGAAGGAAGTAGGTGTTGTTGACGCCGGGAATCTCCACCGGGTACTGGAACGCCAGGAAGACACCCTCGCAGGCCCGTTCTTCCGGTTCCAGCTCGAGGATATTGCGGCCCTTGAAGATCACCTCACCCGAGGTCACCGCATAACCCTCGCGGCCGGCTATGACGTTGCCCAATGTGCTTTTACCCGCCCCGTTCGGCCCCATGATGGCATGCACCTCGCCCGCCCCGACCTTGAGGTCAAGCCCTTTGAGGATCGGTTTACCCGCCACCGTGGCGTGCAAATTATTGATTTCCAACATTTTATTCAGTCCTTGCTTGTTGGGGGTCAGAGCAGCTCCGCTACTCTGACCCCGGTCTTGTTTCTCTGTTACCCCACGGCGCCTTCGAGGCTGACCTCGAGCAGAGCTTTGGCTTCCACCGCAAATTCCATCGGCAGTTCGCGGAACACGGCCTTGCAGAAACCGTCGACGATCATCGAAACGGCGTCTTCCTCGGAAATTCCGCGCTGCAGGCAATAAAACAACTGGTCTTCCCCGATGCGCGAGGTGGTCGCCTCGTGCTCCACCTTGGCGGTGGGATTGCTGACCTCGATATAGGGGAAGGTATGTGCACCGCACTGCTTGCCGATCAGCATCGAATCGCACTGCGTGTAGTTGCGCGCGTTTTCAGCCTTCCTGGCGACCCGCACCAGGCCGCGGTAAGCCTGCTGTCCGCGACCCGCGGAAATGCCCTTGGAGATGATCTTGCTGCGCGTATCGCGGCCGATATGGATCATCTTTGTTCCGGTATCCGCCTGCTGGCAATTGTTGGTCAGCGCAACGGAGTAGAACTCGCCCACCGAGTTGTCGCCACGCAGGACGCAGGACGGGTACTTCCAGGTGATGGCGGAACCGGTTTCGACCTGGGTCCATGAGATCTTGGAGCGGTCGCCGCGGCAATCGCCACGCTTGGTGACGAAGTTATAGATACCGCCCACGCCGTTTTCGTCACCCGGGTACCAGTTTTGCACCGTTGAATACTTGATCTCGGCGTCTTCCAGCGCCACCAACTCGACGACGGCCGCGTGCAACTGGTTCTCGTCGCGCATTGGCGCCGTGCAGCCTTCGAGGTAGCTGACGTGGGCGCTGTCCTCGGCGACGATCAGGGTGCGTTCGAACTGGCCCGTCTCTGCCGCGTTGATACGGAAATAAGTGCTCAACTCCATGGGGCAACGCACCCCCTTGGGAATAAACACGAAACTGCCGTCTGAAAACACGGCTGAGTTGAGCGCCGCAAAATAATTGTCACGGGTCGGTACCACGCTGCCCAGGTACTTGCGCACCAGTTCCGGGTGCTCTTTGACCGCCTCGGAGAACGAACAGAAAATAACCCCGGCCTTTGCCAATTCCTTGCGGAACGTCGTGCCAACCGAAACCGAGTCGAACACGGCGTCAACCGCGACGCCTGCCAGCCGCGCCCGTTCGTGCAGCGGCACACCCAGTTTGTCGTAGGTTTCCAGCAGCTTGGGGTCGACTTCGTCCAGGCTTTGCGGACGGTCTTTGTCGGATTTTGGCGCCGAAAAGTAGGAAATGGCCTGGAAATCGATCGGATCAATTTTCAGGTGGGCCCAGTCGGGCTGTTGCATGCCCTGCCAGAGGCGGAAGGCGTCCAGGCGCCAGTCCAGCAGCCATTCGGGCTCTCCCTTGCGGGCCGAAATCCAACGAACCACGTCTTCATTCAGACCGGGCGGCAGGCCCTCTGCTTCGATATCCGTAATGAAACCGTGTTTGTACTTCTGTTGTACAAAGTGGTCGACAGACGGACCCGTTTCGGCTCTTATTTCGTTCATGTATTTCCTCTTTGGGGTCAGAGTAGCTCCGCTACCCTGATCCCGGTTTTACCGGTTTCCCGATTTTTCCCCGGTTTTCCGATTCCCTAAGCGGTCAATGCCGCAATGTGCAAAGGACCTGGCTTACGCTCCACAGGCGCGGACATTTCCGCCAGGCTCACCTCCTGGAGCGCCTGGTTCACCGCCAGGCTGATCCGCTGCCAGTTGCCGCGCAGTTCACAACTGGCCTCCTGGCTGCACAAACCCGCTTCCTCGCTGCACTCGGTCATGGCGATCGGCCCTTCGATGGCCGCGATCACCTCGGCCACGCTGATTTCCTCGGCCGCTCTTCTGACCTTGTATCCGCCGTTGGCGCCGCGGTAGGAGTCAAGAAGGCCGCTTCCGGACAGCAATTTCAGTACCTTGCTGGCCGTTGGCACCTCGACGCCGACACGCTCCGCCAGGGCGTGGGCACTGAGCATCTCGCCATCCCGTGTCAACTCCACCATCACCAGGATGGCGTAATCCGTCAGCTTCGAAATCCGTAACATGCCCATATAGTACCATATAAGTACTGTTTGAAAACGCCTGTATTCAAATACCCTGAAACACAGGCCCGGAACGCTGCTGCTGCCCCCGGTTTGCCCCGAAAAAGACTTACCCTGCCCCCTCGATTCGGGCACAATGCGCGCATGAAAAAACCAGTGATCGAAAACCGGGACAGGCGCAAGGAAGACGCCGCGCAATGGGCCGGGGAGCAGCTTGGCCTGGACCACGTCGACCTGCGCCCGGTATGCGGGGACGCCAGTTTCCGCCGCTATTTCCGCTTTGCTGCGGGAGACCGGTCTGTCATCCTGATGGATGCGCCGCGCTACCGGGAAAGCTCGGAGCGCTTTCTCGACGCCGGGCAACGATTGAGCAACGCCGGCCTCAAGACGCCGGAGATACTGGGCTTCGATCTCGACCTGGGATTTGGGCTGCTGGAAGATTTTGGCGACATACTGTATCGGGAAATCCTGTCCCCCGACACGGTCGACACCCTGTTTCCAGCCCTGTTCGACATCCTCGAAACCCAGGCCAAACAGGTCGATGCCTCGGGCCTGCCAGAGTACAACGAGGAGCGCCTGCGGATGGAACTGGACCTCTTTCCCGACTGGTACCTGGCGCAGCACAAGCACCGCCCCCTGCGGGGCAGCGAACAGGACGCATGGCAGGAAATGTCCACCCTGCTGATCGAGTCCGCCCTGCAACAGCCCCAGGCTTTCGTACACCGCGACTTTCACTCCTGCAACCTGCTGTACACCGGCACGGGCACGGGCATCATCGATTTCCAGGACGCCCTGCTCGGACCCATCAGCTACGATTTCGTTTCCCTGGCCTGGGATCGCTATATCGCCTGGCCGAGGGAAAAGCTTGAAGCCTGGATGGCGGACACCTACCAGCGCTTCGAGCTGGACTGCGGCCTGGACGAATGGACCCGCCAGTGTGACTGGATGGGGCTGCAGCGCAATATCAAGATTGCTGGCATTTTCGCACGCTTGCGTTACCGGGATGGAAAATTCGGTTACCTGCAGATGATCCCGATCTTCTACCAGTACCTGCTGGACGTCCTGGCTCGCTACCCCGAGTTTGGCGCATTCCTGCACCTGTTGGAGCAAGACGAATGCGCGCCATGATACTCGCGGCAGGCCGCGGAGCGCGCCTGCGACCCCTGACCGACAGGATGCCCAAGCCCCTGGTTCCGGTCGATGGCAAACCGCTGATCGAACATCACGTCGAAGCCCTGGCAAGCGCCGGGTTTCAACATATCGTCATCAACCAGGGCCACCTGGGCGACATGCTGCCCGCGGTGCTGGGTAGCGGCGACCGCTGGGGAGTGAATATCCACTGGTCCGATGAACAACCCGAGGCACTGGAAACCGGTGGTGGCATCCGCCAGGCCCTGCCCCTGCTGGGACGAGGGCCTTTCCTGGTGGTCAACGGCGATATCTGGACTGACTATCCCTTTGCCCGTCTGCGCGCCGTGAAATGTGATTACGCCCACCTGGTGATGGTGCCGAATCCGCCGCATAACCCGGAGGGCGACTTTGCCCTGCGCCACGCGGTTATCCGGAAAGAAGGCCCGGAAAAACTGACCTTCTCAGGCATCGCCGTGTACCACCCGCGCATTCTGTCCGCCTGTGAACCCGGCCGCTTTTCCATGGTGCCGGTCCTGCTGCGGGCGATGACCGAGCACCTGGTGACCGGCGAAACCTGGAAGGGCGCCTGGAGCGATATCGGATCGAGGCAACGGCTTGAAGAGATCGGAGTCAACGTGGACGCCCTGCTTTGAGCCCGTGACTTGCTGCGTTCAACCACGCAAAATAGGCACACCACCCTGTACATTGGTGTAATACTGTGGTATAACACCTTTACACAGCTACAAGGAAACCGAAATGAAACACCTCAGATCACCTGCCCTGTCACTCCTGCTTGTCCTTTCAATAGGCGCCTGTGGCAATGCCGAAGATCCTGCGGCGGCTGAGCCGGCCCAGCTTGCCCAGTCCATCCTCTCCCATGTGCCAAGCGATACACCCTATATCCTTGCGAACCTGCAACCCATGCCCGAAGACGTGATCGATGCGAATTTTGAACGCATGGAGCCCGTTACCACGGAAATGCAGGCGCAACTGAGCAGCCTCAAATCCGGCTTGGCGAGCGGCGGCCCCAGTGTGACCGGCGATGAATTCTCGGATCGCCTGTTGCTGGCCCTGCTCGAGGAATTCGACGGGAAACTGAACCGCGAAGGGCTGGAGAGCCTCGGTTGGGACCTGCAGTCCACTAACGTCGTTTACGGGATCGGTGCGTTCCCGGTGGCCCGCATGGGCCTGTCCGACGCCGCCACCTTGCGCGCCACCATCCTGCGCGTGCTCGAAAACGCGGAAGTCAACGCGACGGAACACGAATTCAAGGGGCTTTCTTACTGGCGGATCGCCTCGCCGGACACCGACGAAGTGCCGCTCGCGCTGTATGTTTCGATCCTGGGCGACCACCTCGCGGCCGGCATGTTCCCGCTGACAGCCGAAACGCAGTACCTGCCGACATTCCTCGGCCTGGAAAAACCTGCGAACAACAACGCGGCTGAATTTCTGGCCGGGTTGAACAGGAAACACGGTTTCACGCCTTTTGGCACCGCTTTCCTTGACTTGCACAGGCTAGCCGACGAGTTCCTCGATCCGGGCGCCACCACGGCGCGGGCCATGATGTCGTTTGAAAACTACGACATGAGTGACTTCTCCGAGCAATGCGTCAGCGAGACACACGCCATGATCGACAAGGTGCCGACCATGGTATTCGGAATCACCGAAATGGAAGTCGAAGCCATGGCCTACCGGTTCCTGGCCGCGATGCCCACCGCCCTGGCGACGCAACTGGGCGGCCTGGTTCCCGCGCTTCCCGCTGCCCAAGCGGCTTCCGACCGCATTGCCGAATTGTCCTTTGGCCTGAAGGTTGGCGCGGCACGCGACTTCCTGCGCCAACAGGCGCAAGCCATTGTGGACCAGCCCTTCCAGTGCGAACACTACAGGGAACTCAATGAGCAGGCCGCACAGGGCCTGGTTCAACTGGACCAGCCCTTACCGCCCTTCGTCAACAATTTCCGCGGCATCCGGCTGAGCCTTGAAGATATCGTGATGACGCCGGACCAGCAGATCCCCACCGATGTAAAAGGCCACCTGGCGGTGCATGTCGATCAACCAGAGATGTTCGTGGGCATGGCACAGATGTTCCTTCCCGACCTCTCCGAACTGTCACTGGCGCCTGGCGAGCCTCCCGTGCGTATCCCGGAGTCACTGGTCTCGGTACAGGGCATCGTGGCTTACGCGGCCATGTCGGATGAAGCCATCGGCATGTCGGTCGGCGAAGGCGAAGAAAGTGGCCTGCCCGGCTTTCTCGACCAGCCAGCAGGTCCTGAGGGCGTATTTTTCTCCGTCGATTACGATAACGAGGCTTATTACGAATACCAGTTGAAAGGGCTAAAAGCCAGCAGGGCGAGCATGGAAGGCGATACATCGATCATGGACCTTTCCGAGGCGGCGATCCGCGCGGCCCAGGCAGCAGGCGACCGCAATCACATGACCATGAAGTTCACCGCCGAAGGACTGCTGATCGAAAACCGGATGACTTACAAGTAATAAAAACCGGGGTAAAAACAGGGGGCCGGTGTAGCTGAGCTACTCCGGCCCCTTGTTTTTCGCCCCCCTTTTTTTCAGTACCTCGCGCGCCAGCGGCACCGTGATCTTGCGCTTTGCGGCAAACGCGGCGTCCTTGAGGTTTTCAACCAGCGCCAGCAGGGACGCCATGTCCCTCCTGCTGTGTTTGAGCAGGTAGTTGCTGACGTCGTCGGGTAACTCGATGTGCAGGCTGCGCGCCCGCTGCATCATGATCTTCTGTTTGCCCGTCTCGTCCGGAGACTGCAGGTTCTGGCGCACGCCCCAGGCCAGCCTGGACTCGAGGTCGGGCAGCCCGAACTGCAGCGTACTCAGGGGCAGGCGACTGGCAATCAGAAGCCGGCCCTGTGCGGCGCGCACCTCGTTAAAGCAGCGAAACAGAGCCCGCTCCCAGACCGCGTTGCCAGCCACCCGGTCGAGATCGTCAACGCAGACCAGGTCGAGCACCTGCAGTCCTTCCAGGCCGGCCGCGGCCTCTTCGGGCAGGCGTTTCAGGGCGATGTAAAACGCCGCCATTCCACGTTCGCGCGCGTCGTGACAGAGGGCGTTCAACAGGTGAGACTTGCCGCTGCCCTCGGGACCGGACAGGAACAGGCTGGAACCGGGCTCCTCGAGCAGCTGGCGCACGGCAAGCAGCGCTTTTTCATTCGGGCCCGCCACAAAATCCTCGAAACGGTCAGGCCTAGGGGGTTCCAGCTGGAGCGGAATCTGCGGCGAAAACAGCATTCAGGGCTCTCCGGAATCCCCTGCTTCAGCGGGTGCTGAGTCCGTTGGACCCGGTGCCGACTGCTTGGTATACAACGGGCTGCTGCGGTAACGCGCATGCAGGTGTTTGACCATCACGTTCAGCGCGGCCGCTGCGGGCAGGGCCAGCAGGATACCCAGGAAGCCGGCCAGCTGGCCGCCCGCCAGCACCGCGAAAATAACCGTGACCGGGTGCAGGCCAATGCGGTCGCCAACCAGTTTCGGGGTCAGGAACATGCTTTCCAGGGACTGCCCCACGCCGAAGACAAGCAGCACCAACACCACGTGCAACAGGTCCTGGAACTGGAACAGGGCCGCGATCACCGCGGCGATCACACCCAGGAACGCCCCCAGGTACGGCACGATGCTGAGCAGCCCTGCGCCCATGCCGATGATGAACGCCAGGTCCAGCCCAACCGCCCAGAGACCCAGTGCATAGATGATGCCCAGCGCCACCATCACCAGCAACTGGCCGCGGATAAAGGCGCCCAGAACATCGTTGATTTCCCGGCTCACCAGGCTGACGTCCGGCTCGACGGAACGCGGCAGCAGTTGCCGGACCCCTTCGACCAGCTTGTCCCAGTCACGCAGCAGGTAGAAGGTAACGACCGGTATCAGCACCAGGTTCATCACCCAGTGCAAGGCGGCCTGGCCACCGCGCGACACCGTCCCGATGACACCCATGAGGGCGGAACCGGCTTCTTTCCAATAAGCCTTGGCGGTATCGAGCAGGCTCTGCGTATTGATGGCCATTGACTCAAGCCCAAGCTGGGACTGCACCCAGGGCATGGCCGTCGTAACCAGCCATTCCGCGATCTCCGGCACCTTGATGACCAGGTGCCGCACCTGGTCGATCAGCAGCGGAATGACGATCAGCAGGATCAGGCCGAACACGGTGGTCATCAGCGCAAAAACCAGCACGACCGAAACGGTCCGGCTAAACGGCCATTTGAAGAACTTCAGCCGTTCGAGACGGTCGACCAGTGGGTCGCCGAGATAAGCCAGGCCGGCGGAAATGGCGAACGGCGTGATGACCGGCGCCAGGCGGTAGAGCAGCCAGGCCAGCAGGACGACCAGGGCCAGGATGAACCAGTGCCTCGATTCCGGAATCACTAGCGCGATCCCTTCCCGAACAGGAACGTATTTTCGCTGTCACCCTGCTGCAGCACGGAGTCACCCTCAAAAGCGTCCACCAGGTAGCGGGGCAAGGCATTGAGTTCCAGCCGGAAGTGGATGGCCGACGGGCTGGCTGAGACCACGGCGACATGGTCAACGATACCGATACCCTGGAGATAGGCAAGGCACTGCTGGTAATCCAGCGCGCTGCGCAGGCCGGTTACGGTCAACTCGTGACGCCAGGTCCCAAGATCCGATGCCCCGATCGCACTGCTCGACGCGACCTGGTCGATCGCTTCTTGCAGTCCCTCAAGCAGTCCGGCCTCGAGGTCCCGGTTCTGGATGCGCCAGGCCCAGTTTTCGCCGCCATACCCAAGATTCGCCCGAACGCTCCATTCCAGCCCTTCCCGGCGGGCGGCCAGGATCAGTACACCGACCCCGTTGAGGCTGGCGAGGTCTTCCGTGTATCCGCCCCACAGCAACTGCATGTCGACCGGGTAGATGCCCTCTTCGTCGGCTTCAGGCCAGATCAGGGGCTGTCCACGCCGGTGCGCCATCGCGTCGATTGACTCCTGCACATAAGCGATCTCGACCGTCATGACCTGGCGTTGCCGGCCGTTGTCGACAACCACCCACACCTCAAGCGGGTTGCGGTCGGACTGCCACAGCGGCAAGGCAAGAGAGCGTGCCAGCTCATCGATCCTGGCCGGGGAGAACTTTGCCACCAGGCGCAGTTCGTTCAGGCTGCTGCCATCTGCCAGGGCCCGTTCCACATTGCGGTAATAAAACGTTACCAGCATGGAAGACGCGGTTTCCAGCGCCGCTTCCAGCTGCGGGTAGTCATCGAACTGGCTGATGCCACTGTATTTCTGCAACACGTCTTTCAACGCCAGTGGCAGGCCGCGCGCCTTCTCACGGGCGCCCTGGTCTGCAACCGCGGCTTCGCCGGTGTACACGTCGACTTCGACCGCGTGGGCGGCGCAAAGCGGCGACAGGAGCAGGGACAGGAGCAGAAGCAATCGAATCATGTTCAACGGGGGTGCGAAACCAGCAAATAAGATAACATATGCCTCTTGTCAGAAGTAACGATTCAAATCTCCTGGAAACTCTCTTGAACAAACCATCAAACGACAAAAAAAGCCTTTCCTACCGTGATGCCGGCGTCGACATCGACGCGGGTAACGAACTGGTCGAGCGCATCAAGCCGGCGGTGAAAAAAACCATGCGGCCGGAAGTCCTGACCGGACTTGGCGGTTTTGGCGCCCTTTTCCAGATCGACCTGGAGCGCTGGCGCGAACCGCTGCTGGTTTCCGGAACCGACGGTGTGGGCACGAAGCTGCTGCTGGCCAGGATGATGAACCGCCACGACACCATTGGCATCGATCTCGTGGCCATGTGCGTCAACGACATCCTGACCAGCGGCGCCGAGCCCCTGTTTTTTCTCGATTACTTCGCCACCGGCAAGCTCGAGCTGGACGAGGCGGAACAGATCATCGGCGGTATCGCCGAGGGTTGCCGGCGGGCAGGCTGTGCCCTGATCGGTGGTGAAACAGCGGAAATGCCCGGCATGTACGGCAAGGGCGATTACGACCTGGCCGGATTTTCGGTCGGCGCGGTGGAACGTTCCGAGGTGCTCGACGGCAACCGGATCCAGACCGGCCACCGCGTACTGGGCATGGCCTCGAGCGGACCGCATTCGAACGGCTACTCGCTGATCCGCAAAGTGCTCGAAGTTTCCGGCGCCGACCTGCAGCAGGAGATCGAAGGCGTCGATGGCCGGGCCACGGCCCTGGGCGAGGCGCTACTGGCGCCGACGCAGATTTACGTCAAGCCCGTGCTGGACATGCTGCGCAATGGCGGAATCGACGGACTGGCCCACATCACCGGGGGCGGCCTGACCGAAAACATCGTACGCGTACTGCCGGACGGCATGGGCATTCGCATCGAAACGACAGCATGGAAACGGCCGGAAGTCTTCAGTTGGCTGCAGGCCGAAGGCGGTATCCAGGAGGCCGAGATGCTGCGCACCTTCAACTGCGGCATCGGCATGGTGATGCTGGCCGCCCCGGACCACGCAGACGAGCTGATAAAACAGTCTCAGGCACATGGCATAGCCTGCTTCGATATCGGCGAGGTCACCCTGCAGGACGGCTGGTCGAGGGTGGAGTACGGTTCGTGAGCGGAAGCCGCACAGCCACCGTCCTGATCTCCGGTACGGGCAGTAACCTGCAGGCCCTGATCGACGCCATCGACGCCGGCCGGATCGACCTGGAGATCAACCACGTGATCAGCAACGTGGCGGATGCGAAGGGCCTGGAGCGGGCAGAAAAAGCCGGCATTCGCACCAGTGTGCTGGAACATGGGCGGTTCGCGGACCGCAACGACTTCGACGCCGCCCTGGCCCTGCTAATGGCCGCCGGCAACCCCGACCTGGTCATCCTGGCCGGCTTCATGCGCATCATCGGCAGCCCGGTTCTGGAGCCCTTCAAGGGCAGGATGATCAACCTGCACCCCGCCCTGCTGCCCAGGTACCGGGGTATCAATACCTATCAACGCGCGATCGATGCCGGAGACCAGGAGCACGGCGCCAGTATCCACTTCGTCACCGCCGAACTGGACGGCGGACCGGTCATCTCCCAGGTCGTGATCCCCATCCTCGATCACGACAGCGCTGAAACACTGGCCGCACGCCTGGGGCCAAAGGAGCACGAACTGGTGGTCGCGACCGTTGAATTCTTTACCCGACACACGGTCGAATGCGATGGCGGAGCAATCAAGGTGGATGGAAAGACCGTGAATAAACCCTACCTGCTGCAATCGAATGGTTGCCTTGGCAGTTAAGCCGGGCGTCATCCTCGCGTGCCTGTTGGCCTTCATCTGGGCCGGTTCAAGCTGGGCCGACCTGGCCCCCTACCAGGCGCGTTATTCCATCTACCGCAACGGAAAACTCACCGGCAAGCTGGAGATCGAGTTAAAGCGCGACGGCAAGCACTGGGAAATCCACAGCGAAGGCAGCGGAACACACGGCCTGGCGGAACTGCTTGGCGCGCGGGACAGCGAAAAGGTGAGCGGACTGCTATCCGAGGGCCGTTACCTGCCGCTCAGTTACACCCGGCATACCCAGGCCGCGGGCATTGATGAGCATTACGAAACCACATTCGACTGGCAAGCTGACCAGGTGACGATCGTGCACGACGGCAATGCGTCCCACACCCTCCCCCTGCGAGGTTCAGCCCTAGATCCGCTCACCATGAAGCTGGAGATTCGCAGGCGTTTGAGCGATCCTGATCCGCACCTTTCTTTCCTGATGGTGGAAGAAGAGCAAATCGATACCCAGAATTTCAAGTTGCTCGAGGCTGAATGGCTGGAGACCTCGCTTGGCTGCATGGAAACCACGCCGATCGAAAAAATCCGCCAGAACAGCCGCCGCTACACGCGCGCCTGGCACGCACCGGCTTACGGCAATATCGAGGTCCGCATTGAACATGGGAAAACAGGCGGCGATCATATGGAAATGCGTATCACCGAGTTGAGTTTTGGCGGTGTTCTGATTCTGCCCCGCCCGGGCTGCTCGGCGATGCAGTCTGCAAGAAAGCCGGAACCGGTGGAGTGAGACATCATCGTGTTTAAGAAACTGATCCTGGTGCTTCTGGTTGCCCTTGCGGGCCTCACCGCCTGCTCGGTGAACCCGGTCACCGGCAAATCCAATTTCCAGCTATACGGAACCGACTGGGAACGCCAGGTCGGCGCACAGATGTATGCACCGATGAAGCAGGCCGAGGGCGGAGAATTCATCCTGGACCCGGAATTGACCGCCTACGTGGAAAGTGTCGGCAAGCGCCTGGCCGCCCGGTCGCGCCGCGGCGCCGAACTCGACTATGAATTCGCCGTCCTGAACAGCTCGGTTCCCAATGCCTGGGCCCTGCCCGGCGGCAAGATCGTGATCAACCGCGGTTTGCTGGTGGAACTGGACTCCGAAGCGGAGTTGGCCGCGGTCCTGGGTCACGAAATAGTGCACGCCGACGCAGCGCACGGTGCGCGCGCCCAATCCAAGGGTGTGCTTACCCAGGCGGGCGCGATGATCAGCATGGTGGTGCTGGGCAGCACTATTGAAAGCCAGCAGGCCCGAGAGATCGCGATGATGGTGCCGGCGCTCGGCGCGCAGATGCTGACCCAGAAATACGGCCGTGACGCCGAGCGGGAATCGGATAGGTACGGCATGCAATACATGAGCGAGGCCGGTTACGACCCGCAGGGCGCCGTTGAGCTCCAGGAGACCTTCGTCGAGCTTTCCAAGGGGCGGAACCAGGACTGGATGAGCGGCCTGTTCGCTTCCCATCCACCCTCACAGGAGCGCGTGGACAACAACCGCAAAACCGCGTCCAGGCTACCCCGGAGCGGGGAGATGGGCCGCGAACGCTACCAACAGAAAACTGCTTACCTGCGCCGTGTTCAACCGGCTTACACGGCCTTTGACGAGGCCCAGAAAGCCCTGGCTGACGACAAACCTTCACTGGCCCGGGAAAAACTCAGCCGTGCGCTTGCTATCGAACCGCGCGAAGCCAAGTTCCACCAGATGCAGGGCGACCTGTACGCCCTGGACGGAGACTACGACAGGGCGCTCAAATCCTACACGCGGTCGATCCAGGAGAACCCGGAGTTCTTTTACGGTTACCTTCGCCGGGGCCAGACGGAGTACGAACTCAGCCGCTACAGCCCCGCCCGCTCCAGCCTGCAGGAAAGCCTGGAATTGATGCCGACCGCTGAAGCCCACTACCTGCTGGGCATGATGGACAAGCAACAGGGCAATACCAACAGCGCCATGCAACACTTCAAAACAGCGTCTGGTTCCGACTCGGAAGCGGGCAAGAAAGCGGCCGGCGAACTGGTCAGGCTCGATCTTCCGGCAAACCCCTCGAATTACATCGCTTCACGGGCTGTGAGCGACAGCCAGAACCGCGTCTGGGCCGAGTTTCTCAACCGCACCTCGATCCCCGTCCGGGACGTTGAAATCAGCTATGCCTGGCTTGATGAACAGGGACAGACGCGCCAGGACAGGAAAGTTTTCCGCGGACCGCTGGCCGCCGGGGAACAGAACCGGCTCGCCCTGGGCTTCACCCTCGACAACCCCGCCGAGTTGAACCGCCGGGTCCGGGTGCAGGTGACTGGAGCGCGCACGGCACAATAGGTCTGGAGGCGATTTCGTCGGTGAATGCTGGGCACACGCACGACGGCACTCAACAGGCTCTTCTCTCAGCTGCGCTGAAAACCGTTCCTGCCTCGCTGCCTGCGCTGCAAAGCCAAACCTGTTTCGTTGCCTGTGCTCAAGCCATCCCTGGCCGCCCGTCGGGCTGTTCCCGACATCCGATGGCCCTGAAAAGGGGGTATACGCCACCACGACCTGGACTATAGACGAAGCTGCAGGCGCTTTTCCTTTCGCAAGAAGAACTTGGGTGGGTGCCGGCTGGGAAACCACAGCAAGACTACGCCTTTTACAGCGCCTGAGCCGGGGGTTTTTACAGGCCTAGGGGGTTTCTTCGGGGGTCAGGGTGCGCAGGCCGAGGGCGTGGATTTCGTTGCCCATCTTGCTGCCGAGCGTGGCGTAAACCATGCGGTGACGCTTGATCGTTGGCAGGCCTGCAAAAGAAGCGCAGATCACCAGCGCCTCGAAATGCGTGCCGTCTTCACCGCTTACCCGAACGTCCGCGCCGGGCATTCCATCGCGTATCATTTGCTCTATTGTTGCGCTATCCATAGACTAGTCACCCTCGTATCTGATTTGCTCCGGCAAACACCGGTTTCGGAAGCCGCACATCATAATGGAACCGCACCAAATTCTAAACTTATTCGAAACCCAATGCTGACATCCATTGCCCAGCTTCTCGGCGGATTCATCCTGCTTGTCTGGGGGGCAGACAGACTGGTTGCGGGTGCCTCGGCGCTGGCGCGCAATCTGGGCGTATCGCCGCTCATCATTGGCCTGACCATCGTGGCGTTCGGCACCTCGGCGCCCGAACTGGTCGTTTCCGGGGTAGCGGCCTATCGCGGCAACCCGGGGCTGGCCGTGGGCAACGCCATCGGCTCGAACATCGCGAATATCGGCCTCATCCTGGGCCTTACCGCCATCTTCTACCCACTGCGTGTGGAATCGGAAACGCTGAAACGCGAATACCCCTTGCTGATGTTGATCATGGTTGCCAGCTTTATCATGGCCGCCGACCTGGTATTCAACAAAACCGAGGGCTGGCTGCTGTTGACCGGCCTCGTCGCACTGGTCATCTGGATGGTGCGTTTCGGCCTGCGTCGGGGATCGGATGACCCGCTGGCCGAAGAGTTCGATGCCGAGATTCCGCGCGACATGCCCACTTCTTATGCCGTGCTCTGGCTGATTGTCGGCCTGATCATTCTGCCGCTGAGTTCGAGTTTCCTGGTGGATGGCGCCGTTTTCGTCGCCCGCAGCCTGCACGTATCCGAAGCAGTCATCGGTTTGACCATCATCGCGCTCGGAACCAGCCTGCCGGAACTGGCCGCCGCACTGACCAGTGCGCTGCGCCAGGAAGACGACCTCGCCATCGGCAACGTACTCGGGTCAAACATGTTCAACATCCTCGGCGTGCTGGGCATCGCTGCCGTGGTCAACCCGGTCGGCGTGGACTTGCTGATACTCAAGCGGGACTTCCCGATCATGTTCCTGTTTACTGTCTTGCTGTTCTTCATGGCCTACGGTATCAACGGCCCGGGCCGTATCAACCGGCGCTCCGGTTTTCTCCTGCTGTCCATGTTCCTGGTCTACCAGGTGTTGGTCTGGCTGACCGCGACACGGATCCCCGAGGTTGTGCAGCCCTGAACCCCGGCGGCTGTATTCCTGCCGCTTGGCAGGTAAACTAGGGCCTGCTAACGTTACGTGGGCCCTAACCGAATGAACTCCGAAGCTATCCAGGGCCTGGCCAGGGCGGTTATTGAAACCGAGGCCGCCGCCGTCGGTAAACTGGCGCAACGCCTGGACCAGGGCTTTCTGAATGCCTGCCACTTCATGCTGCAATGCAAAGGGCGCATCGTGGTCATCGGCGTGGGTAAATCCGGCCATATCGGCAGCAAGATCGCCGCCACCCTGGCCAGCACCGGAACCCCGGCGTTTTTTGTACACCCGGCCGAAGCGAGCCACGGCGACCTGGGCATGATCAAGTCCTCGGACGTCATCCTGGCCCTGTCCAACTCGGGCGAAACCGACGAGGTGAACGTCATCCTGCCAATACTGAAAAGGCTTGGGGTGAAAATCGTTTCCATGACCGGCAAGCCGGCCTCCACCCTGGCCCGGCACTCGGACGCGCATATCGATGTCGGCGTGGACAAGGAAGCCTGCCCGCTGGGCCTGGCGCCGACCTCCAGCACCACCGCCGCACTGGTGATGGGTGACGCGCTGGCGGTTTCGCTGCTCCAGACGCGCGGCTTCACACGGGAAGACTTTGCGCGCTCGCACCCCGCCGGACAACTGGGCCGGCGCCTGTTGCTGCATATCAGTGACATCATGCACGGCGGCGAAGAAATCCCCGCGGTCAGGGAAAATGCCTCGATCAGCCAGGCCATCGTCGAAATGACGGCCAAGCGGCTGGGCATGACCGCCATCGTCGACACGGCCGGCAAGGTCGTGGGGGTTTACACGGACGGCGACCTGCGCCGCACGCTCGATGCCAGCCTGGACCCGCACAGCACGCCGATCAGCGACGTCATGACCCGGGGTGGAAAACACATCGGCCCCGACGCCCTGGCCGAGGAAGGCATGCGCATGATGCAGGACCACAGTATCCAGGGCCTGCTGGTCATCGATGACGAAAACAACCTGGTCGGCGCTCTGAATTTCCAGGACTTGCTCAAGGCGGGGGTGGTCTGAATGGGTGTTATCGATATCGGTGGTTTTGACCCCCTGCTGTTGGAAAGGGCTGCGAAAATCCGCCTGCTGGCGCTGGACGTTGACGGCATCCTGACCGATGGGCGCCTGTATTTCGATAATACCGGTAACGAGATGAAAGCCTTTTCCACGCGCGACGGCTTGGGCATGCGGCTGCTGGCCGACCAGGGCATCGAGTTGGCCCTGATCACCGCACGCAAGTCCGAGATCGTAAAGGCACGGGCCGCCAACCTTGGCATCACGCGCATCTACCAGGGCAGTATGCGCAAACTGGATGCGTTTCACGACCTGCTCTCCGGGACCGGTCTGGATGCGGAACAGGTCTGTTACGCGGGCGATGACTGGCTTGACCTGCCGATCCTTGACCGCGCCGGGCTCTCGGTCACGGTCGCCGACGGCGATCCGGTCGTCAAGAAACGAGTGCACTGGATCACTTCGCGGCCGGGTGGTCACGGCGCCGTACGGGAAATCTGCGACCTGATACTGGCCGCACAGAAACTGGACGTTAAGGCGCTGGACGGAATCCTGCAGCAGTGATCAGGAGGCAAACCCGCCGCGGCATCATCCTGTTGACCCTGCTCGCGGTCCTGTCCTGGATTCTGACCCGGCCTGGCGACGAAGAACGACTGGAACCGGTCGCCGGCCTTGACACGCGCCTCAACTACGCCCTGCACGATTTCCGGGGGCGGCTGCTCGACAGTGAGGGTCAAATCAGCCTGGAAATCGAGGCGCCACTGCTGCGCAACGATGCAGCCACGGGTGTCGGCACGGTCGAACAACCCAACATACGGATTCAGCAGGAACATGAAGAGTGGTACATTACCGCGGAGTTGGCGGTCATCGCTTCCGACCGGGAGCAAGTTAACCTGCTGGGTAAGGTGAACCTGCTCCGGCGTAACGAGATCACCGGCGATTTGCTCGACATCAGGACCAGCGATGTCTTACTGCACGTGACCCCGCGCACCGCAAGCACGGAAGCGGATGTCGAAATCCGGCAGGCGGGCGACCGGGTGGACGCCACCGGAATGAGGCTCGATATGATCAATGACCGGGTTGAATTGTTAAACGAGGTACAGGCCCATTATGAAGTTCTGTAATCATGCGGTAGTGCCCGGCCTGTGCCTGCTGCTGGCCTGCGGGCCTCTGCATGCACTCAAAACGGACCGCCAGCAGCCACTGGACGTGAAGGCCGACTCCACCGGCGGCACGCTGGGTGACGGCATTTCCACGTTGCAGGGCAACGTGGAAATACGGCAGGGCTCCCTGTATGTCAAGGCCGACGTGGCAAACGTTTCCAAGCTGGAAGGCAAGGTCAACCGCATCGAGCTGACCGGCAGCCCGGTGCATCTTGAACAGGAGATCGAAGCCGAGGGCCTGGTCAGTGCCGAGGCGGAGAACATCAGTTATGAAGTAGCCACCGGCATCGTTACGCTGACCGGGGCCGCGGACGTGGCCCATCCGCAATACCGCATCAGTGGCGAGAAGTTGATCTACGACATGAACCTGCAGCACTTCCAGGGAAATGGCGGCGAGGAAAACGGCCGCATCCAGATCCGCCTCGACCCGGAGGTTTTACCCGGAAACGAGCCGGTGGAAAACACCGAAGCAGCAAAAGAAGGCAGCGGCGGATAGCATGCTCAAGGCGATCAAGCTGAGTAAATCGTTTGGCAAGCGGGAGGTGGTCAGGAGTGTGACCATGGAGGTCGAACCCGGCAACGTGGTCGGCCTGCTGGGCCCCAACGGAGCCGGAAAAACCACTTGTTTCTACATGATCGTCGGCCTGGTTGCAGTAGGCGACGGCGTGATCGAGGTAGACGGAGTCGACATTACGCACGAACCGGTCAACGTGCGCTCCGCGCTCGGCGTCGGCTACCTGCCGCAGGATGCTTCCATTTTCCGGAAACTGACGGTCGAGCAGAACATCATGTCGATCCTCGAGATCCGTAACGACCTGGAAGCAAGCGGTCGCGAACAACGTTTGCAAGCCTTGATGGCGGACCTTGGCATCGCTCATCTCGCCAGGCAGCAGGGCATCAGCCTGTCGGGCGGCGAAAGGCGGCGCGCGGAGATTGCCCGCGCCCTGGCGGCCGGGCCGCGCTTCATCCTGCTCGATGAGCCCTTTGCGGGCGTCGATCCGATCTCGGTCATCGAAATCCAGAAAATTGTCAAACACCTCACCGACCTGGGCATCGGCGTATTGATCACCGACCACAATGTGCGTGAAACACTGGGCATCTGCGATCATGCCTATATTCTGAACGAGGGCCAGGTGCTGGCGGCCGGCCGTCCCGAGACCATCGTGGAAAACGACGAAGTACGCGAGGTTTACCTTGGAAGGAACTTCAGTCTATGAGCATATTGATGAGCAGGCCAAAACATAGGGGTGAAAATGGCTGAGCCGGGCCTGCAACTAAGACTGGCCCAGAAGCTTGCGCTGGCGCCGCAGCTGCAACAGGCTATCAAACTGCTGCAACTGAACCGTATCGAACTGCGCGAATACATCCAGGAAGTGCTGGATTCAAACCCGATCCTGGAACGCGAGGAAGGCGAACCGGAATCATCCGGACCCGAAAAATCCACCACGGAAACCGAGAGCCCCGTCGAAGAGCCGGCCGTCGACTGGGAAATGGAAACCCTGGGCAACGAACAATGGACGGAGACGCAGTCCTACGAAGGTTTCAGCAGCGACGCACAGATTGCCGACGACAGTGAAGGCGGGCTGCTCGACCACCTGCTCTGGCAGATAAACCTGTCTCACTTCAGTGATGTCGACACGGCGATCGCGCACGCCATCATCTACGGGCTCGATGAAGAAGGCTTCCTGGCGGAAACGATCGCGGAAATACGCGCCAGCCTGGCGCCGGAACTGTTGGTGTCCGAGGACGAGGTGCTGGCCGTTCTGCACCGTGTGCAGCGCATGGAACCGGTCGGCGTCGCCACGCGGGATACCGCCGAGTGTATCCGCGTACACTTGTACGCCCTTCCTTCCGACACGGCAAGCCGTGATCTCGCCCTGCGTATCGCCAAGGATTACCTCGACCTGCTGGCCCGGCACGACATCGATGAACTGCGCAAGCGGACGGGCGCAAGCGAAGACGGACTGGCCGCGGCGCTGGACCTGATCCAGTCACTGGAGCCGCGTCCCGGTTCGCGTTATGACAACCGTCGTGACGAATACCTGGTCCCGGATGTTTACGTTACGCGGGTCGATGACAAGTGGCGGGTGACGCTGAACCCGGAAAACGAGCCCGGGCTGAAGCTGAACACCTACTACATTGACCTGTTGCGCAAATCCGGCGGCAAAGACGTCGACTACCTGCGCGGGCGCCTGCAGGAAGCCCGCTGGCTGATGTCCAGCCTGGAACTGCGTAACCGCACCCTGCTGCGCGTTTCGCAAGCCATCGTGGAGGCGCAGCAAGACTTCATGGAGCATGGTGAGATCTCCATGAAGCCGCTGATATTGAAAGACATTTCAGAGTCCATCGAAGTCCATGAATCGACCGTTTCACGCGCGACAACGCGCAAATACATGCTGACGCCGCGCGGCCTGTTCGAATTGAAATACTTTTTTTCCAGCTACGTGCGCACGGACCGCGGCGGCACGGCCAGCGCAACGGCCGTCAAGGCCCGTTTGCAGGTCCTGCTGGCGAACGAACCCCCCGGGAAACCACTGAGCGACCAGGACTTGTCTGAACTGCTCAAGCAGACCGGAATACTGGTCGCACGGCGCACGGTGGCAAAATACCGGGAGTCGCTTGGCATCGGCTCTTCCAGTGAACGCCGCCGCCTCTACCGCCGCAATTCCGGCCTGGCCTGATCCACCGGGATTTGCGGGCTTTGCAACTTTCAGAATCGGGTATAAGATTAGGTTATGGATTGTGTAATCCTTCTTGTTCTCGACAACTGGAAGATCAAGGTCCCACGGACGGAACGCCAGATCCAACCTCCGTATTAATCAGACCGGGCACCCGTGCAGGGTGAACGCCTGGCGCGCGGAACGGTCCTAACTTTTGGAGATAGACATGCAGACAAACATCACCGGACATCACATCGAAGTCACGCCCGCACTGCGCGCATACACGACTGAAAAACTGCAACGCATCTCGCGCCACTTCGACCACGTGATTTCCATGGATGTTATTCTCAAGGTGGAAAACCACAAGAAATACGCCGAAGGCAAAATCAATGTAGCCGGGGCGCCCAAGGCGCTTTTTGCCCAGTCTGCAGACGACGACATGTACGCCGCCATCGACAGCCTCGCCGACAAACTGGATAAACAGGTGCGACGGCACAAAGACCGCATTCGCGGCCACCACGCCAGCGCCGCCAAGAGAGCCTCCTCCGGCTGAGGGGACGAGAAAAGCTGAAAATACCACCATGTTGATCCATGACCTGCTGAGCCCCGAACGCATCAGCTTTGACGTTCACGCCAGCAGCAAAAAGCACCTGCTGGAACTGATCAGTGAAAAGCTGGCTGGCAATAGCGAGCAATTGAGCCAGAGAGAAGTGTTTGAAAGCCTCGTTGCCAGGGAACGCCTTGGCAGTACGGGCCTGGGTAAAGGCGTCGCGATTCCGCATGGGCGCGTCAAGGCCATCACCCATGTCGAGGCCGAATTTTTGCGGCTGGCCAAGCCATTGCCCTTTGAAGCCGCCGATGGCGAACCGGTGGATGTGCTATTCGCCCTTGCGGTTCCGGAAGACTGCGGTGAAGACCATTTGAAACTGCTGGCTCACATCGCAGAACTGTTTGGCGAGCCCGGCTTCCTGGACGAGTTACGCAGCACCGATAGCGCTGCTGATCTGTTGAAACTGCTGTCCCGCACGGGTAAATAGTGATTCGTACCGTAACAGCCCGGAGCTTTTACGATGCCCTGCGCGACAGGATGAAACTTGACTGGGTTTCCGGCGGCGGCAGCCAGGAACCGGCCATCTCGGTGGAGGACCTGACCCTGCGCCCGGCCACCGTCGGCTACCTCAACCTGGTCCACCCCAACAAGATCCAGGTCCTGGGTATCGAAGAGAAACAATACCTGGACTCCCTCGATGAGCATGAACTGGACGCGACCGTGAAGCGGATGTTCCAGAGCACGCCGATCGCCATTATCGTCGGCGACGGGCTGGAAATTCCGCCGGTCATGCTGGCCAGGGGAAGAGGCAGCCCGACCGCCCTGATATGCTCGGCAAGGCGATCCTATGAACTGGTTACGTTTCTCCAGTACCACGTTTCACGCACGCTGGCGCGAAAAACCACGCTTCACGGCGTGTACATGGAGTTGTTCACGATGGGTGTGCTGATCACCGGCGGCCCGGGCAGCGGCAAGAGTGAACTGGCCCTGGAGTTATTGACCCGTGGGCACCGCCTGATCGCTGATGACGTACCCGAATTCACGCAGGTTTCACCCGAGCTAATCGACGGCACCTGCCCCGCCGTTTTGCAGGACTGCCTGGAAGTTCGCGGCCTGGGTGTACTCAACGTGCGGCACATGTTTGGCGATTCAGCGGTCAAGCTGAACAAGTTCCTGCGCCTGATCATCCACCTCGATGTTCCCGAAAAAGGTGAAGGCAATGGCGTGCACGACCGCCTCGAAGGCGACTCCAGCGTGCAGCAGGTGCTCGACATCCCGATTCCCAGGATCACCATTCCGGTCATGGCCGGTCGCAACCTGGCCGTGATGGCCGAGGCGGCGGTGCGAGATTTCATGCTCAAAGCCAAGGGGTACAACGCGGCCTCTGAGTTCATCGAGCGGCATTCACGAATGATGCAAAAGCAGAGCAGGGATACAGACAACTGAGCATGTCGACACTGGGCCAACAACTGGTATTGGTCACCGGCCTTTCCGGCGGCGGAAAATCCACCGCCCTGCGCGCCCTCGAAGACCTCGGCTACTACTGCGTCGACAACTTGCCCGCAGCCCTGTTGCCGGAGTTCGTGCGCCAGATCAGCAAGCGCGACGACGCGGCCTATGCGCGGGTCGCCTTCGGCGTGGACGCCCGTTCTCCAGGCCAGGAACTGGGGGAAATTCCCGCCTGGCTGGACCAGTTGGAGCAGGGCGGCATGCCGTGCCAACTGCTGTTCCTGACTGCGGATACGTCATCCATCATCAAGCGTTTCAGCGAGACACGCCGCCGCCACCCCCTGACCCGCGAACAGCAGGCCCTGCCCCAGGCCATCGACGCTGAGAAAGGCATACTGGAACCCTTGAACAGCCGCGCCGACTGGGTAATAGATACTTCTGATACGAACATTCACCAGCTGCGCCGCCAGGTATGGAAATGCGTGGGGGGTGAAAACGAAACCATGACCGTGGTGCTCGAGTCCTTCGCCTTCAAACGGGGCGTGCCGCAGGATGTCGACTTTATCTTCGATGCACGTATTCTCCCCAATCCCTACTGGGTCGAAAGCCTGCGCGCCTATACCGGCCTCGACGGCCCGGTGCGCAAGTGGCTGGAGCAAGACGACGCCGTCAAGCGCATGACTGCCGACGTGCTGGGTTTCCTGAAAAGCTGGCTGCCCGAGTTCCAGAGCAGTCAGCGCAGTTACGTCACCATCGGCATCGGCTGCACCGGGGGACGGCACCGCTCCGTTTACCTGGTCGACCGCCTCGCCAGTGAGCTGGGTGAAATGTACAGCGACGTGCTGGTCCATCACCGGGAGATCCAGGCATGAGCGTCGGCTTGGTGCTCGTGACCCACGGCAGCAGCGGCGAGTCCCTGGTGGCCGAAGCGTCCTTTATCCTGGGCGAACCAATGGAGGGCGTCGAATGTGTTCCGTTCAACCACTCCGAGGGGCACCGCGAAGAGATGGTCCAGATCCACGCCGCCATCGAGGCCGCCGACACGGGCGACGGCGTGCTGGTCCTGACCGACCTGATCGGCGCCAGTCCTTGCAACCGTGTTGCCGCATTGCTGGAGCACTTCAACGCGGTGATGGTGACCGGCGTCAACCTGGCGATGCTATTGTGCGTATCGGCCAACCGCGACATGCCGCTCGGAAAACTGACGCGCAAGGCAGTGGATTGCGGCCGGCGCAGCGTCAAGATTTTCCAGAAATGATTTCCGCTGACGTCGCCGTGATCAACAAACTCGGTCTTCACGCCCGCGCGGCGACCAAGCTGGTGAATTGCGCCTCGGGATTCGATGCCGAAGTCACGCTGCAACGTGGTGCGCGGGAAGTCAACGCCAAGTCGATCATGGGCGTGCTGACCCTGGCCGCATCCATCGGCACCGGGCTAGTCGTGACCGCCGACGGCCCCGACGAGGCCGCTGCCCTGGACGCCATCCTGGAA
>JAZBOH010000114.1:0-8414 GCA_036351055.1 Lysobacterales bacterium
CGATACCCATTAGCGTAACGTTCATATCGGACACCTCTTGTCGTTTATTGGATGTAGAAACTCAATAATGGCGCATTGTGACGCCGCTTAGTACGAGAGGTGTCCATCTCATCATCCGTGTGACGCTTGTCTTGAAAGGTCCTTCTTTCAAACACCCCGGAAAGGGGGTATACGCCACCACGACCTGGACTTCGGTAGCAAAACGAGGCTCCCGGTTTGGTACGGAGCCGGCTGGGCCGTCAGTCCGGGTCGGGCAGCCCTAAAGGGAAGCGCCGAGTGTTTGGCTGTTTTGGGGGGCGATTGGCCCGGATGGCCAATCGAGCTCTGACGGTATCAGGGACGTACCATCAGAGCGACCGCCAAAACAGCCAAACGCGAGGGCACCCCGAAGGGGCGCTGAACCAGGCGCCCGGCCCGGGCTGATGGCCCAGGCGGCGGGGCACGGAGACGCGGCATTCCCCCCTCACAACTTGAGGCGGAAGCGCTCGAGTTTGGGTGGGATGCTGAAGTCTGCCGGGGTGGGGTTAAAGGGGCGTGGCTGGTAGGCGAGGGATTGCCGGAAAACGGTGTCGTCGAAAACCATGTTGACGGCCTGGCGGCGCACCATCTCGGTATTGATGCTGGTGCCCGGCCTGATTGACGAGAAAATTTTGACTACGGTGGTCAGCAACGCTGCGGGAAGCGGCAAGGGTCGTACCCTGCCCTCTGCACAGGCGGCAACCCGCCTGGCCACCTCGCGGAATTCGAGCGTTTCTCCTCCGCAGGCCTCACCTTCCAGGCAGCCGTCCACTCTGCTTGAAAGCGCCTCGACGGCTAATGCGGCCAGGTCGTCCGCGTGCACGGGCTGGCGCCGCCCGCCGGCCTGGCTGGACAGGGGAATAAATCCGGTTCGCGCGCCCAGCCGGTACAGCATGCTGACGTTACGGTCCAGGCCGCAACCGTAAATCATGGTAGGCCTGATCAGTACCAGTGGAATGCCGCGCTCCCGGCAGATTGCCTTGACCTGTCCCTCTTCTTTGGCGATGGCGTTAACCAGGTCGCGCTCACCCGGATCGGCGGAATCGGGCTTGGTCAAAATACTGCTGGTGCTGAAAACGACGGCCGAGCTGAACGGCTTGTGCTGCCGCAGCAGTTTCCGCGCCAGGCTCAGCGGACCGCAGGAAACCAGGAAATCGGCCGGAGCCCTGCCCGCCGCCAGTTCCAGTTCAAGCAATGGGCCAACCCAGCTGATACCTTCTTCAATTTCCAGCCCTTCGGCAGGCGCACTGCGGCTAACCGCACGAACTGCAAAACCCGCATTCTGCAATCGCGGCAAAAGGAATACACCCAGCTGGCTGCTCGCGCCGCTCACCGTTACGATAGCAGCCGCGTTCATTTCCTGATCAGCACCAGCGGCAGGGTCAGCAGGAAACGCGCCCAGATGCCGGCGATGACGAACCAGCGCACGGGGGCGATGTAGTTGGCCGCCTGGTAGCGGCTGAAAAACCGCTGCATGCCGCGGTGCTTCTGCCAGTGCACCCAGACCGGCCGGCTCTGGCTGGAAAGTCCCTGCAGGTGGTATACGCGCGCCTGCGGCACGAACAGGCGCTCGAAGCCACCTTGCTGCAGGCGATACATCAGGTCGAGGTCTTCGCAATGCAGGCCATAGGCCTCGTCCATGCCGCCGAGTTCAAAAAACACGTCCCTGCGCACCAGCATGCAGGCACCCGAGACGGCTTCAGCCCCGGTCACTTCCTGCGGCAGTTCGCCGACTGGCTCGATGCCCTGGAACACGCTAGAGAAGCGACCAAGCCGCCACAGCCCTGAGAATTCAAGAAAGGAGCGCCAGGGGTCGGGAAAACGGCGCAAGGTTCCCCTCATCGGCGCCCCGTGCCGGTCTACGACCAGCGGGCCGGCCAACGCTGCAGCCGGTGCATTGCCCAGGGCTTCGACCAGGATGCGCAGTGAACCGGGAAACAGTTCACAGTCCGGGTTCAGGATCAGCAGAGTTTCCTCAGGGCCATCACGAACCGCTTCGGCAGCCTGGTTGACCGCCCTGGAAAAACCCAGGTTGGTTTCGTTGAAAATGACCGTGACCTTGTCCAGCCGGCCATAGAGTTCCTGCAGACGCCTGGCGCTGCCGTCCGCTGACGCGTTGTCCACCACCGTCACGCTAACTTCCCGGCACTGGGAGAGCACCGATTCGACACAGTGGGCCAGCGCGTCACCCGCGTTGTAATTGACGATCAGGACGGCGACTTCGGCGCTCATTGCGGTGCCCGGTCAACCCTTGCCCAGCAGCCGGCGCCACCACGAAGGACGGGGGAGTGCCTGGGCCAGGGCAGCTTTCAATTTGCTGATTTCACGTTCCTTTTCCTGCAGCAGGCCGCCGGCGGCCATGTTCTTTCGGATCTCGTGGTAATAGTGCTCGTAAACCGACTGTTGCGCATCGTCGAACAGGCTCAGGCCATGCGGGACGTTCGGCAGGCAGGCCGCGTCATCCGCACACAGGGCCAGCAGGTACACCGCCTCGTGCTCCGGGCTGGGCGAAGTGGAAACGGACGCCCCCGATTCCTGGTGCAATACCACGCCGGGTGCGGGCTGCAAGGACCAGATCGCCGACTGGAACAACAGTTTCTGTCCCCACAGGCGATGCACCGCGAAATGGCGCTCCAGCAGGGCATCGAATTCATCGCGGTAGAGTTCGGCGACATGGAACTCGTTGCGGTTGCCCTGCTGGTCAGTGTAGATGGCCTTGTCGGGGGTGGAGATCAGCAGAAAACCACCCGGGCGCAGTACACGCTTGAACTCGGCCATCAACTGCTCATGGTTTTCCAGGTGTTCGAGCGTCTCGAAGGAAACCACGCAGTCAAACTCATCGTCGGGAAACGGCAGGGCCAGGCAGTCAGCCTGGCGGAATTCGAGGTTCGGAGCGCGGTAACGTTCCGAGGCATGTGCGACCGCCTGCGGGGAAACATCCACGCCAACGAGCCGGGAAGCGGTTTCGGCCAGCAGGGCCGAGCCGTAGCCTTCGCCGCAGGCGGCGTCCAGCACGCGCCGGCCGGCTACCAGTCCACGTGCAAAAACATAACGGTGCACATGTTCGTAACGGATTTCGCGCAGGCACTCAGGCGTATAGCGTTCACCTGTAAACTCCAGTGGCTCGGACAAAGGGTTCTCCCTCGATAGCTCCAGGGGCTGATTTTACCCCAAGCGGTCGCCTTCACGTTCCAGGGCGGTCACGATCTCCTGCCGGCGAACGGACAGCGGGTCCTGGCGGATGAATTCCTGCACGATGTCCAGGTAGGCCGGGTGCCGGGAAAGCAGGCGCTGCATGCTGCTCTCGTCCGGCTTCAGGCCCAGTGGACCGAAGGAACAGCCGCCAACGTGCACGACGTAAACGTCATCGCACAGCACATTGCGCATCCCGGCTTGGCTGACACGCATGGAAAAATCGTTTTCTTCCCCGTAACCCTTGCCAAAAAGTGCCTCGTCGAACAGTCCGACGCGATCGATGGCGCGGCGGGATATGGCCATGCAGAAACCGACAGCCGTTGGAATCGACGGGTAAACCGCGGCACCGGCGAGCGCAACAACGTGTGCCACGGCGGCTGGGTCCGCTGGAACGGGATTCGGTGCACAAAAAGCGGGTATCGATGCGATTTCCCCGTTATTGGTCCAGGGGGTCGCTGTTCCGATACTTTCATCCGAGTACAAACAGCGTTGCAGGCCCTGCAGCCAGCCCGGCGTGGTCACGGTATCCGAGTTCAGCAACACCACGTCGCCCTGCGCCAGGCGCATGCCGCGGTTGGCCGTTCCGACAAAACCCAGGTTGCTGGTGTTTCGCTCGAAACGCCAGCCATCGACAGCACGCTGTTTCCATATGCCCAGCAATGCCTGAACCGCGCAATCCGGCGACGCATCGTCAATGAGGATCACTTCGGTTCCGGCTGCCAGGGTTGCGTGCAGAGAATCCAGGCAATGCGCCAGTTCTTCTGCCGCGTTATACACGGGCACGACGACGGACAGGCTGTTTTTACCCGGCATGGTCGTCTTTGTCGTCCCCACCGGCCGGTTCTTCACCCCAGCGATGCGGTAAACGGATCATGCCCATTTCGCGGCTCTCTCCGGCCACGCTGAAACGGATTTCGGCCGTGTCGAACAGGCGGATGCCCTCGGGGTCCATCGCGTGGCCGCGGATCGAATAAGTGCCCGGCAAAAGCGGCATATTGTCGAACCGGATCATGTAGCGGTAGCGTTCGCTGTCCAGTGTCTCGGCCTGCACCTGGTCGTAATCCGAGGCGACCCCGTAAACCGGTGTACCGTCGGCGCGCATCACGCCGACCAGGGCCACAGGTGGACGCCCGTCCGGTGAATTCAGGATCAACTCGGCCTCCAGGCCGCCGCCCTGGGACAGCACGGCGCTGCCGTCGTTGTCATGCCCCAGCAGGCGAAAGGAACCAACCCGGTAGTGGCCGCTGGTGCCTTTCAGTGAACGCCGGTGGCGGCGCTCGGCCGCGTTTTTTTCCTCGTGCCAGGCCAGGTAGGACTGGGTCACCGGGAATACATCGCCGAGCTTCCGGGTTTTTCCATCGTGCAGCCAGATCGCCTGCTGGCAGAGTTTCTGCACCAGGTACATGCTGTGTGAAACCATCAGCAGGGTATTGCCCGCTTCGAGGAACTGCTCGATCCAGCGGATGCATTTTTTCTGGAAGGATTCGTCGCCAACGGCCAGCACTTCATCCGTGATCAGCAACTCCGGGTCCGACGCGGCCACCACGGCGAAACCGAGGCGCACGATCATGCCGGAAGAATAGTGTTTGACCGGCTCGTAAACGTAGTCCCCGATATCGGCAAAGGCCAGGATCTCGTCCATTTTCTGGTCCAACTGGCGCGCGCTGAGACCCAGCAGGGCCGACTTCATGCGCACGTTGTCGATACCGGAAAATTCCGGCTGGAATCCGGCGCCCAGTTCCAGCAGGGCGGC
The DNA here is from genome assembly GCA_036351055.1 of Lysobacterales bacterium. Classification (GTDB taxonomy): domain Bacteria; phylum Pseudomonadota; class Gammaproteobacteria; order Xanthomonadales; family SZUA-36; genus JABDPF01. The sequence goes on from JAZBOH010000114.1 coordinate 4,967, forward strand.
CACGCGGGCATTCACTTCCACCGTGCCGCTACTGGGCGTGATCACGCCAGTCAGTACTTTCAGCAGCGTCGATTTACCCGCGCCGTTTTCACCGATGATGCCAAATGACTGGCCCGGCATCACTTCCAGGCTCACGTCATGCAGCACCTCGGCGCCCTCGCCCGCCGGTCTGCCGGCCAGCAGGGCGGCAAAAGCGCGCAGGCGTTCGCCCGGTTTGTGCACCCGGGGGTAGAACTTGGAAACGCCTTCGACGCGGACCAGCGGTTTCATCACAGGAAGTCCTCGAAATGGCTGCTGATACGGCGGAAAAAGCGGAAGCCGGCAAACAGCACCAGGATCGTCAACGCGGGCACCAGCAGGTCCTGGATCGTAAAATCATAGTGGCCAAACAGCAGGAAATCGCGCAGCCGTTCCACGTACCAGGTCATCGGGTTGAACTTCATCAGGGCCGCGATGTTCTCCGGCAGGACGCTGGTGCCGTAAAGAATCGGCGTGCCGAAAAACCAGAAGGTCATCAGGGGGGGCAGGATCTGCGATACGTCACGGATGAATACCTGCAGTGCGCTAATAAACAGCGATAGCCCGCAGGCAAAAAGAAACATCAGCATCAGCAAGGGCAGCGCCGCGAACAGTCCCATCCAGTGTACCGGCGTTCCGGTCAGCTGGATCACCACGAGTACCGCCAGGTAACCCACCAAGTGCATCATGAAGGCGGCCGTGACGGTCGACAGCGGGATCATTTCCGTGGGAATGGCGACCTTGCCGATCAGGGCTGCGTTGGCGCTGATCGAGTTGGAAGCACGCAGTACCGACTCTGAAAACGCGGTCCAGGGCCAGAAGGCCACGGCCAGGTAGGGCATAAACCCCACCGTGCCGGAATCAGGAATCCGCGCTTTGAAAATCGTGCTGAATACGAAAGTATAGATCGCCAGCAACAACAACGGCTGGATAAACAGCCAGGCGAAGCCGGTTATGTTTTCCAGGTAATCCGTCCGGATCGCGCGCGAGACGAGCTGGCGGAAAAAATTGTCGGTCAAAAGGTTCATCGGCAACCCGTGAACGCTGGGGAAAAGCTATTTCAGGTAATCGGGCAGTTTCTCCAGGTTCTCTCCGAAGTGCCTTTTCACCATGGCTTCGACGGCGCCTTCATCGATCTGCACCGGTTCCGGTACCAGTGTGAAAATATACCTTGTCTGGTAGTCTTCGAGGAACTCTTTTTTGTCCGCGCTGATGATTTGCTGCTTGACGCTGTCGAAAGGCAGTGTCTGCGGTGGAATCTTTGCATTGAGCCGCAGGATATGGAAGCCGTAACTGGTTTCCACCAGTTCGCTGATTTCGCCGGGCTCCCGCAGGGAAAACGCCATGTCTTCAAAAGGCTTGACCATTTCGCCGCGCTTGGATCGCGGGTAACGTCCCTTGTTCGATGACTTGGCGGGGTCTTCCGAGAACTCCATGACGTACTCGTCGAACAGTTCGGGATTCTCCATCAGTTTCGCGCGCAACTCCTCGGCCATTTCGCGGGCCTCGTCTTCATTGCGCGTGCCCGACTGGACCAGGATATGAGAAACGTCGACCATCTCCTCGGTCTGGTACTCCTCCGGGTTGGCCAGGTAACGTTCGTACGCCAGCGCCTCGTAGTCCGGTTGGGGGGCGTTTGCCAGGACCTGTTCCATCCAGGCCAGGGCCATTTCTTTCTCCCCGGCGATCTTGACGCGGCTGATGGCGATTGGATCCTTGTCGTAGCCGTTCTTTGCGGCGTCGGCAGCCACCAGCTTGTTGCGAAACAGGTTCTGAATGAGCTGGTCGACTCTCTTGCCATCGCGGATAAAACTGCCGCGGTACAGTTCCGGGATCTGCGCAAAGGCGGCGTCGATTTCGTCATTGGTGAGCACCAGTTCACCCTGTCGGGCAAAAACCGTATCGTCGGCCCACAACGGGCCGGCGGTAAAAACGGCCAGGCAGACCATGGCCAGGAAATATTTTACTGACATAGTGATTACTTCTCTCAAGTCGCAGATAAACGAAGGGGCTGCTTGCGCAGCCCCTCGTTTTCTAACTAAGAACAACTGTTATTACAGTGATACTGTAGTTCCAGCCTTAGGGGATAGAAACACCGCCTCTGGCGCGAACGTTACCCTTGTGTCCGAACAGGCCACCATAGTAAGCCTGTACCGTACCCATGTCGCTCTCAACAAAGCCGTTTTCCAGCTTGTAAGCGGCAAAACCGGCTACGGGCAGACCCAGCAGGTAGGTGCCATTGCGTTCCGGCAGGCCCATGTTAGCGTTGGCGCTGGTAAAGGTCATACGGCCCCAACCGGCTTCGAACTCGTCTTCGACGGACAGCAACAGGCTGCCTTCATCAAAGCCAGGTGTACCGAAGAGTTCCTTCTCGCCAAAACGCAGAACGTTGACTTCGTTACAGATCTGGAACGGAGCCTCACCCGGACGGCAACGCGGATCGTTTTCATCGTCACAAACGGGCAGAGACGGTGAAACGACCGGCGGACGAATCGGGTTATCCGGATCAGTCGGAGTGAAAGTATCTTCTTCACGATCCCAGGTTCTCAGCGAAGCGTTTTCGCAGAGCGGGTTGTCGTCGTCGTCAACTTCACCGAAGACATAAGTAAACGGTGCACGTGCATACGCGTCTGCAGGATCGATCTCGGCATTAGCATCGCCATAACAGTCGATTGCGGGGACCAGGCCAACTTCGCACATTCTCCACCAGTCGGCGTAGAAGTTCTTGGTCGGGAAGGTGATAACCCACTCGGTGGCCGCATCGGCCATACCGCCCGTGACGTATTCGTTCATGACGGTGTCATGCATGAATACGGAAGAAACGGCGTCTACGGTTTCGTCATAGTCCAGGAGAACAGCTTCGTTCTGAGGTACGCCGAAGAATACCCAAGAGTCGTTGATGCTGCCGCTGTTCAGAGACGGGAAGATCGTACCCGGGATAAAGTGGATACCGTCGTCCGTCTCGTCGAAGCCCTGAATGGCCTTGGCGTCGTAGCTGTACATCGTGCCTTCGTTGGCATTGACGACTGCGGCCGCGCCAAACAGGCCACCGCTGTTACGTTCGGTAAAGCTGTCGGCCTGGCAACCGGAGAATTCCAGGTCATCCAGGTCAACCGGGTACGGGTTGCAGTTGGCTTTGCCATCTGCTTCTTCGTACCAGATACCTTCATCGCTGCTGCCACCGAAATCGGTCCACCACGTGGTCAGAGCGCCACAGTCCAACGGCATACGGATGCCGTCATCGTTTGCAGGCTCGTGCGTGACGTTTTCTTCGGCTTCGCCGGTCAGGGTGCCCATCTCGATCACTTCGAAGTGACCTTCGTTTACACGGGCTGGATCCTGCGGGCCGCCATCATCGAAATCACCGGTGAAGGCCAGGGTGAGGAAGTCCTGCTCGCCGCCCATGGCATAAAGGTAGGGAACCGTGCAA
>JAZBOH010000115.1:0-2257 GCA_036351055.1 Lysobacterales bacterium
ATTCCTTACCTGGTTTACCTACGAGAGCGCCGGCACCTCCGTAAGCAACAATGCCAACGTGGGCGATGCTCGTCACCGCTGGTTTACGGCGCAGGGCAGCTACGATGAAAGCGGCGTCGACCTTACCGTTATCCTCACCCGGGGCGGCCGCCTGGACCGCGGCAACACGGTAACGCGCGAAGAGGTTGGCACCATGCGCCTGGAGTTTCTCGCGTGTAATTCCGGCGTGCTGACCTACGACATCGAGACGGACGAGTCCGGCCGTTTGACCGGCACGATTCCGATCCAGCGCGTGGTCACAGATAACCAGCTCCTGTGTGAGCAATTTCTCTCCAATGAAGCGGCCGAAGCCGGCCAGGCCTTGCTTGCCGTGTCCCGGCCCGAGGTAGTGACCGGTGAGCCGGTGAGCGTGGTCTGGCGCGCACCCCGGGGCATGCAGTGCCGCCCTGAGGGGACCACGGCGAACTGGGCGAACGCAACGCTCATGGGTACGCACGGCAGTCTTCCCGTAACCATGGAGCAGGCCGGCGAACATGTCCTGACCATGAAGTGCAAGGATGGGCAGGGCCGTTCCATGCGCAAGCAGACCGTCGTCAAGGCGAAAACCTCAAATGACCGTGCACAGAGTTCGGGACCTGAGATTATCGTCAATGAAGGCCTGAATGATGCCTGGGCGGACCCGGAAACCGATGGCCAGGGCGTGCTGATCAACGTTCTGCCTGAGGTCAACGCGGTGTTTGCCGCCTGGTTTACCTACGATAATTTCGACGCCAGCGGCGGCAATGCGGACGTGGGATCGGCGGATCATCGCTGGATGACCGCTTTCGGACCGATCGACGGTGACAGGAGCGAGATGCAGATGTTTGTGAACCGCGGCGGTGCCTTTGACCAGGGCCAGCCGCCCTCCGTATCGGAACCTTACGGCACACTCGATCTCAGCTTTGATAGCTGCGATGAAATCACGGCAAAGTACAACCTGCCGGCAGCGGGTGAGGCCGGCACCATGAACCTGCGTCGCATCGTGCAGGACCGTGTGGCCAGCTGTCTGACCAAGGGGTCCAATGGTGAGGACGAAGGGCGCCTCGTAAGGCCCGAGAACAAGGAACGTCTGCCCAACGCCTGCAACGGGCAGCTCGACTGGGTCTTTGACTGGGAGGCATTCCCCAACGCGACCTCCTATGAAATTGAGATCAGCCACGAGCGCGACGAGCAGCCGCGGATCCGTGAGCAAACCGCGAACAACACCTACCGGGTCCGCAAGTCGAGCGATATTCCGCAGGATCAGCTGGATGGCTGGACCTGGCGTGTTCGCTGGCTGCGTGTGGACACCTTCACGATTCTGGAAGGCCCCTGGTCGGAGTATGAATTTTCCGTAGAGCCCCTCAGCGCCTGCGACTAACCCGTCGTCGCAGTTGAATCAGGGCCGGGCTCCGCGCCCGGCCCTGATGTTTATTTACTCTGCCCGGGCGCCGCTGCTTGCGGTATGTGCAAGGCGCGATCCGTCTTCCCTTTACTGTCCGCACGCCGGCGGGGGTGGTATAAGGTGCGCTTGAGTCCCGTCCAGCGAACTTTTAATGATGAAACCTTGCCCATGAACGACTTGCCCATGAACGATTTGCCATGAATTACTCTCTTGCCATTGCCTTGGCCGTTATTGGCGGCATGCTCCTTCCCATCCAGTTTCTGATCAACGCACGGCTCAGCGACGGCTTCAACAGCGCGTTGTGGGCGACAACGATTTCCTTCGTGGTGGGTACGATCGGCCTGCTCGCATTCATTGCCCTGCGCGGGCAGCTGGGCGCGGCCAACTGGCAGGGCGCCCTGGCGCTGCCCTGGTGGGCCTGGGTCGGCGGTTTGATGGGGGCGGTCTATGTGAGCCTGACCATTGTTACCGTGCCCGTTGTTGGGCCCACAGCCCTGGTGGTACTGCTGATACTGGGGCAGATGGTCGCCGGCACGGCCCTGGATCATTTCGGCGTCCTGACCACGCCCGATCCGATCAGTCTCTCAAAGTTGCTGGGCCTGGCCCTGGTCTTTGCGGGAACCTGGCTGGTTGTGCGCGCCTAGTTGGCAATGAAGCATCAAGAAACAAAAAGCCCGGCATTTGGCCGGGCTTTTGTCGTGCTTCGATCCGGGGTGTCGCTTGATCAGGCAGCGTAGTTGGCAGCCACGAAGTCCCAGTTAACAATGCCCCAGATGTCCTGTAGGTACTTTGGACGGGCGTTGCGGAAATCGATGTAGTAAGCGTGCTCCCACA
>JAZBOH010000116.1:0-9929 GCA_036351055.1 Lysobacterales bacterium
AAAGCCGGTATCGGCGTTCAGTTTGCCGATACCCAGGACGGCGCCCACGCGCGCACCGTGATCGAATCACACCTGGCGACCCAACTCAAGAGCAATATGAGCACGCACACGATGTAGTGCTTCGTCCCGGAGTGTTCGGCAACTTCCTGCGCGCCGCATCGGCCCGCGTGTTTTGGAGCACTCTCATCAGGCTTTCAGTCAAACAGGGTCTCTGCCACCGCCAGCGTAGCCAGAACAGGCATGTCCAGCGCCCTGTCGCCGATCGTAAATGCGTGAGAATTTCCGGTGCCCTGTGTTTGCCGGAAAATGCCGGAGTGGCCCTGCCCCGAGCGAATTACCAGGCCGATGGGGCAGGCACGCCGGTGGATAGATCAGAGGGATCAATCAAATGATGACCAGCAATATTTCAGCCCGGGATCAGATTCGCCTGCTGCTTGAATCAGGCAGTACTGGCCCGGTTCTTGACCGGCAACTGGAAAATTTCGATTCGGCCGAACTGCTTCACGCCGTGTTTCAGCTGACAGAAGATGAACAACGCAGGCTGCTCTCTGTCGTTTCCGTCGAGAAAGCGGCGCAACTGGTGGAGGAATTCCCCCATTCTCACGGTGCTGGCCTGATTGAAGACATGCCCGCGCAAGATGCCGCTCCCATCGTCGAAGAAATGGCCAGTAACCACCGCGTCGACCTGCTATCGGAAATGGACCAGCAGGATACAGAGGCGATATTCGAGTACCTCGAAGAGGACGATGTCAAGGAGATCCGCGAACTGATTGCCTATCCGTCGGACGTGGCTGGCGGCCTGATGATGACCGAGTTCGCGACCTACCCGAGGACGGCGATCGTCCGTGACGTAGTGGATGACCTGACCGGACGTGAGGGAGATTATGAATTCCTGACCGTCCATTACATTTATGTTGTGGTCAAGAAGCGTGTGCTGGTCGGTGTGATTCGACTGCGCGACCTGGTCTTCGCTGACCCCGCCGCACGGATCGGAAGCATAGCAACAAAAGCCAAAACCGTTGCTGCCACGGCATCGCTGAATGAACTGGAACAGTTTTTTGCCGACAACGACATCGCCGCCGTCCCGGTGGTCGACGATAGAAATCACTTGTTGGGCATTGTGCGCCGCAGGGCCGTGCTCGAGGCATTGAATGAAAAGGCCGAGGCCGACTATTTGAAGGTTGCCGGTATCGTAGGCGGTGATGAGCTGCGCAGCATGCCGGTTCTGCTCCGCTCCAGGCGCCGTCTGTCCTGGTTAAGCATCAACATCGTGCTGAACATCATCGCCGCGAGCGTCATTGCGTTCTACGAAGACACCTTGACAGCCGTCATTGCACTGGCTGTTTTCCTGCCCATCGTGTCCGATATGAGCGGTTGTTCCGGCAACCAGGCGGTTGCCGTGAGCATGCGTGAGCTCACCCTCGGTGCAGCTGAACCCAAGGACGTTATGCGCGTTTTGCGCAAGGAACTGTTGGTAGGCCTGATCAATGGCCTGGCGCTCGGATCACTGCTCGGTTTCGTCGCCTGGGCCTGGAAAGGTAACTACGTTCTGGGGCTGGTCGTCGGGCTGGCCCTGGCGTTGAATACCGTGCTTGCCGTGTCCATCGGCGGCACCGTACCGCTGATGTTGAAGCGACTGAAGATAGATCCTGCGGTCGCCTCGGGACCATTGCTGACGACCATTACGGACATGTGCGGCTTCTTTCTTATCCTGAGCCTTGCGAGCCTTGCGCTGCCCAGCCTGATATAGCAGATGCCCAGCCAGCGACTTGTGGCAGAATGGAGTTCAACTTTCGTGACCCGGAACATTAAACGCCGTTGAGAAACAGTCCTGAATCCATGCTGACGCTGGGTTGGCGCGAGTGGGTCGGCCTGCCGGAACTCGGCATACCCGCCGTCAAGGCCAAGGTTGACACCGGGGCCAGGACCTCTGCATTGCACGCTTTTGAGGTCTGGCCGTTGTCCGAAAACGGTGTTCAGCGCGTCCAGTTCAAGATCCACCCGCTGCAAAAAGACAGCGATACCGTGATTGTCTGCACGGCCGATGTACTGGATGAACGAACGGTGACCGATTCGGGCGGCCACCGGGAGAAGCGCTGGGTGATCGAAACCCTGCTTTCCATTGGTCCTCACCGATGGCCGATTGAGATGACGCTGACAGCGCGTGAAAACATGCTGTTCCGAATGTTACTTGGCCGCACCGCGTTCAAAGGACGGGCGACGGTAGACCCCTCGAGGTCCTACCTGGTCGGCAAGAAGAAACGCGGTCAAGGCAAGGGAGCCTGAACACAATGACATCGAACGAAGCGATTACCATCGGCGACACCGTGGTTTTCCCGGGTCAGCGCGTCAACATCAACCTGCCGGTTGGTGATCTCTATACCGCCACCCAGCTATCCATGCCCATGCAGGTCGTCTGCGGGCGCAACAGCGGGCCGACCCTGTTCGTATCGGCCGCGATACACGGTGACGAACTGAATGGTGTTGAGATCATCCGCCGCCTGCTCAAACGGAAAGCACTTAAGTCCATTCGCGGGACCCTGCTTGCCGTGCCGATCGTCAACGTGCACGGATTTCTCAACCAATCGCGGTATTTGCCCGACAGGCGCGATCTCAACCGTTCGTTTCCGGGCAGCGCCAGGGGGTCGATTGCCGCCCGCCTGGCAAGAACATTTTTCAGCGAGGTCGTGTCAAAAGCGGACTACGGGATCGACCTGCACACGGGCGCCATCAACCGCAGGAACCTGCCCCAGATTCGCGGCAACCTGGACGATGCGAAGACGCTCGAACTGGCCAATGCGTTCGGCGTTCCTGTCATCGTCAATGCCAATATTCGAGACGGTTCGCTGCGCGCCAGCGCCGCCGAGATGGGCATGCCGATGCTGATATACGAGGCGGGCGAGGCTTTGCGTTTCGATGAACTCAGTATCCGGGCGGGGTTGAGAGGCATTACCCAGGTCATGCGCACCATCGGCATGCTGCCCAGGCTTCGCCGGCCTACCAGGGCCGTCAGCCCGGTGCTGGCCCGTGCCACCAGTTGGGTGCGCGCGCCGGCGAGCGGAATCGTGAGTGACAAGGTCGAGCTGGGAAGCACGGTCGCAAAGGGACAGCGCCTGGCGACCATTGGCGATCCGCTGGGAACCCATGAAGAAACCGCCACCGCGCCGTTCGATGGCATTATCATTGGTATGAACAGGCTTCCTCTGGCGCACGAGGGCGACGCCCTGTTCAATGTCGCAGCATTCAGAAACATTGCAAAAGCCGAGGGCCGTGTCGAGGAGTTTGCGGCGATCATTGACCCGCCGCCGCAGCCCGTTGGAGAAAACTCCGGCTGAACCAACAGAGCCGTCAGACGCTACCGGATCACGCATAAGGAACACCCTATGAAAATTGGAGTTTTATCAACCAACGCGAACCTTTATTCAACGCGCCGACTGATTGAGGCAGGAAAAGAACGTGGGCATGAAATGCCGATCATCAATCATCGCCGGTGCTACATGAACATCACCAGCCATAACCCGGGTATCCACTACAAGGGATCACCCATCGAGGGGGTGGATGCGATCATTCCACGCATCGGGGCGTCGGTTTCATTCTATGGCACGGCCGTTGTCCGCCAGTTCGAAATGATGGGCGTCTACTCCGTCAACGAATCAGTGGCCATTACCCGCTCACGCGACAAGCTGCGCGCCTCGCAGCTCCTGGCGCGAAGGGGAATCGGTTTGCCGGTTACCGGCTTTGCGAACTCACCCGACGATACCGATGACTTGCTCGAATTTGTCGGCGGTGCGCCGGTCGTGATCAAGTTGCTCGAAGGCACACAGGGGGTTGGCGTGGTGCTCGCGGAGACCAAGAAGGCCGCCGAGAGCGTTATCGAGGCCTTTAGAGGCCTCAAGGCCAATTTCATGGTGCAGGAATTTATCAAGGAGGCTGGCGGCGCGGATATACGCTGCCTGGTCATCGGTGACAAGGTTGTCGCCTCGATGATACGCCAGGGCAAGGAAGGTGAATTTCGTTCCAATCTTCATCGTGGCGGTTCGGCCAAGCTGATCAGGATAACGCCCGAGGAACGTTCCACGGCGGTCCGTTCGGCCCGGATCATGGGGCTCAATGTGGCCGGAGTGGATCTGCTGCGGTCCAACCACGGTCCCGTGGTGATGGAAGTCAACTCCAGTCCCGGGCTCGAAGGTATCGAAAATGCGACCGGGAAAGACGTGGCTGGCCTGATCATCGAATTTATCGAGAAAAACGCGCGGCGCGGCAGAACCAGTACACGGGGCAGGGGGTGACAGTCAACATCATGGGCGACAAGGCTGCCGGCCATTAAAGGAAACCGGATCAAATGGAGACTTTTGCCCCGGCTCGAGAGTTTGTAGAGAATCCGCGATTCAGGTCTGACCGGGACGATATCCTGGGAAACCTGGTCTTGCACAGCATCGACCCACCGATCCGGGAACTCGTGGCGCGCCTGTCAGCGTTGCCCTGCTGCTTTACCCTACAAAGCTGCTACGGGCATTTTGTTTGCCCGGCACAGCCGGCGCTGGACAACCTCGAACCTGTTCCTGCCGACGCCACTGGCCCGGTCCGTTACAGGATTGCCTACATGGCTTTTTGTCTCGAGAACAGCAAGTCCGGCAGAGCCTTTCGCAAAGCGCTCGAGCAGATCACGGTCATAGACACTGACTATATCCAATTCGGCTCGCCCGGATGGTTCTGGGAGCGTTACAAGAACTCCTATGCGCTTCAGGTTGAGCCGCCCGCGTTCGTAAACGAAGATGCCGTGACAGTCGACCATGGTGAGGCCCGCCACGTACAGTGGGTCAGGGACCGTTTCTTCGCTGCGCTCACAGAACTGTCAATGGAAAACTAGGCTGCTTGACAAGATCACTGCAAGCGCAATAAATCGAGGAAGACTTCCAGTTCATTGTGTCCCTGGTAAAAATGCGGTGACAGGCGCACGGAGCGGCCTCTTACGGCGCAACTGACGCCCTTTTTCTGCATGGCGCGATAGATTTCCTCCGGTGTAAGCCGTTCGTGTACGAATCTTACGATTCCCGAGCGGCGTTTGGGTTCGGACCGGCTGGTGATCCGCACACCGGGGATCAGCGGCAGGTTTTCGAGCAGGAAGTCCGTGTTGCCCAGAACACCTGCAGCGACCCGGTCCATGCCCGTCTCAAGGAACATGGCCACCGAGGCATGCAATGCGGCCTGGCCGATGGAATTGGGTGAGCCGGCCTCGAAACGCGTCGCGGTGGCCGATGGTTCCCATTGCTCGCGCTGGAAGTCCCAGTAGCGGTCAACCATGTGCCAGCCCCGTTGTAACAGCTTCAGGCGCGGTCGCAGTTCCTCGCGGCAGTAGAACACGGCGATCCCTTCCGGGCCCAGCAGCCATTTATGCGCGTCGGCTGCGAGAAAGTCGATGTTTGAGCGTTCGACATCGATGGGCAGCGCGCCCAACTGCTGGATGGCGTCTACGAAAAACAGCACACCCCTCTCTCGGCACGCGTGTCCGAGGCGGTCGAGGTCAAGCCGGAAGCCATCGCTCCATTGCACCGAGCTGACCGTGAGCAGGCGTGTATTCTCGTCCATGGCGTCGACCAGCGCCTGTTCCGCATCTTCTGCCTGGCGGATATCCACCTCCCGGGCTTGCACACCGCGCTCAGCCTGGGCCAGCCAGGGCAGGCGGTTGGAGGGAAATTCCTCCGCCGGCAGTACCACGTTGTCGCCTTTCTGCCAGTCGAGCCCCCAGGCGACCATGCTGATGCCTTCCGTGGTGTTTTTGAGCAGGGCGATGTCGTCCGGGGAGGCGGCGCCGGTCAGGCGGGCCAGGTATTCACGTAGCTGGTGGTCGCGCTCGATCCATTGCAGGTAGTTATTGGAGCCATGCCGCATGTTCTCGTCGGCGAAGGCCTGTGCCGCTTCAGCCGTGCAGCGCGGCCAGGGGCCGACGGCGGCATGGTTGAGATAAGGCGAGGCGTGCTCGAGTATCGGGAATTGAGAATGCATTTTAACGAGCCATGGGAACGATAGGTGAGAAGAATGCCAGCCGCGCGATGACCCGTCCAGTCAAGGCCTGAACAACAGGCGCTCTGGCCGCAACAAGCCGAACCTCCCGGCTGGTTGATTAGTCCGGTTCCACCCTCTCCCGTTTGCGTATAATGACGGCATGAAAATTAAAATGCTGTTGCTGGCCCTGCTTTGGGCATTGAGTGGGCCGGTTGCGGCCCAGAGCGCGCCTCCGCAAATCACCCTGGAAGCAGCGTTTCTCGATATGGCCTATAACGGGAACCTCGCGGCGGTGCGGGAATTCGTTTCCAAGGGCACACCGGTTGACTCGACCATCGCCGACAACAGCACCGCGCTGATGTGGGCGGCTTTCAACGGCCACACCGCGGTAGCCGCCTACCTGCTGGAACAGGGCGCCACTGTTGACGGAAAAGACGCCAATGGCCGGACGGCCCTGTTGTATGCGTCCAGCGGGCCTTACCCCGATACCGTGGGCCTGCTTCTGCGAAACGGCGCTGATGTCAATGTCCAGGGCAAAGCCGAGGGCTTTACGGCATTGATGATGGCGGCCTCGGAAGGCCAGTTGGAAGTAGCCCGCGTGCTGCTTCTGCATGGCGCAGCGGTCGATTTGATCGACAAGGATGGGGATACGGCCAAAAAATTCGCACGGGAGAATGGTCATACCGAGATGCTGACGCTACTGGAGAGTCAGCCGCTTAAATAGGACTCTCCACCCGGTTGAAGCTTTCTGCGGTCGAACAGGGAACCACTCGAAGGGCAGCATCACCGCTATAGCGGCACGGCGCCTTACGCTGAAGATTATCAGGTTTTCAGAACCTCGCATGGTTTGAGAATGCACGCCGATACACTGCATGGGTATTATAAATTGGTCTGGATAGGCCTTCTCTCGTCGCTTGTGATGTTGATGGCGTGCTCGGCAATGACTTCATCCGAAGCGGAATTCGAGACCGTATATCGGCAATTCACACAGGCCTACCAGGACCAGGACTGGGACAAGGCGGTCGAACTCGCTCCACGTCTTGACCATTTACGCCCGGACAGTGCCCGGGTCCAATACAACATTGCCTGTGCCTGGGCTCAGAAGGGAGATCCTGTTACCGCGTTGGACTGGCTTGAGAAAGCCGCCCAAAGCGGCTTCACCGACACCAAAGCAGCGGAAGCGGATGCCGACCTCGAGACCTTGCACTCCCTCCCGGGGTGGCCTGTTGTGGTTGGCGCTATTGACGATAACCGGGTACGGCGACAAGCCAGGATCAGCCAGGTATTCGCAACCCTGCCGCTACCCCTGGCACTGCCCTATGACTGGGACGGGGTCACTCCGTCCCCGCTGATTATCACCTTGCACGGATACGGCGGACGTGCCGATAATTTTCCGCAGCTATGGCGCCGTGCCGCCTCCAAAAAGGGCGCCATCGTGGTCGCACCCTGGGGACACTCTCCCATCTACAATGGCAGTTCCTGGACCGACCTGTTTGAAGCCGAGACCATCGTCGAACTGACCATTGAATGGGTCGCTGAACGTTATCCCATCGACAGGCGGCGGATCGTTCTTAGCGGATTTTCACAGGGTGGCCGAATGTCGTATGCGATCGCTGTCCGCCGCCCCGAACTGTTTGCCGGGGTGATACCCATGGGGTCCGGATACGTGGCGAGCTTCAACAGGCCGCCCCAGGCAGGTGAGCACAGGCCCCGGTACTATTTCATGGTCGGCGACGATGATCAGAGTGCCAGGCAAAACAGGCAGGCCGCAGCAGACTTTGAAGCAGCCGGATACGAGGTCGGTCTGCGTGTCTATCCGAAGTCTGGACACTCCTTTCCAACGGTTGATAGAAACCGCGAATTGACCAGGGCCTTGTCCTTTGTGCTGCCCTGAGGGACCGAAAACATCAGTGCAGCAAGATCAGAGCAGAACCATTCTCCATGTCGACATGGACGCATTTTTTGCCTCGGTGGAGTGCCTGGACAACCCGTCGCTGGAAGGCAGGCCGGTCATCGTTGGCGGCCTCGGGCCACGTGGCGTTGTCGCCACGGCCAACTACGAAGCGCGAGAATTTGGCGTGCATTCCGCCATGCCGATGGGGCGGGCGCGCCGCCTGTGCCCGCAGGCTAATTTCATTCGCCCAAGAATAGCCCGTTACAGGGAAATATCAGCCGAAATTTTTTCCATATTTCGTGATTTCACACCGCTGGTTGAAGGTCTTTCCCTGGACGAAGCATTCCTGGATGTCGCCGCGAGTCTGGCGCTGTTCGGTACGCCAAGGGAAATTGCCGAGAAAATAAAAAGCCGCATTCACGAAGAGACCGGGCTGACGGCTTCCGTGGGTGTGGCGCACAACAAGTTCCTCGCCAAACTGGCTTCCGATGTAGATAAACCCGATGGGCTGTTTGTTGTCGACCCACGGACGGTGCACGAATTTCTCGACCCGATGCCGGTGAAACGCCTGTGGGGAGTCGGCAAGCGTACGGTTCCCAAACTGCATCGTATTGGCATCCTGACCGTTGGCCAACTCCGCCATGCCGGCCCGGATGTTCTTATTGACGTGTTTGGTAACCGGACCGGGCATTTCCTGCGCCTGGCGCGCGGAGAAGACGACAGGAAGGTCGAAGCAATCCGCCCGGACAAGTCGATCAGCAACGAAGTCACTTTTGACATTAACATCAGCGACCGGGACGAACTGCTGGCCGAGTTGCAGAGGCAGGCTGAGAACGTATCGCGGCGCCTCAGGGCCAGGCAGCTGTTGACCAGAACCGTGGTTGTCAAGATCCGCGATGACCGGTTCCGCACCGTGACGCGCAGCAAAAGCCTGGTCGCCCCGAGCAACAATACGTTAACGCTCTACCGGATGGCCCGCGCGCTGTTCGACAGCTGGCGGGACAGTCATCTGGCCACGCCCGTACGTTTGCTGGGCATGGGCGTTTCCAGCCTGGAGGACCAGCCGGTGTCAGGCCATGCGGAAGGCGACCAGGCGGACAGTTCCGCCGAAAAGGACATCGACCGGGTGCTTGACCGTATCAACGAACGGTTTGGTGGTGACGGCATCGTGCACGGGCAAACGCTCAAACGGCGAAAACCCTGAAGGAAACCCCGGGATTGACATGGAATCTCCGGGGTATCCCTTGCTCAGGACTTGGCGAGTTCCTCGTCACGCAGTTCACGGCGCAGGATCTTGCCGACGTTCGACTTGGGCAGTTCGTCGCGGAACTCGATGTGGCGCGGGCGCTTGTAGCCGGTCAATTCTTCCTTGCAGAACGCGCGGAGTTCCTCCTCGGTAAGAGAGGGGTCGCGCTTGACGACAAACAGCTTCACCGCCTCGGTCGACTTCTCGTCGGGCACGCCGATCACGGCTACCTCGAGTACCTTGGGGTGGTGCGCGACCACGTCTTCGATCTCGTTGGGGAAGACATTGAAACCGGATACCAGGATCATGTCTTTCTTGCGGTCGACGATCTTGAAAAAGCCTTCCGGCGTCATCATCGCGATGTCGCCCGTTCTGAGCCAACCGTCTTCGGTCAGGACCTTTGCGGTTTCCTCGGGGCGCTGCCAGTAACCCTTCATGACCTGCGGTCCGCGGATGACCAGTTCGCCGGTTTCGCCCTGCGGCAGGAGGTTGCCGTCGTCATCCATGATGCCACCGTCGGTCGACGAGATGGGCAGTCCGATGCAGCCATTGAACCCTTCGATGTTCATCGGGTTGATGCAGGCGGCCGGTGACGTCTCGGTCAGGCCATAGGCCTCGACCAGCGGCGAACCGGTGACTTCGCGCCAGCGTTCCGCAACGGCCCGTTGAACCGCCATCCCGCCGCCCAGCGCAGCCTTGAGTGTGCTGAAATCCAGCTCGGCGAACCCGGGTGTATGCAGCAAGGTGTTGAACAGCGTATTGACGCCCGGGAAGAAGCTGAAG
>JAZBOH010000117.1:0-7648 GCA_036351055.1 Lysobacterales bacterium
CGGAGATGAGCTGCAGGTCGGGGGCAGAACCTTGTCTTTCATGGACGCGCCGGGACATGCCCGCCACCATTTCACGGTGTGGGACGAAGCGAGTTGCGGCTGGTTTACCGGTGATACTTTTGGGCTGTCCTACCGGAACCTCGATACCGAAAATGGCGCGTTCATCTTTCCGACCACGACACCAATCCAGTTCGACCCGCAAGCATTAATCGCATCCATCGACCGCATGATGAAAAAAAATCCGTCCAACATGTACCTGACCCACTTCGGGCGGGTTCGCGAGGTGCAGCGCCTGGCGCAGGATATGCGGGCGGGGGTACATGAGTTCGTGCGCCTGGCGGAGCGCTTCGAAACCGCTGAAAAACGGACCCAGAGCATCGAAGAAGCCATGATGGACGGACTGTGTGAGCGCGCACGCGCCCACGGTGTGTCGATCGACGAGGACGAGCTCCGCGAGACTTTTGCCGGTGATGTGATCCTCAATACCCAGGGTATCGAGTTCTGGCTGGAGCACGGCCGCCGCGATTGAAGCAGCAGCCGGTTGTGAGGACCTGCTTCAGCTTCCCTTGGAAAGAACGACTTCCTGCCCGGGCTTGAGGCGTTCAGCGCCACGGGTGACCACGCGGTCGCCGCCGCTGACATCGCCAATGACTTCGACCAGCTGGCCCAGCCCGATGCCGGTGTCGACGCGAACCTTTTCAACCACGTTTTCACTGGTGACCCGCAAGACGAACATCTCCGAGCCTCGCAAAACCAGGGCGTCACGCGGAACCGCGACCATCTGGCGGGGATCGGTATTGGGCAGTGCGACACGTACCGGGCTGCCGACCACCCAGGACGGGTCGCTTGCGGCGATCCGTACTTCGAACATCCGGGAACGTTCGTCTCCGACCGGAATGACCCGCGTCACCGGGCTCAAGGCCTGGCGGTCCTGGTGGTCGACCGAGACTTCCAGCCCCTCGCGGACGTAAGCCGATACGGCCAGGGGCGCACGCGCCCGGATTTCCCGGTTGTCGACGTCGACCAGCCGGGCCACCTCGGCGCCGCGCCGCACAAATTCACCGGCCTGCACCAGGCGTTCCACCACAACGCCGGTGAACGGCGCGACCACGCTGGACTGGGCGATGCGCCTGCGTGTCTGCGCCACCGACACCTCGGCGCGACGGAGTTCCTGTGCGGTCATGTCGAGCTCGGCGCCAGCCTGGTCCAGCTGGTTTTCCGCGGCATTGTTTCCCACCGCCAGCCGCTTCAGGCGCTCGAGGGTGTTTTGCTGGTAACGTTGCTGGGCCTTCAGGCTCTCCAGCACGGCCTGCTTGTCTTCCAGTTCCAGGAACAGGTCGACGTCATCGACCCGGGCAATCGGCTCGCCGGCCGCGATACGCTGGCCGACATCCGCCACCCAGGTCACCCGTCCGTCGGTTTCGGCGCCGACACGTGCGTCGTTGCGGCTGATCACCGTGCCGGAAACCCAGATCGACGCGGAAAACACGTCGAGGCGGGCCTCGTCGACGGAAACCGGGGCAGGGGATTGGGCGACTGCTATTACCGGCAGAACCAGGGCTGTAAGAAGCAGAAGAGTTTTGATGGCGTGTTTCATGAGAATTCCTTTTTAGCCGATCGGATCCAGCGCCACTTCGGCGGGCTGTCCGGCTGTGGGTAAGGCGACCTTCCTGGCGGCCCCGCTGCGCAGCAGGCTGGGCAGCATCAGCAGGGTGAAAAACAGGCTGCAGGTCATGCCGCCGACGATCGCAGTGGCCAGGCCACGGTAGATCACGCTTCCTTCGCCGGGCATGAGAACCAGTGGCAGCATGCCGAAAATGGTGGTGAAGGTGCTCATGAAGATGGGCCTCAGGCGCACCTCGAGGGCTTTTTCCACGGCCTCGTCGCGGCTCATGCCGGCGCGTTCGGCGCGACGTGTCTGGTCCACGAGCAGGATCGCGTTATTGACCACCAGGCCGAGCAGGATAATGAAGCCGATCATGGTCAACAGGTCCATCGGCTGGAAACTGGCCAGGTTGAGCAGGCGCAGGGCAATGATGCCGCCGACACCGGCCATCGGGATGGTCAGCGTGACGATAGCGCTGTCGCGCAGCGAACGGAACAGGCCGGCCATCAACAGGAACAGGATGACGAGCGCCATCAGGAAAGTGCTGCTCATGGTGCGGATCGCGTCGGCCAGGCTGTCGGCGCTGCCGCCGTAAATGATCGTGCCATCGGCGGGCAGCGAAGATTGCAGCAGGGGCTCTACCTCTTCCCGGACCCGGTTTACCGCGTTTTCCAGGGAGACATTCTCGGGCGGGCTGACGGCCAGTGAAATCGTCCGCCTGCCGTTCACCCGCCGGATTTCTCCCGGCCCGGTGGTTCTCTGAACATCCACCAGTTCGCCCAGGGGCACCACTTCCCCGGCTGGGGTCATAACAGGCGTCGACGCCAGTTGCTCCGGTGTTTCCCAGCCATCGGTCTTGAGAATGATGTCCATGCGGTCTTCGCCGTCAAAATATTCACCCAGCCACAGACCATTGCCGAGCGTGCGGATAACGGAGGCCAGCGCGCCACGGTTCCATCCGACCTCGGAAATGCGTGCGTCGTCCGGGTAGACGCGCAGTTCCGGCTCGGAAAGTTCGGGGGAGGGGAAGGCTCGGACATTGGCGCCCGGGAAGCTGTCCATCAATTGCTGTTGTCCCAAGGCCGCCGCCTCGAGCAGCCCGGCCTCTTCGCTGGACTGCATGTGCAGCGCAATGTCTCGGCCGCCGCCGAAACCGCCAAACAGGTTGCCCTGGGCGGCAAACCCCCGGAAATCGGGAATCCCCACCAGGATCTCCTCGCGCATGACGGTCTCAAGTTCCTTGACCCGTGACTGGTCCAGTACCCTGGCGCCAATGGTTCCGCCCGAAGGCCACATCCAGATGTAGTAGTTTTTCAGGGCCGGTTGCCGCTCGCCGTTCATATAGGGGGCAAGGCGCTCGACCAGGATGCGTACGATCTCCTCCTCTTTCGTATCCCAGGTCGCCCCAGGCGGCGTCTGCAGGAAGGCGTCGACCGCGTCGCGCTTGACCGGCGGAAGGTAATCGAGCTGCGGGAACAGGGCCCATGTGAGTGCCAGGGGTACGATGACGAGGGTCGCGACGATGGAACGCCGGCGACGCGGTGTTGCACTGGCTTTCATCAGGGTCTTGCTGATCCGGGACCAGGCCGCGGCCCTTTCCCGGTGTTCGCCCTGCTGGCCAAGCCAGCTACCGCCCAGTGTCGGCAGGATGGTCAGGGCCACCAGCAGGGAAGCGCAGACCGCGATCGCGATGGTCAGCGCAAGGTCGGCAAACAGCTGGCCCTCGACGTCCTTGAGAAACAGCACCGGCAGAAAAATCGCTACCGTGGTGGCCGTGGAGGCAAGCAGGGCGCCCTGCACCTGGCCTGTCGCTTTCAGCGCGGCATGCGTGGCGGGCACGCCCTTTTCACGCAGGCGCACGATGTTTTCCGACACGACGATGGCCGCATCCAAAACCATGCCAACCGCGAATGCCAGCCCGGCGAGGGAGATGACGTTGAGGGAACGCCCTGTCAGCCTGAGAACCACGAAGGTTGTCAGCAGGGACACCGGGATGGCAATCGCGATCAACACGGTTCCGCGCGTACTGCGCAGGAACCACCAGAGCACGCCGATGGCCAGCAGGATGCCGATCACCAGGTTGGTGCTGACCAGGTTGACAGCGCGCTTAATAAACACGGATGCATCAAAAGACTGGTGCAGGTCGAGGCCAAGGTCGCGTATCGGGCCATCACGCAACTCGGCCATGACGGCCTTGACCTCGGTCAGGGCGGCCAGCACGTTGGCGCCGTTCTGGCGGTCGATCCTGAAGCCCATGGCCGGGTTGCCATTTTGAATCATCAAGTCACGCCGAGGCCCCCGGTCGATTCGGATGTCGGCGATGTCGCCCAGCCGCACCGGTCGACCGCCGCGCCACTCCAGTACCTGGTCGCGCAGCTGGTCCGGGTCGTAACGGCCTTCGAAGCGCAGGGTGTACTGGCGCCGGCCCACGTCCACGAAACCGCCGGAAGTATCGTTGCTGCGGCTGGCGCGTGCCGCGATTTCAGGTAAGGGAAGGCCCAATTCAGCAGCGCGGTACGGGTCGATGACGATCTGCAACTGCTCGGGGGCGCCATCCAGCACACTGACCCCTGCGACACCTTCGATGGCCTCGATGCGTGGCTTGATGATGTCCGTGACCTGGCGTGCGTAGTCGGTCAATTGGCCTGGCGTGCCCGGCAGCTTCTGTACGAAGTACCAGGTGAGCTGTCCATTGGTATTACCGCCTCCGCCGAGATTGACCACCGGAGGGTCGGAGTCGGCGGGCATGGCCGGCAGGCGGTTCAGGCGCCCGATGACTTCCATCAGGGTGGCCTGCATGTCCGTTTCCAGGTTGAACTGCATCATGATGAATGCGCCACCGTTGAAGGCATTCGATTCCATGATCTGCATGCCGGGAACGCCCTGCAGTACTTCCTCCATCGGTTCCAGGATCTCGGACTCGACTTCGCGCGGCGAGGCGGCGCGCCAGCCCGCGTAAACGCTGAGTTGCGGCAACTCGATGTCAGGAAACAGCTGGACCGGCAGGCGGGTCAGGCTGAACAGCCCGAACAGCGTGATGATGGCGACCGCCACCGCGACCGCTGCCGGGTTCTTGACGGACCGTTCGGTAATTCCCATTGCCTCTCCTCCACCGGGTCGATGGATCTTAGACGTCAATGGAAGCAAAAGTGTTATGCCATTGGTCACGGCTTGCGGCAGCGAGACAGCGCGCCGCGACGAAACGATGTGTCCCGCGATGAACCGATTAAACGGCAGTCGGAATCAGGAGAAAAACTTCAGTTTGTCTTTGTACGAACGTGACAGTTTCAGCGTGTGGCCGTTTTGCAGCGTGAGGAAATACTCACCGTTGATATGTGACTGCATTTCACGGACCTGCTTGATGTTGACAATGGTCGAGCGGTGCACGCGCTGGAGAATTTCCGGGTCGAGCTCCTGCTCCAGTTTTTTCATCGTCATGCGCAGGATGTAGGTCTCACCCTTGGAGTGCACGCACATGTAGTCGCCGGCGGCGTCGATCCAGTCGATTTCGTTCTGCGGGATCCAGGTGGTGTTGCCACCGTCCCGGATGGCGAGTTTCGGGGGCTCGGTTTTTTTCAGGCGGTCGACCCCTTTCTCGCGGATCTCCTTCATGCTGCGCACCGGTTCGCCGGTTATCTGGCCCACCAGCCTGAGCAGGGAGTTTTTATGCTTGATGGCACTTTTCTGCCGGGCGAACTTGCGCACGCGGTCCAGCGCTTCGGCCAGGCGCTCGTCCTCGATCGGTTTGAGCAGGTAATCCAGCGCGTTGGCCTCAAACGCCTGTACCGCGTACTCGTCAAAGGCGGTGACAAACACGATGATTGGCATTTCGTCGTCACGCAAAGCACGCAATACATCAAACCCATCCATCCCGGGCATCTGGATGTCCAGGAACACGAGATCCGGTGTCAGGGTCTTGATCATCTCCAGGGCCTCGCGCCCGTTGCGCGCTTCCCCTGCGAGTTCGATGTCCTCGATACCCGTGAGACGATACTTGAGACCCCGGCGGGCCAGTGCTTCGTCATCAACGATGATGGTTGTGAGGCGATTTTTCATCTTCAAGCTAAAGCATATCATCCTTGCGCATTACCGCAATCGATTCCCCGCTACTTACTGCTTCAGCAAGGTTGAAATTTCCTGTTCCAGTTTTGCCTCGTCACCTGGCTTGACGCGTTTATAGGTGGAAACAAGTTGACCTTCGTGGATCGGTTACTGCACCACGCTATCGTGATCGAAATCGCCGGCAACAGCTATCGGCTGCGGGAACACGCCAAGTTAGTGCCGGAAAATCTCAGGCTGCCGCCCATCACCGCGCCGACACCAAAAAAACGTCGTGGTCGACCGCCAAAAACGGCACCGAGACAGCAATAAACAAGGATTACAGGGTGGGGAATTTTACTTCGGCACAAGTGGGGAAATTTACTTCGGCATTGACAGATGTGTCCACTGTCGCCGAGACAGGGGTCCAGATTTGTGCATTTTTTCGCAAATATTTGACAAGGTTGTCCAATTGACTCAAGTCAGCCTATAGTATTCGAGGACACCCACCAGTTGAAGTATTCGATAGTATTCGAGGACACCCACCAGTTGAAGTATTCGAAGAAGTATTCGAGGACACCCACCAGTTTCAAGAATAAATAACAAGGGAAAATACCGGCCATTCAGCTCCAGATGACGCCCAACGGCCCGTAACACCGTACTCCAAAGTTACGAAACTCGGGACACGGCTTTACCCGAGTTGGTCTGTCTCATTGTGGAATGTAAATCAGATCACCGAGATGACCGAGGAGTTTAGGAATGGTTGAGGTGCTTTTATTGGCTATCTAGGCTGCGGACAAAGCCCTTCCGCCAAGCCCAGGCCATGCACGAACTTAGCGCCCACCGAGCGCGCAAACGCACGCAAGCGGTGCGCCGGCCCCAGCGCACTGAAGCGAAGATCGGGCTTTTTCACCAAGAAGTCGAATACAGAGTCCGGATTCATCGACAGACGCTGCAGGATCGGTGGTTCCTGAGCGGAAATTCGCCCTTTCTTGCCCGACTGCATCCTGCGAGCAGCCCAATCCACCAATTCCAGGTAATGCTCGAACCGGAACGGTAAGCTGTGCTGTTCGGGATACTGTCCAACAAAGCTCAATAACTGGGACTCCGGCGCATGCACTCGCTCACGAATGGAGGTGTATTCCGATGACTCGGGCGTGGTCGCCATGCCGGCCCGCACCGGATTGAGATCGACATAGGCCATGCAGGCCAACAAGGCCCGTTCATCCAACAAGGCCTGGGATTTGAATCGACCCTCCCAGAACCGGCCGGTACAGTGGTCTTCCTGGTTGGCCATGCGGGCGATCGGTTCATTCAGGCAACGCATGAACCACGAAAGATCAAATAAACGCTGCCGCCAAGTTTTGATCAATGTCTCGAGCCGGTGGTATTCGGTATCACTGAGGGAATCGAATTCCAGCCAGCGCCGGGCCAGGTCCGGACCGGAGAAAAGGCGGAGCCACCTCTCGACGACTTCCCGGTTATACCAATCGGCGGCTTGTTGTTGGTCGATACGCAGCACCAAGTGGTAATGGTTGCTCATGACCGCATAGGCACAAAGGTCGATGGCAAAGACATCGGCCAGCCGTTTCATGCGATCCACCAGCCACTGTCGGCGATGTTCGAAGTCACAGCCGGTGAGGGGATCCTTACCGCAAAGAAAGGCGCGGCGGACACAACGTGCGATGCAGTGGTAGTACGGAGTGTCGTTTAAAGAGACCTGGCGTTTGCGGGGTTTTGGCATGGGGCCAGTTTGCACGTTACGGCCTGGGACAAATAGAGGTAAACAGCATCTCTTTTTGTACGAAACTTTCTATTGGGTGGGTGTCCTTTATTCTTTATTCTTTATTTTCAGACCTGAAAACGACTACCCAAGACCGATTTTTGATTTATGTAACGAGTCGTGATCCAGCCCCCGGTAAACAACAGCTTCGGCCAGGTGTTCTTCCCTGATGGCTTTGCTCGCATCCATGTCGGCCAGGGTGCGTGAGACTTTCAGAATGC
>JAZBOH010000118.1:0-15852 GCA_036351055.1 Lysobacterales bacterium
ACGCGCAACGGCGCTCAGCAGGCTCTTCTTTCAGCTGCGCTGAAAACCGTTCCTGCCTCGCTGCCTGCGCTGCGAAACCGGACTCGCTCCGTTGCCTGCGCTTCAGAGCGGCCCCGTGCGGAGCGCAAATGGGAGGGAAGTCCCGAAGGGACCGCTGGCCATTCGCCCGGGCAGGGGATGGTTTCCCAGGCGGCGAGCCTCGGAGCAACGATAATCAGGCCGATGATCGCGGCTAAAGCCGCTCCTACAGGGGGACGCTAGTCTACGTACATCGAGGAGACGGATTCGCCGTGGGCCATGCGGCGGATGGTTTCGGCCAGTAGTTGTGCGATGGAGAGTTGGCGGATCTTGCCGCAGGCCTGGGCATGGTCGCTGAGCGGGATCGTGTCCGTGACGACCAGTTCGTCCATTTTCGAGGCCATGATGTTGTCGACCGCGGGACCCGACAGGACCGGGTGTACGCAGTAGGCGACTACCTTGACCGCGCCGTGTTCCTTCAAGGCGCCGGCAGCCGAGCACAGCGTGCCAGCCGTGTCGACCATGTCATCGACCAGGACACAACACTTGCCTTTCACTTCACCGATGATGTTCATCACCGTCGCCACG
Organism: Lysobacterales bacterium; assembly: GCA_036351055.1. GTDB lineage: Bacteria > Pseudomonadota > Gammaproteobacteria > Xanthomonadales > SZUA-36 > JABDPF01. Next base: position 607 of record JAZBOH010000118.1, read on the forward strand.
TTGGCGCGCGGTCGGCGCTTGTCGATAATGGCCAGGTCCGCATCGAGGCGTTTTGCAATGGCCCGGGCCCGAACGACGCCACCGACATCGGGCGAAACCACGACGACCTCGTGCATCGACTGTTGCTGTTGCCAGATATCGGCCAGCGTCAGCGGCGAGGCATACACGTTGTCCACGGGGATGTCGAAAAAGCCCTGGATCTGGTCTGAATGCAGGTCAACGGTCACCACGCGGTCGGTGCCCGCTGTAGAGATCATGGAGGCGGCAACCTTGGCCGTGATGGGGACACGGGCGGACCGAGGGCGGCGGTCCTGGCGGGCATAACCGAAATAGGGAATGATGGCGGTCACGCGGGCGGCCGAGGCGCGTTTCATCGCGTCGATTATCACCAGCAATTCCATGAAATTGTCCGCGGTGGGAGCACAGGTCGGCTGTATCACGTAGATGTCGCGGCCACGAATGTTTTCCATGACTTCGACCATGACCTCGCCGTCACTGAAGCGGCCGACAACCGCCTTGCCTACCGGCACGTTGAGCTCGTGAGCAATGCTGCTCGCCAGCCTCAGGTTGGCATTTCCGGAGAAAATCATCAGTGAAGCAGTAGTCACACGCCGACCCTGTATGGTAGTTGCGCCACCCGGTGTTCTGAGTGGCTGGGACGGCAGGACTCGAACCTGCGAATACAGGGATCAAAACCCTGTGCCTTAACCAACTTGGCGACGTCCCAGCAGAATGAAACCCAATTCAGATATCACATGCCGCCAGTGTACAGTTTTTCATGCACGGGTGAACGATCCACCCCCCTGACGGCGCGGCTATTATATAAATTTTTTATCTGTTTTGCCGACCTCTTTGCACTGGCCGCGTTTTCTGCGAACAGGAAGATTCCGCTGCCGGTCCCGGTCATCACCGGATGCCCCCAGGCAGAGAGCTTATGGAATGCGGTCAACATGGCTGGAAAACGTCGTTTCACGACCGCTTCGCAATCGTTCCGGCCCTTGCCTGCCAGCACCGCGTCAAGCCCGAGCTGCCCGGAATCCCGTTTCAATGCAGGGTCTGAAAAGACCATGGAGGTCGCGATTGAAATACCCGGAAACACCAGAACGTAGTGTCGCGCACCCAGGTCGACAGGCTCCAGGCGCTCACCGATTCCGCTCGCCATTGCAGTACGCCCACGCACGAACACCGGCACGTCCGCACCCAGCCGTGCACCAAGGGCAGCGAGTTGGTCGATGTCCAGGCCGCAACCCCACATGCGGTTCAGTACGAGCAACACCGTGGCCGCGTCCGAACTTCCGCCCCCCATACCGGAGCCCATGGGAACGTTCTTGGTGACACGGATTTCTGCCCCGAGACGGCGGCCGGTTTCTGCTTGCAGCAGGCGGGCGGCACGGATGGCCAGGTCCTGTTCCACAGGTACCCCGTAATCCGGTCCAACGCGACCGATGTTCGGGTGCGGGCGTGGAATGATCTGCAGCTCGTCACCCCAGTCCAGTAACTGGAAAAGGGTCTGTAGTTCATGGTATCCGTCGGCGCGCCGGCCGGTGATGTGCAGGAACAGGTTTAGCTTGGCCGGGGCCGGCCAGCGCTCATCCGCAAGATCAGTTGTCGACACCGTCCGTCTCCCAGTCACGGATCGCGAGTTTCACCAATTTACCACCCTGGCGGGCCGTCAGCTTCAGCGGCAGGCTGAGGCCCTGCACGTCACGGTAGCGGCCAAATTCAATGTCCCAACCGTTTTGACTCAGAAAGTCCAGCGAACCGTCTTCGCCCAGGGTTCGCCGGTCAGTTTGCCCCGGTGCTTGTACGCCCCTTACCCACCAGGACAGGTTCTCCACCGGGATCGTCCAGCCGAGTTGTCCGCGAACCAGTTCACCCACGGTTTCAGCGGAATAGCGACTGCCGTCCGCGAGTTCCAGCTCGGCCTCGCCGCCACCGGCCACCAGCCGCCAGGCGCCCCGGCCCATGGCGCCGTGAAAGTCCATGCGGGTACCCCCCGGGCCTTCCTGCCAGTGAAGCGTTCCGCTACCGCCGTCGTTTTCATCATTGACGGCCAGCCGGCCCCTGAGCGCCCAGGCGTCGAGCTTCGATACCGCCCTGACCCGGGATTCATATTGCTCAAGCCGGGCCGGGTCCCCGCTACCGGTGGTCTGGATCGTGGAGCAGGCCGGAAGCAGCAATACGGCAGCCAGCAATACAGCAGTCAGCAACCCGGCAATGGGGAAACGGGTTTGTCTCAAAGCGTTACGTCCAGGCGTTCCAGTGTTTCGACAAGGATGATATTTTGCGCATCAATTTCCGCGCCCTCGCGCCAGACTTCCAGGGCCTCTTCCCGTTTTCCCGAAACCCAGAAAACCTCGCCCAGGTGGGCTGCAATTTCCGGGTTCCTGTCCAGTCCCCAGGCCTTGAGCAGGAATTCTTCGGCCTCGCCCAGGCGCCCCTGGCGATAGGCGACCCAGCCCATGCTGTCCACGATCGACGCCTCGTTGGGTTGCAGGATATAGGCCTGGCGGATCAGTTGTTCCGCCTCGTCGTAGCGCTGCGTCTGATCGGCCAGCGTGTAGCCCAGGGCATTGAGCGCCGCGGCATTTTCCGGTTGTGAGGCCAGGATCGTCCTCAAATCCTGTTCGGCAACGTCGATCCGGCCCAGCTCGGCTGCTAAAAGGGAGCGCGAATACAACACCGGCACAGACGTGGGCAGTTGTGAAGCCGCCATGTCGAGCACAGCAAACGCGGCTTCCCTGTCGCCGGCGTCCCGTAGGATCCGGGCCTCGGTCAGCCAGCTCTGCTCGACCGTCACCTGGTCGGAATCCTCGCGCATTTTTTCCAGTTCGACACGCGCCCCGGCCATGTCGCCATCCAGTGCAATCAGCTCGGCGCGGCGCAGGGCCGACGCCAGCACCCGTTCGCCTTCCGTTACCTGGGCGTAAAAAGCGATTGCCTGCCGACTCATGCCAAGCGCCTCCGCGGCCTGCGCCTGGTAAAACGCTTTCTCGGACGGGTCCGCCCACTGCATCGTGCCAAATTCATCAAAAAGCGCTTCTGCGCCGGAACGGTTCTTTGCAGTCAGCTCAAACAGGATTCTCGACAGCATCACATCCGGAGTCTGGTACATTCCCTCCATCACTTCCCTGGCTGCGTCAGCATCACCGTTTTTGGCCAGCAGGTCGGCATAAACCAGTGCCAGATCATGGTTGTCGGGCTCGAGCTCCCATGCTCTCCGGATGTACTCGATACCGGTTTCCTTCAGCTTCAGGTTAAGTGCAACGCGGCCAGCCCAGGTCAGAAACTCGGGGCGTTCGGGGTCCAGCTCCACGGCCCTGCGGGCGTATTCGAAAGCCTGCTCGAGATCCCTGGCCGATACCGCGAGCTGGCTGCGGGCGAAGTAGACGTCCGCGCTGTTGGCGTCTTCACGCACGCTCAACAGGTGCTCCAGCACCATGTCCGCCTGTTTCGGATCCCCTGAGAGGGTCAGAATCCTGGAAACGAGAACCCAGGCGTCAGTCGAATCCTGCAGGATTTCCAGGATCCGGACCAACTGGTATTCGGCGCCGAAATAGTCACCCAGCCGCAACATGGCCGTCGCGGCCGACTCGTGCGCCGGAACACTCTCGGGGGCCAGCACCGCCCAGCGGTCAGCGGCCATGGCCGCCTGCTGCCAGGACTCGGCGGCAAAAGCGATGCGTGTCGCCCGCTGCGCAACCTGCGGGTCCGCAGACATCATGGCCGCTTCGAGGTATTCGTCCACCGCGGCTTGCAACTCGCCCTCGGAGCCCAGGTATTCACCGGCAAACACGCGGTACATCACCTCCTCGTCCAAGGGCTCGGCCACCGCCGCGGGAGCCGATTCCTCGCTGTCATTCACGGATTCGTCCGGCACGCCTGTTTCCGTTTCCTGCGGGAATGTCGCGCAGGCCGACAGCAACATCATTAACAGGCCCAGGGTGGCCTTCTGGTAGGAAGAACGCAGCATTTCAATCCTGTTCAGTTTTGTCATAGGCGCCAAGGATACGCGTTTGCAGTTTCCGAACCAACAAGGCAACCCGCTTCCACGCCTTCTGCGGAGCGGCATCTGCAACCTTTTTATGGGCATATTCCCGGTGGCAACTTGATAAACGGGTGCATGACCCGCAGAATCAGCGCCACACGAAACATTTTGCCCATGCCACTTTTTACGATCGGAATCAGTCACCATACCGCTCCCATCGAGATCCGGGAGAAGGTTGCCATCCCGCGCACGGAGATTACCGCGCGCGTGGCGGAATTGTGCGCGCTGCCCGGTATCGAGGAAGTGCTTATCCTGGGCACGTGCAACCGCACGGAAATTTACTGCCTTTCTTCCCAGCGCGGCAAGGAAACGGTCACCAACTGGATTCACGAGTCAAACAATATTGCAGCCGGACAGCTCGACGAACACATCTACATCCACCAGGGCGAAGAAGCGGCACGGCACCTGGTTCGGGTTGCCAGCGGCCTGGACTCGCTGGTCCTGGGTGAAACCCAGATTCTCGGCCAGCTGAAGGACGCCTGGCAACAGGCCCATGACGCCGGCAGCCTGGGCAAGGTTCTCGACCGCCTTTTCCAACACACCTTCGCGGCCGCAAAGACGATCCGGACGGAGTCGGGCATCTCTGAACACCCGGTTTCGGTGGCCTATACCGCGGTCGTGCTGGCGCGCCAGATCTTTGGTGACCTGAAATCGCAGACCGTGGTCCTGGTCGGCGCCGGTGAAATGGTCCAGCTTTGCGGGCGCTACCTGGTCGATCACGGCATAGAGAAATTGCTGATTCTCAATCGCAGCCGGGAGAAAGCGGAAGAAATCGCGGCCGAACTGAACGCGACGGCGATGACGCTCGACCGGCTCGATGAAGCCCTGCCCCGCGCCGACATCCTGATCAGTTCAACCGCAAGCCCACTGCCGGTCATCCTGAAAAAGGACATCAAGGCCGCCCTGCGCAAACGCCGCCACCGGCCGATGTTCCTTGTGGACATCGCGGTGCCGCGCGATATCGAACCCGAAATTTCGAAAATGAACGACGTGTACCTGTATACCATCGACGACCTCCAGCAGGTGGTCGACGAAAATATGCAGCAGCGCAGCGAGGCGGCGCGCTCGGCCCTGGAGAGCGTGGACGAGTCCGTGACCACCTTTATGCGCTGGCTCTACGGAATGCGCGCGGCACGCACCCTGAAGCGCATCCGCGAACAATCACACGAGTTCGAGCTGGACCTGACCGGCCGCGCGCTCAATCGCCTGCAGTCCGGGCAGGATCCGGCCCGCGTCCTGCAGCAGTTGGCCAGCACGCTAACCAACAAGATCCTCCACCTGCCCAGCAAGCGGTTGCGGGAAGCTGCCGAGGAACAGGACTACGAGGTCCTGAAAGCTGCGGACCGGATTTTTCGGCGGCAGAACGACGAGGAGGGGTCATGAAAGAATCCATCCGCGACCGCCTGCGTCAGGTCGCCGGCCGCTACGAGGAAGTCGGGCTGCTGATGTCGGATCAGAGTGTGTTTTCAGACCAGAACCGCTTCCGTGACCTGTCCAGGGAATACGCCCAGTTGGAACCGGTCGTGCAGTCCTGGAAGCAATGGCAGGAAACACAGTCGTCCATCGAAGAGGCGCGCCAGTTGTTACAGGAAAGCGACCCGGACCTGCGGGAAATGGCGGCAGAGGAATTGCACGATAGCCAGGCCCGGAGCGAAGCCCTGGAGCGCGACATCCAGCTCCTGCTGTTACCCAAAGACCCCAACGACGACAACAATATTTTCCTCGAGATCCGTGCCGGCACCGGTGGCGACGAGGCCGCGATATTTGCGGGGGACCTGTTCCGCATGTACCAAAAATATGCGGAAGCCCGGGGCTGGCCAATGGAAATCCTGAGCCAGAACCTCGGTGAGCACGGCGGCTTCAAGGAAATCATCGTGCGCGTGGCCGGACAGGGCGCCTATTCCCGCTTCAAGTTCGAGTCGGGAACCCACCGGGTGCAGCGCGTACCCGAAACCGAATCACAAGGGCGAATCCACACTTCCGCCTGCACCGTCGCCATCCTGCCCGAAGTCGAGGATGTGGAAGCCATCGACATCAACCCTGCAGACCTGCGCGTGGATACCTACCGCGCCTCGGGCGCCGGCGGCCAGCATGTCAACAAAACCGACTCCGCGATCCGCCTGACCCACCTGCCTTCAGGTATCGTGGTCGAGTGCCAGGATGAACGCTCCCAGCACAAGAACCGGGCGCGGGCCATGTCCCTTCTGCAAGCTCGCCTGCTGGAACAGGAGCAGACCCGGCAACAATCGGAAATCGCCGAGTCGAGAAGGGTCCAGGTTGGAAGCGGCGACCGTTCACAGCGGATCCGGACCTATAATTTCCCGCAGGGGCGCGTGACCGACCACCGGATCAACCTGACGCTGTACAAACTCGACGAATTTCTGTCCGGCAACCTGGACATGGTGGTTGACTCCCTGATGCAGGAGCACCAGGCTGACCTGCTGGCGGAAATCGGGGGATAAGGCGTCCCACTTCAGCGTTTCGCGGAACGGTGCAAGACCCAGGCCGCAGCCAGGCTGATCGGCAGGAAGGCGGCCACCACATCTGCCGTGTACTGGCCGGGAAGCAGGGCGATAGCCAGGGACGCGGACGATACGACCGCCACCACGGGCAGGGCCAGGCGCCACGACCGTTTCCAGAAAGCAAAAACCAGCCAGGCCGGGTTGAATACCAGGACATTCATGTTCAGACCCGCAACCAGGTGATCCGTGCCAAACCAGAAGAACAACACCAGCAACCCCGCCAGGCCGCTCAAGGTGAACCAGGTTCGGGCCAGCGCCGTGAGCGGAAGCCAGCGGCCCGACAACCACGCCAGTGCAAGCACGACCAGGGACGCGAGCAGGTAACGGGGCCAAACCGTTAGCGCTTCGCCCGGCGCCGCCTCCCGGGTCGGGTCGAACAGCATCCTGTCTTCCGACACCCAGCCCTGGCTGTTGCCCACTACTTCAGCCAACACCCCGGGGATGAACATCTCGTCCCACAGGCTGATCGGGCGATCGACATATACTCCGAGAACGGACTCCAGGCCCAGGTAGAGCCAGAAATCCCCTGCCGTCAGCCGGCGCGTGTGATCCCGCCAGGTTTGCGGTGCCATGGCGGAATCACTGGACTTTTTCAGTACGCCGTCAACCGCCCTGTCCAGCGCATCACGCACCCGGGTGGAACAGTTGTTGCGGTAGTAGTCGTATAGATAGTCGCGGTTTTCGGGCTGGATATCTTCGAGCAGGCGGCGGATGAGCATTTCCTGTTGTGGCGCTTCCAGTTCCAGGCGCTGTGCCCGGATGTACCGATTTTCGGCCGTATACTGGGCGAACTCGACCGCGGCTTCCTGCGCAGCCGAAAAATAAAGCATCCTGCCCATCAGGAAACGCAGGAAGAAATTCTCCTGCTCGAAATCGAAAAAGCCGTAATTGAAGGTGTGGTCCAGTCCGAGCCTGCTGTCCCTGACCCAAATGGCGTTGTGGCCGAAACGTTGCCAGTAGACCTCGCCCGGTCCGTAGGTAACCAGCCAGACCTCGGTCCCCACCGGTGGCTCGGGTTCGAAGGCAGGCGCTTCCAGGCTGAACAGGAGGAGTACGAGAATGACGGCGAGGCTACGATCACCCCGGCCCGGGCGGTACCGCCTAATCCAGGACATTCAGTTCCAGCGTGATGATGCGCCGGTTGTTCGCCTTGACGACACGGAACTCGAAGCGGTCGCCCAGCGTTACGACATCGCCGAATTCCGGTACACGTCCGAACTGCGCCAGCAACAGGCCGCCGATGGTTCCGTAGTCGTCATCGCTGAAAATGCTGCCAAAGGTTTCGTTGAAGTCGTCAATAGGTGTCAGGGCCTGTACCAGGTAGACGCTTTCACCCGTTTGCAGGATTAAAGCTTCTTCTTCCTCGTCGTACTCGTCGTCGATTTCGCCGACGATCTCCTCGAGTACGTCCTCGATGGTAATAAGACCAGACACACCGCCGTACTCGTCCACCACGATGGCCATGTGGTTATGGCTGACGCGGAAGTCGCGCAGCAGTACGTTCAGACGCTTGCTCTCGGGAATGACAACCGCCGGCCGAATACAGGTCGCGAGGTCAATGGGTTTGCCTCCCGGCGCGACATGCGGCAACAGGTCCTTGGCAAGCAGGATACCCACCACCTCGTCCTTGTCCTCGCCAATCACGGGGAAGCGCGAGTGGCCGGACTCAACGATTTGGGGCAGAAATTCTTCAAGTGGTGAATCGGCATGAACGACGACCATCTGCGAACGGGGAATCATCGCGTCGCGCACCTGGGTCTCGGAAACTTCTACTGCACCTTCCATCATGGCCAGCGCATCGGCATCGACGATGCCGTCCACACAGGCTTCTTTGAGAACTTCGAGTAAGTCATCGCGGTTCCGGGGCTGTTGCGAAAAGGCCTGGCCGATCTTTTCAACCCAGGTTTTCTTGCCGGAACCGTTGCCCGATTGGTCTTCGTTCATGTTGGTGACATTCGCGGCGCCAATTGCGTCACACCGAATATAGGGCCGCGGGAACAGCTATTCCAGTGTTTTTTTATCAAACCGTTGGTTTGCCCCGGCCCCAGTCAGCCGTAAGGGTTGGTGATACCCAGTGATTCGAGCAGTGAAATTTCGAGCGACTCCATCTCTTCTGCCCCGTCATCGTCCTGGTGATCGTAACCCAACAGGTGTAACAGCCCGTGGATCGTCAGGTGGGCCCAGTGGTCACGCGCCGCCTTACCTTGCGCTGCCGCTTCTTCCGCCACCAGCGGGGCACAGATCACGATATCGCCGAGTAACGGCAGATCGATACCCTCGGGGATTTCAACGGGGAAAGACAGCACGTTGGTCGCGGAATCCTTGCCACGGAAAGTCCTGTTCAGCTCCCTGCTCTCATCCCGGCCGACCACGCGAACGGTCAGTTCGATGCTGCTGCCGGGCTCCAGGGCTGATTTCAGCCAGGCCTCGAATTCTTCGGGCGCGGGCAAGTGTGCCCATTCGCCCGTCAATTGGAGATCAAGCTCAAGCGCCATCTCCATCCTCTTTTTCACGCTCGTAGGCCTCGACGATATGCTGCACCATCGGGTGGCGCACCACGTCCCGGGGATTGAAGTAACTCACGCTGACACCCTTAACGTCTTGCAGGATCTGCAGCGCATGCTTGAGCCCGGAGGCCTCTTTTCGTGGCAGGTCGACCTGCGTGATGTCACCGGTGACAACGGCCGTGGAACCGAAGCCGATTCGTGTCAGGAACATCTTCATCTGTTCACGGGTCGTGTTCTGGGCCTCGTCACAGATAATAAAAGAGTCGTTCAGGCTACGACCACGCATGAAGGCCAGCGGCGCGACCTCGATGACATTGCGCTCGATAAGTGTTGAAACCCGCTCAAACCCCATCATTTCATACAGCGCGTCGTACAGGGGACGCAGGTAAGGGTCCACTTTCTGGGCCATGTCACCCGGCAAAAAACCAAGGCGTTCGCCGGCTTCCACGGCGGGCCGGACCAGCACGATCCGCTGCACGGAGTCGTCCTGCAGGGCGGCGACCGCACAGGCTACTGCAAGATAGGTTTTGCCCGTTCCCGCCGGCCCTACGCCGAAATTGACCGCATGACTGACGATATTGCGCAGGTAGTTTTTCTGGTTCGGGCCGCGGCCGCGCACCGTGCCACGCCGGGTCTTGACCACCACTTCGTCGCGCGGGTCGGCGTCACCGCCCATCTCCCCGAGTTCCGCGATACCCGACTCCTGCAGGTGCAGGTTGATCAGTTCCGGGGTCAGCACCTCGTCTTCCGACAGGCGGTACAGGTTCTGCAGCAAGCGCCGCGCGGCGCGCGCGCCACGCTCAGTTCCCTGCACGGTGAACAGGTTGCCACGGCAGAAAATTTCGACACCCACGCGCGTTTCAATTTGCTTCAAGTGCTGGTCGAACTGTCCGCACAGGTTCGCCAGACGCAAGGTATCCGCAGGTTCCAGTTCCAGGGTCAACCGTTTGCTCATGCCGCCTCCGTAACGACCCGCCCACGCAGCGAGTTATTGAGGGCATCGGTGATTATTACATCGACGAAGCTGCCCACCAACCTGGGGTGTCCGTCAAAATTTACCACGCGGTTATTCTCGGTGCGCCCCGAGAGCTGTGCCTGGCTTTTCTTGCTGGTGCCCTCCACCAGGATTCGCTGCGTGGTGCCCAGCATCGCCCGGCTGATGCGTGCAGCCTGGCTGCTGATCTGTGCTTGCAAGCGCTGCAGGCGCTCTTTCTTGACCTCGAGCGGCAACTCATCGGGCAGGCTTGCCGCCGGGGTGCCTGGGCGGGCCGAGAAGATGAAGCTGAAACTCTGGTCAAAATCCAGGTCCCGAATCAACTTCATCGTATCTTCGAAATCTTTGTCCGTTTCCCCGGGAAAACCGACGATAAAGTCGGAAGAAAGGCTGATATCCGGCCGCTTCTCACGCAGGCGGCGAATTTTCTGCTTGTATTCGAGCGCCGTGTGCCCGCGTTTCATCAGTGACAGTACGCGGTCGGAACCGCTCTGAACCGGCAGGTGAAGGTAATTCGCCAGCTTGGGCACCTCGCCATAGGCGTCGATCAGGCTCTGCGAGAATTCCACCGGGTGCGATGTGGTAAAGCGAATGCGTTGCACGCCCTCTATCGCAGAAACGTAATGAATCAACAGGGCGAGGTCGGCAACCGTGCCGTCATGCATCGGGCCACGGTAGGCATTGACGTTCTGCCCGAGCAGGTTGATTTCCTTGACGCCTTTCCCGGCCAGGGTGGCGCACTCGGCGATCACGTCATCGAAGGGCCGGCTGATCTCTTCGCCGCGGGTATAGGGCACCACGCAGTAGGTGCAGTACTTGCTGCAGCCTTCCATTACGGAAACAAAGGCCGAGCCGCCCTGGGCGCCGGGCTCCGGCAGGTTGTCAAACTTTTCAACCTCGGGGAAAGACACATCCACCGGGTGCGAACCCGCGTCACGAACCTCGTCCAGCATGGATGGCAGGCGGTGCAGGGTCTGGGGGCCGAACACCATGTCCACGATGGGCGCGCGCCTGATGATGGCTTCACCTTCCTGGCTGGCCACGCAACCACCGACGCCAATCACCAGGCGGGGGTTGTCTTTTTTCAGTTTCTTCCAGCGGCCCAGCTGTGAAAATACTTTTTCCTGGGCTTTTTCGCGGATCGAGCAGGTGTTGATCAGGATGACATCCGCCTCCTCTTCCCGTTCCGTCAGTTCCAGGCCATGGGATTCCGCCAGTACGTCAGCCATCTTGCCCGAGTCGTACTCGTTCATCTGGCAACCGTGTGTCTTGATGTAAAGCTTGCCTTTCATCACTTTTTAACGCCGTTAAAAGGAACCGCGTAGAATACACCGATGGTTGCGCCACCGCCACGAAAACAGGCACCTGAAAAAGAGCTCTGAAATGGAAAATCTGTTGCAGGAAGAACTGCTTGAACAACTGCTGAAGGCCCGGCGCGTCATGGTGCTGACCGGCGCCGGTATGTCCGCGGAAAGCGGAATTCCCACGTTCCGCGACGCCCAGACCGGCATGTGGGCCAGCTACAGGCCGGAAGACCTGGCAACACCCGAGGCATTCCGAAAAGACCCGGCACGGGTCTGGAAATGGTACGAGGAACGGCGCCGGACCGTGCGCGCCGCAGCGCCGCACGACGGCCACTACGCCCTGGTCCGCATGGCTTCTTTTCTGCACCTGCTGACCGTTGTCACGCAAAACGTCGACGGACTCCACCAGATGGCCGGGTCGAAAGGTGTACTTGAATTGCATGGCAATATCACGCGGTCGAAATGCAGCGTCACGCATCGGCCGATCAGCAGCGAATGGCTCAAAGATTCAGAGGGACAGCCGCCGCCCTCTCCATTCGTGAGAAACGGCCTGGCCAGGCCCGACGTGGTCTGGTTTGGCGAGGTTTTACCGCAGGAGGTCATCGACCGGGCGACAGCCGCCGCCAGGCGCTGCGAATTCTGTTTTTCCGTGGGTACCACGTCACTGGTGCACCCGGCCGCCGACCTGCCGCTGATCGCGCTGCAAAATGGCGCACCCATGGTGGAAATCAACCCGCACGAAACACCGCTCAGCCAGTACGCGGTGCAATGTATCCGCGCCCCGGCCTCGGAAGCCCTGTCGAACATCGCCGAACAGCTCGCAACGCCATCCCGCTAAGACACCTTCAATCATGGACAGCACCGGTCAAGGTGAATAGACTGGTAAGACGATGAATACCCGGTCGAAAGCTATACTCAAGGCTGTCCTGCTGGTCCTGCTGTTTACCGTGCAGGCCCTAAGCCATGCCCATTCGGTCGACCATGTCCTGGACGGGAATAGCGGCTTTTGCAGTATCTGTTCGGTCACCGGCCACGGCGGCGACGCCATCGTGGACTCCGATGGCGCGGAAGTCGAGATTCCGCTGCAACGAACGGTTCCAGCCTGCCGGAACCACACCATTCCCTTTGCCGAAGACCGCCGCCCCAGCGCGAGGGCACCGCCACTCTCCTGATTGATCAATCCGAAGCATGCCGTACTGCTTGACGGCCGCTGAAGTATCCACCCAATCCGAGAGAGACAACACAATGAAAATCCGTTTTTATAGACGCGCCGCACTGGCGTGCTCCTGTATTGCCGGCATAAGCGGCACGGCTGTCGTCGAGGCACAGCAGCATAATGCTGACGACCACAGCCACAGCCCCCACCACGCACATGACGAAATCGAGGAAGTCGTAGTCCGGGCGACGCCCTTGCGCCGCAGCCTGGACGAGCTTTCCCAGTCTGCGACTGTATTGCGCGACGAAGCCCTGTACCGGGAGCTTTCGAACAATATCGGCGAGACCCTGACCCGCCAGGCGGGTTTGGCGAACGCCAGCTTTGGCCAGAATGTCGGCCGCCCGGTCATTCGCGGCTTGCAGGGACAACGCGTGGGCATTCTGAGCAACAACATGTCCGCCAGCGACGCCTCGGCCGTCAGCCAGGACCACTTGGTGGCGACCGAACCCTTCCTGGCCGACCAGATCGAAATTCTGCGCGGCCCCAGCACCCTGCTCTATGGGTCCGGAGCCATTGGCGGAGTCGTGAATATCGTCTCGAACTCCATTCCCGAGGAAGTTCCAGAGGACGGATTTGACGCCCGTGCGATGGCGCAGATCGATTCTGCGGCCGACCAGCGGTTCGCAGCCGGCCGAATCGATCTTGGAACCGGCAACTTTGCCTTCCACGCGGACGGATTCTACCGGCGCACGGATGATTACGAGATCCCCGGGGCGGCCGAGCTCTACCCAGAGGACGAACACGACGAGCACGACGATCATGAAGAGCACGAGGAATCTCCGAGCGGCATCCTAGAAAACAGCTTCCTCGACAATGAAGGCGGCTCGCTCGGCGCGAGCTGGATCGGCGACCGGTGGCGGATAGGCCTCTCCTGGACCGACTACAACAGTGATTACGGCATCCCCGGCGCACTCCACCATCATCACGAAGATGACGAGTACGAAGACGAGTACGAAGACGAGTACGAAGACGAGCACGAAGTAGGGCTCGAGGAAGGGGAAGAACTGGTCACCGTCGGACTGGAGTCCCAGCGCTGGGACGCCGAAGTCATCGGCACGAACCCGTTTGGCGGCTTCGAGCAACTCAGTTTCCGCTTTGTCAATACCGACTACACGCATACCGAGTTCGAGGGCGATGAGGTTGGCACCGTTTTCGACAGCGATACGGACGACATTCGGCTGGAACTGCGACACAACCCCTGGAACCGCTGGTCGGGCGCCTTCGGACTTCAATACACCGACGTCGATTTCGATGCGGTCGGCGCCGAAGCCTACGTGCCTCAATCCAATTCCGAGACCGGGGCCCTGTTCTGGGTCGAAAGCGCCGAATTCGATAACTGGCAACTCGACCTGGGCCTGCGCTACGAGGACGTGGACGTTACCGCCCTGGAACTGTTATCGCACGACCACCACGAGGAGGAGGAACACGAAGACGAGCACGAGGAAGGCTCGGTCGATCGCGGCTTCACCCCCCTCTCGGTATCTTTCGGCGCCATCTGGCACGTCAATGAAGCCGGCCACCTGAGCTTCAACCTATCCCGTGCCGAACGGGCACCAACCACCGCGGAACTGTTCGCCTTCGGGCCACATATCGCCAGCCAGACTTTCGAGGTCGGCGATCCGATGCTGAGTGAAGAGAGTAACCTGCACGGTGAGATGGCCTACCGGATGCATGGTGAACGCCTGAGCGGCTCCCTGGTCGTTTACGCCGACCGCTTCGACGACTTCATCTACCAGGTGGACACAGGCGAGGAAGAGGACGGGCTGCCAATGCGGTTCTGGTCGCAGCAGGACGCCGACTTTATCGGCGCCGAACTCGAACTTCGCTACGACATCGGGCACTACGACAGCGGACACTGGTGGGTATTCGGATTGTTCGATTATGTCGACGGAGAACTCGACGACGGCCACAACGTTCCCCTGATGCCGCCCATGCGTATCGGCGGCGGCGTGGACTGGCACCTGAATGACTGGCGCGCCAACCTGACCTGGATCCATGCCGACGACCACAGCAACGTCGCGGACTACGAGACACCCACACCAGGTTATGACCTGCTGAACGCCGAGTTCAGTTGGCGGATGCCGTTCTTAGAAGGTTCCGACTGGGACCTGTTCCTGAAGGGCCATAACCTGCTGGACGAGGACATCCGCAACAGCACGTCCTACCTCAAAGACCAGGCGCCGCAGATCGGCCGGAACTTCGTTTTTGGCGTTCGCGCCAGGTTCTGATTGCCGGCTTAACGATCTCCGGGGTCAAACAAGAATGACCTGACGCAGCTTGCCAGCCCACCGGGGCTGGTAAGCTACGCTCATCCTAGAACCTGGGGAATCGGCATGACTTTCAAAAACCGTATCGAAGACACCCTCGAAGAGATTCGCGAGGCGGGCCTGTACAAAACCGAACGCATTATCACCACGCCGCAGAACGTCGAGATCAGGGTCCAGGATGGCAGCGAGGTGCTGAATTTCTGCGCCAACAATTATCTCGGCCTGGCGGACAACAAGGAAGTGATCGCCGCGGCGCACCAGGCGCTGGACGAATACGGTTTCGGCCTGGCCTCGGTACGCTTTATCTGCGGCACCCAGGACCTGCACAAGAAACTGGAAGCGACGATTTCAAAGTTCTTTGGCACCGGCGACACGATTCTCTACACCT
>JAZBOH010000119.1:0-2678 GCA_036351055.1 Lysobacterales bacterium
GCGTGCGGCCCACGCCCGCGACAGCGGCTATTTCGACAGGTCCGTGGTGCCGGTAAAGGACTACAACGGGCTGACCGTGCTGGAAAAGGACGATTTCATCAAGCCCGGCACCACGATGGAAGGGCTGGCAGCGCTGAAGCCCTCGTTTGGGGTCGTCGGGCAGTTCGGTTTCGACGACGTCATCCTGTCCCGTTACACCACGCTGGACAAAATCAATCATGTGCACACCCCTGGCAACTCATCCGGTATCGTCGATGGTGCCAGCGCGGTGCTGATTGGCAGTGA
This sequence comes from Lysobacterales bacterium, assembly GCA_036351055.1. Classification (GTDB taxonomy): domain Bacteria; phylum Pseudomonadota; class Gammaproteobacteria; order Xanthomonadales; family SZUA-36; genus JABDPF01. The sequence goes on from JAZBOH010000119.1 coordinate 286, forward strand.
AAAAGCGGGCAGGGATCTCGGCCTCACGCCGCGTGCCCGGATCGTCGCCACGGCGATCCTGTCCACCGACCCCACCATCATGCTCATCGGCCCCGGGCCAGCCGCGAAGAAGTGCCTGGACAAGGCCGGGTTGCAGGTCGCCGATATCGATCTGTGGGAGATCAACGAGGCCTTCGCGGCCGTTGCCCTGCGCTATATGAAAGACCTGGGCATAGAGCACGCGGTTACCAACGTCAACGGCGGCGCGATCGCGATGGGACACCCGCTGGGGGCGACCGGCGCCATGCTGGTCAGCACCATGCTCGACGAACTGGAGCGCCGCGACCTGAGGCGAGGAATGTTGTCCCTGTGTGTCGGCGGCGGCATGGGCATCTCCACCATTATCGAGCGTGTCTAGCGCCCCACGGAATTGATGAATCAGGAACCTATCATGAGTGTATTCAAGTACGAAAAAGACGCGGACGGTATCGTAACGGTCACCATGGACATGACCGGTCCGGTAAACGCGATGAATGAAGAGTACCGTCAGGCCATGGCGGAGACCCTGGACCGGCTGGAGGCGGAAGAGGGGCTTACCGGGGTCATTTTTGCCTCTGCCAAGAAGGTGTTTTTCGCCGGCGGCGACCTGAACGAGTTGCTGGCGGCAGAGAAGGGAAACGAAGCGGCGTTCATGGACATGCTGCGGTTGACCAAGCACAACCTGCGCCGGCTGGAAAAACTGCCGGTGCCGGTGGTCGCGGCGATCAATGGCGCCGCCCTTGGTGGCGGCTTTGAACTCTGCCTGTGCTGCAACCACCGCATTGCGTGGGATGACAAGTCGGTCCAGCTCGGCCTGCCGGAAGTCAGCCTGGGCCTGCTTCCCGGCGGCGGCGGGGTGGTGCGCATGGTCAACCTGCTGGGACTGGAAAAAGCATTGCCCTTCCTGCTCGAAGGCAAGCGGGTGGCACCCCGGACAGCCCTGGCCGAGGGAATGATTCACGAGACAGTGGCCAGTGTGGCTGAACTGATCCCCCGGGCAAAGGCCTGGATTCTGGCGAACAGGGACAGTGAGGATGCGGCCGTTCAACCCTGGGATACCAGGGGCTTTCGTTTGCCGGGCGGTAATGCCAGCTCTCCGCAGCTGGCCCAGCTGATCATGGCGGCTCCGGCGATGTTGCGGCAGAAAACCCGGGGCCTGTTGCCCGCACCTGAAAAAATCCTGGATTGCGCTGTCGAGGCCGCGCGCCTGGATTTCGATTCCGCGCTGGAGGTAGAGTCGCGCGGGCTGACCTACCTGGCGGTCACACCCCAGGCCAAGAACATGATCTCCACCTTTTTCTTCGGCATGAACAAGGTCAACGGCGGCGCCAGCCGGCCCCGGGACATCGACCCCTACACCACTAAAAAAGTGGGCGTACTGGGTGCGGGCATGATGGGCCAGGGTATCGCCTACGTGTCCGCCATGGCGGGTATCGAGGTGGTGCTCAAGGATATTTCCGAGGAGGCGGCCGGGAAGGGCAAGGCCTACTCGGAAAAACTGCTGGAGAAGCAGGTCACCCGGGGACGGATGACGGAAGACGGGAAAAACCGTGTACTTGAACGGATCAAGCCGACAGCCAGCGATGCGGATTTACAGGGCTGTGACCTGATCATCGAGGCGGTATTCGAGAACATGGACCTCAAGCACAAGATTACGAAGGCGACAGAGGGCTACCTGGCCAAAGACGGTATCTGGGGTTCCAATACGTCGACCCTGCCTATAACCGAACTGGCCCAGGCCAGCGAGAAGCCGGAAAACTTCATCGGCATTCACTTCTTCTCGCCGGTGGACAAAATGCCGCTGGTCGAGATCATATGCGGCGAGAAGACTTCCGATCAGGCACTGGCCCGGGCCTTCGACTACAGCAGGCAGATTCGCAAGACGCCGATTGTCGTCAACGATTCAATGGGGTTCTTTACGTCCCGCACCTTCGGCACTTACCTGGATGAAGGTGTTCGACTGTTGAATGAGGGCGCGCACCCGGTGCAGATCGATGCAATGGGCAAGGCGATCGGTATGCCGGTGGGGCCGCTGGCTGTGTATGACGAGGTGAGTCTCGAATTGAGTCGCAAGGCGCAGGAAGCCTGGAAGGAGATGGGCGTACTGGACAAGTGGGGCGACGGCACCATAGTCAGGTCGGTGATCGATACCATGGTCGTCAAGCACGGTCGTGGCGGCCGGCACCATGGCGGCGGTTTTTACGAGTACGCCCCAGACGGCAGCAAGAGTATATGGCCACCACTGTACGACATCTATCACAAGCCGGATGTCCAGGTCAGCGAACAGGATATGAAAGATCGCCTGTTGTTCCGGCCGGTGATCGAATCCCTCAAGTGCCTGGAGACCAATGTACTGCGCTCGGTGGCGGACGGTA
>JAZBOH010000120.1:0-4125 GCA_036351055.1 Lysobacterales bacterium
GAAACCTCTGTCAGTATTGCCTCGAACTCTTCTGCATCCATAACGTCCTCACGATCTTCGATTTCGGATCGTGATATCGATGTGAGAACGATTCGTCCTCTATAAGGCAAGAAATTATGGCAAAGTAAGCGTTTGCGGCGCAACCTTACCCCAGCATGCGCGCCCAAAGGCCGCGCTTGGGTTGCTGCGCGACCTTCTCGCGCTGATCAGTCAACGCAGCCAAAGCCTGCCTATGATCGGCGCTCTGACGCTCAGCCTGCTCTTTCAATGCCTCGATCTGGTCGGTGAGTTGAGAACGCTCGCGATCCCGTTCCGAGTCCATCCGCTCGATCTGCTCTCGGAGCATCTTAACTTCGATCTCCAAAGCGCTGTTTTGGGTGGTTTTTTGATGGTTTTCCGATGGGGTCGGAAACGGTTTTTCACGTTCGGCAGAACTGGTTTTAGAGAACACCCTGAAAAGCTCAGAAGGGTCGATTTCCCAATGCCCCTTTTCGTTCTTTTCTGCGCTCATTCGCCCAGAAATCAAGGCATCCAGCAAGGTAGACTTGGCAACCCCAGCCTCCTTTGCAGCCTTATTCAAAGATAGTTTTACCATGGTTCTGCTCTGCCTTATACAGGAGGTCGGAGACGGACTTCCTACCGGTTTTCAGCTAGTTTAGCCGAAAACCACCTAAGCATGGAAGGCCAGAGTTTTCAGCCGCCGCTTTAGGTGTTCACAAGCTGAACCCATCATCTCTTTCACGACTGATATCGCGGTCCTGCTCGATGCTGCGTTCTGCCTCCCTGTCCCGCTCCCTGACCTGCTCATGCGCGGCCTCAAGCGTCGAGAAATCCGCGCCACGCAACGCCTCGGCCAACCCGTTCAGGGAATGCTCGGCCACCTCCCGCACACGGGCATAGGTCTCTGCAAAACGCTCGCGCAGACCGGACACCACTTCGCGGACCTGTTCCAGCCGGCCACGGGCTTCACGCCATAGATCGCCTGCGGTCGTCTGGATACCGCGCCGCTCCATGCCCCACGCCTTCCAGCCAATATCCGGCAGGGGATCGCGGTCCAGCTCCACGGCCTCGATCTCCAGCTCGTGGGCGGCCTTGGTGTCGCCCCGCTCAAGCGCCCGCTCCTTGAGGTCCAGCTTTTCTTCGCGCTGTGCCTCAAGGCTGCGGTGGTCGATCTCGCGCCCGACCTCGATCTCGCGCAGATAGGCGTTGGCATGATCGGCCCAGCTCTCGCGCCAATCCTCCAGCAGCTCCTTGCTGTTCCATGAGCGGTCTTTGCCCTCAAAGCCGTCTGCGCCGATGGAACGGGTGGTCAGCATGATATGGGCGTGGTGGTTGCGCTCATCCCCCTCCCTTCCGGGGGCATGCAAAGCCACGTCCGCAATCATGCCCCGATCGACAAAGGCGGATTGCACGAAGGACCGCACCAGAGAGGTCCGTTGTGCATCCGTCAGCTCGTGGGGCAGGGCGACCGTCACCTCGCGGGCAAGCTGGGCGTCCTTGCGCCGCTCCACGGCCTCGACGGCGTTCCACAACGTGGCCCGGTCTCTCAGGGCTTCGGGTGTGCCGTCAGGGGCGAGGATCTCGGTATGCAGGACGCCGGTGCGGTTGGAGTAATCATGCTCCAACCCTTGGCGGTGGTCCTCGATGCGCTCGGCTGTCCGGTAGGCGGCTGCGGCAACGGCACTGCGCCCCGTGCTGCGGGAGATCATCTTTGCGGAGAAATGATAGATCGCCATCGGAGCGGGTGAGCCTGTGCGGTTGGTCCAGGGCATTGCCCTGGTCTGGTGGGGTTTGGGGCGGGCGAAGCGCCGCCCCATGTTGCCGCAAGCGGCAAGGGGGAATGGCGTCGCCTTGGGGTTTACCCCGTTGAGACCTCACACATTGCCTTGGCAATGTATAAGTGAGCACTTAAAGTGTTTCTACCGTAGCACCCAGAACAGGACCTCGCAACTCTGATGCCCCGAACCATCGACCAGCAAATCGCCGAGGCCGAAAACAGGGTCCAGAGGCTCAAAACCAAGAAGCGGACAAAAGACACCCGCCGAAAGATCATCGTCGGCGCGACGATCATCCCTGCGGCCTTCAAAGACAAAAAGCTGGCCCGCTATCTGGTCCGGTTGTTGGAAACCTCGCTGACACGGGAAGTGGACAAACAGGACGCGGAACCCCTGCTGGATGAGCTGCGGAAATTCATCGGAGACGACCAAGCATGAGCAACGACCCCATCAAGACCCTGACCGATACCCTTACCCTGCTGCGGGTCGAGATCGCCGATGTGAAGAAGCGCCAGATCACGGAAGAACGCCTCAAGCACCTGCAAGCCGCACTGGAGGACAACGCGGAAAAAATCGCGGGGGTCCAGAATGCAGCCTCACAAGGGGGCAGGGAAGGCGCGTCCCGTCTGGCCTATTCTCTGGATCAGACGGCCCGTGAGATGCAGGGGAAGGTTGATGATGCCGTGCGCAGCCTCTCAGAGGCCCGTAGAGCGGCCTCAAGCACGGTTCTGGCCCGTAGGCGCAACGTCTGGCTCCTGATGGCTTTCTCAGCCCTTACAGGGCTTGCCACGGGCGCTTTGGTCTCATTGGTGGTGTTCGATTACTACCTGGGCCGGGATTTTGCGGATAGCGTCCAGCTCATGGGGCTGGATTGGGCCTGCACCCGGCAGGATGGCTTCATCGCTGATCAGCAGAACGGCAAGTTCTGTGTGTTCCAGATCGGCGAATAATCCACAGGCAACGCCTAGTGTTAATAGTGTTACCTACGGAGTATGTTACGGGGCCAAAAATCGCCCTTAACTCACTGATACCATAAAAGGAAACTATCCACAGGGTTCCGAAAGGGTCAAACGTGGGTTCCGAAAGGGTCAAATTCTGGTTCCGAAAGGGTCAAACGAAAAATAGCCTCTCGGGGGTTCCTGATGGGTCAAACTTTGGTTCCCGATAGTGCGAACCCCGCGCGGTTCCTGATAGGTCAAATTTGGGGTTCCTGATGGGTCAAATTTCCCGTAGCCTGTGAGCATGCCTTTGCTTCCCGATAGACACCCCCAGAAAGACTTCTTCATCCTCGATATCGCGGATGTTGTCCCTAAGGACGACACCGCCTCGATGGAGCACCCCCTGTTCTCCCTGGCGACCAAGCCGGACATGCGGCATCTGGTTTACCAGAACGGCGAAAACAGGCTGGAAATTGTCCCCTCCGGCCTTGGCCTTCCCACCATCAAGGACAAGGATATTCTGATCTTCTGCATCAGCCAGTTGATGCACATGAAGAACCGGGGCGAGAAGATCGGGAAGCGCGTCCGGTTCAGCGCCCGCGAGCTGTCGATATCCACAAACCGCCCCATTGGGGGCAACCACTACAAGCGGCTGGAGCAAGCCTTCAAACGGCTACAGGGGACACAGTTCACCACGACGATCCGCACAGGCGGCAAGCGTGAAGTCCGGATTTTCAGCCTCGTGGACGAGGCAGGATTCGTCATGCAGGAAGAAGGGATATGGCGGCTCGATTATTGTGAAGTCGTCCTGTCTGACTGGTTTATGCGGGCGATTGAGGCCAACGATGTCATAACGATCTCGAACGACTATTTCCGCCTGCGCCGCCCGCTGGAACGCCGCCTGTATGAGATCGGCCGCAAGCACTGCGGTAGCCAGTCAAAATGGCACATCGGCCTCGCCAAGCTTCAGGAAAAGACCGGCAGCAACGCCCCCCTGAAGAAGTTCCGGCTGAACATCCGCCAAATCATCGAAGACGATCACACGCCGTTCTATCGCATGGAGCTGACCACAGAGGATCTGGTGATCTTCCGCCCGCGTTCGCCGCAGAGCGACCTTTCACCCGAAATCCGATTGCCAGAATGGGCAGAGGACAAGGCGCGTGGCATCGCCAGGGACAAGGGCCGGGACTACTACGCCCTTCGTTCTGACTGGCTGGCGTTCGCCAAGAGCGAAACGGCCAAAGGCAATCCGCCAAAGAGTGCAGGGGCTGCTTTTGTGGCTTACTGCAACAAGCAAGAAAAGCTGCGCTAAACCGTGTTGCGAAGGCCACCGGAAAGAACAAGACAACAATCCAAAGAGCCATTAAAAATGGTAAGATTTCAGCAGCTAAAGGTGACAGCGGCTCATATGA
>JAZBOH010000121.1:0-20841 GCA_036351055.1 Lysobacterales bacterium
ACGTTTTACGTTGAAAACTGCAGGCAATGCCACGGCGAGCCGGAACAGGACCACCAGGGCGTCAACAACGGCTTGCCGGCGGGCGGCATCCTGGTGTTCATGGGCAGCGATGGCAGCTACAGCGAATTGGCGCACAAAGCCCGCTGGGGCATACCCGGTACCGTCATGACACGATCCATGGCCGGAACGCCGGATTCTCAGGACATGATCGACCTGATGCTCTACCTGCAGGAACTGGACGAAGCCACTTTCGTCATCACCGGCGGCATCAGCGGAACCTGGTACAACCCGGACCGCAACGGAGAAGGATTCCTGATCGACGTGGCGCCAGCGATTGGCGGCGGCTGGATGGTGGTCGCCACCTATTACACCTACGACGGCCTGGGCAACCAGGTCTGGATGATCGGAAACGAGCTCGCGGCGGGCAATGGCGTGACCACCCCGATGCAGGTCACCGAGGGCGCTGCTTTCGGCACGATGTTCGATCTCAATGATGTCATCAGGACGGACTGGGGCGAACTGGAATTCGAATTCTCGAGCTGTGGGTCCGGTCACGTGATCATTCGGCCAAATGCCTTCATGCTGGCGGCCGGCCTGGGTTTCGAGACCTTCCAATACGATATCGTGAGGGTGACGGCGGCCAACGCCTGTCCCTGAAAAAAGGGGGCCGGATACATTTATTGACGGAAAATGTATCCGGCACCTTTTGAACGAAAGCGCACTGCAACGTCTCGGCGTGGTTGACGCGGTGATGCAGCCAGACAACGCTTCTGGGAATACTGCTATCGGGAAATAACCTGGGCAGACTGCCGTCCCTAGAGTTCAAAACATGATTTCGGGCACGCCGACTGGGCAACCACCCAAATTCTTCTTGCGCAAGGAAATGCACTCACAGTTTCTCCCTGAGTCCAGGCCGTGGTTCCGTATACCCCTTTTCAGGGCCATCGGATGTCGGGAACAGCCCGACGAGCGGCCAGGGATGGCTTGAGCACAGGCAACGAAACAGGTTTGGTGTTGCAGCGCAGGCAGCGAGGCAGGAACGGTTTTCAGCGCAGCTGAAAGAAGATCCTGCTGAGCGCCGTTGCGCGTAGGCAAAGAAGAGCCTGTTGAGTGCCGTCGTGCGTGTGCCCTGAAAAGGGGTATACGGAACCGCGACCGGGTTTGGTACCCCGAAACTACAATCGCGGGAAAGGCTCGTTCCTACAGGGTGTTTTTGAATTCGATCATGCGCCGAAGGGGGACCATGGCGAGTTCGCCCAGGGCCTCGTCGACAAAAACCTCGTTGTCGTCACGGTCGAAGACCTCGGCCAGGGCCTCCAGTTCGTTCATCGCCATCCAGGGGCAATTGGCGCAGCTGTAACAGGTCGCGCCCTTGCCGGCCGTCGGGGCGATGATCAGCTCCTTGTCGGGCACCTCCCTTTGCATGTAGTGGAAAATGCCCTGGTCCGTGGCAACGATGAAACTGGGGTTGGGCATCGACCTGGCGGCGTTGATGATCTGCGTGGTCGAACCGACCATGTCGGCCTCTTCGATCACGGCAGCCGGTGATTCGGGGTGAACCAGGACCGCTGCTTCAGGGTGTTCTTCTCTTGTATGCCGGATACCATCGGCCTTGAATTCTTCGTGCACCACGCAGGCGCCATCCCATATCAGCATATCAGCACCCGTCACGGTGCTGATATAGGCGCCCAGGTGACGGTCAGGCGCAAACAGGATTTTCTCGCCCTTGGCATGCAGGTGGCTCACCACCTCTGTCGCGATACTGGATGTCACAACCCAGTCGGCCCGTGCCTTCACCGCGGCCGACGTATTGGCATAAACAACCACGGTCCGATCGGGGTTTTCGTCACAGAAGGGTGCGAACTCATCGATCGGGCAGCCGATATCCAGCGAACAGGTCGCCTCCAGGGTGGGCATCAGCACACGCTTGTGCGGCGTCAGGATCTTGGCCGACTCACCCATGAATTTCACACCGGCCACGACCAGTGTCCTGCCCGGATGCTCTTTGCCAAAACGCGCCATCTCGAGTGAATCACCCACCATACCGCCCGTTTCCTCGGCCAGGTCCTGCACCACGTCGGCGGTGTAGTAATGCGCCACCAGGGCGGCGTCTTCCTGTTCAAACCGCGCCCGCACCTGCTGTTTGAGCTCTTCCTGGCGTTCAGGCGTCAGCCCCCTGTCTTCAAGGTGCGCGAGGTGATCCTTGACCAGTTCACGGATTTCCAGCAGGTGTTCGGATGCGATGCTCATAAGCTTTGAGATGGGGTCATGCGGGTACCGGGACAATCCTATATCCAGGGAGTGCCGGCGTACACCCTTTTCCCGGGGCTTTTCGATGGTGCAAAAAAATGCCCCGCAATGAGCGGGGCATTTTCTCGAATTTCAACGCGGGATCAGGAAGTTTCAATACTGACGTATTTACGCTTCGGCAAGCCCTTGTGTTCAAATTTGACCGTGCCGTCAGCCGTGGCGAACAGCGTGTGATCCCTGCCGACGCGTACGTTGGTACCGGCATGGAACTTCGTACCACGCTGGCGAACGATGATGTTACCCGCTACCACGGACTCACCGCCGTAACGCTTTACGCCGAGGTACTTGGGGTTCGAATCGCGGCCGTTGCGTGTACTACCGCCTGCTTTTTTATGTGCCATGAGTCATTCCTCCTGGTTTCGGTTCGCGTTCAGGCGTCGATGCCGGTGATTTCAATCTGGGTGAAATACTGGCGGTGACCCATCTGCTTACGGTGGTGTTTACGGCGTTTGAACTTGATGATCTTGATCTTCTCGCGACGGCCATGGTCAACCACGGTAGCCGTGACCTTGCCGCCTTCGAGGTAAGGTGCACCGATCTTCACTTCTTCGCCTTCGCCGACCATAAGGACCTGGTCCAACTCGACCGTAGCGCCTTTTTCGGCTTCGATTTTTTCGACTTTCAACATGTCTCCGGTCGCTGCGCGATACTGCTTACCACCGGTTTTGAATACTGCGTACATTGGATTCCAGCTCCGTGTTGGAAACGGCCCTACAAAAGGGCGAGAATGTTAGCTTCTTTTTTCGCTTCGGTCAACCGTAGCGGGCGACGTATTCTACTACAGTTTGGTCTTTGCCGCTCAATTACTTCGGGGTGTATAGTAGATGGTTTTGATGGACCGGATTCCAGCCTCCAAAATCATTCATGGACAAGATCCTTATACGCGGTGCCCGCACCCACAACCTGGCCAATATCGACATCGATCTGCCCAGGGACAAGTTGATCGTCATCACAGGCCTGTCGGGTTCCGGCAAGTCATCGCTGGCATTCGATACCATTTACGCCGAGGGGCAACGGCGTTACGTGGAGTCGCTCTCCGCCTATGCGCGCCAGTTCCTGTCGATGATGGAAAAGCCGGACGTGGATCACATCGAAGGCCTTTCACCGGCGATTTCGATCGAGCAGAAATCCACGTCCCATAATCCCAGGTCCACCGTCGGCACCATCACCGAGATTTACGATTACCTGAGGCTGCTGTTTGCACGTGTCGGCACGCCCTGTTGCCCGGACCACGGTATTCCGCTCAAGGCCCAGACCATCAGCCAGATGGTGGACCAGGTGCTGGCGATGCCCGAGGGCTGCCGCTTGATGCTGATGGCGCCGGTCGTGCGCAACCGCAAGGGCGAGCACCTGCAGTTATTCGACGAACTGCGCGCCCAGGGTTACGTGCGCGCCCGGGTCGACGGCGTGGTTTACGAACTGGACGAAGTGCCCGCGCTGGAACTAAGGCGCAAACACACCATCGAGGTCGTTATCGACCGCATCAAGGTCCGCGAAGACCTGAAACAGAGGCTAGCCGAATCCTTCGAAACGGCCATTACCCTGGCCGACGGCGTCGCGCTGGTTTCACCCATGGACGAGAGCAGCGCCCTCGAGGAGAAACTGTTTTCCGCGCGCTATTCCTGCCCCTACTGTGACTACAGCCTGCAGGAACTCGAGCCGCGCATGTTCAGCTTCAACAACCCGAACGGCGCCTGCCCGGAATGCGACGGCCTCGGCGTCAGCCAGTTCTTTGACCCGGACCGCGTCGTCAGCAGCACGCACGTCAGCCTGGCCGGGGGCGCGGTTCGCGGCTGGGACCGGCGCAATGCCTATTATTTCCAGATTATCCAGGCGCTGGCGCGGCACTATGGCTTCGATGTCGACACGCCTTTTGAAGACTTGGCGAAAAAGGTCCGGGACATCGTCCTTTTTGGCAGCGGTGATGAAATCATCGAATTCCAGTACTTCGGTGACAGCGGCGTACAGAAACGCCGTCACCCCTTTGCCGGCATTATTCCGAACCTGGAACGGCGCTATCGCGAGACCGATTCACGCATCGTGCGCGAGGAACTTTCCAAGTACATTTCGCAGAAATCCTGCACGGTCTGCGAAGGCCAGCGACTGAACCGCGAGGCCCGCCACGTGTTCGTGGCGGATACCAACCTGCCCACCATCACGGCCTGGCCGATCGAGGCCTGCCTGAAGTTTTTTGACGGCCTGGAGCTGCAAGGCAATCGCGGCGAAATCGCGAAAAAAATCGTCAAAGAAGTGCACGAGCGTCTGAATTTCCTGGTCAACGTCGGCCTGGATTACCTGACACTGGACCGCAAGGCAGACACCCTGTCCGGCGGTGAAGCCCAGCGCATCCGGCTGGCGAGCCAGATCGGCGCCGGCCTGGTCGGCGTGATGTACATCCTGGACGAGCCTTCAATCGGCCTGCACCAGCGCGATAACGAACGCCTGCTGTCCACATTGACCCGGCTACGCGACCTGGGCAATACCGTGATCGTGGTCGAACACGACGAAGAAGCCATCCGCAGCGCTGACCACGTGGTGGATATCGGCCCCGGGGCCGGTGTGCATGGCGGAAGGATCATCTTTTCCGGGACGCCCGAGGCGCTCCAGGCCGACACCGACTCGGTCACCGGCCAGTACCTTTCCGGTGTGCGGGAAATCGCCACGCCCAGGACGCGCGTACCGGTCAACCGCTTGCGCATGCTCAAGTTGATCGGCGCCAGCGGTAATAACCTGAAAAGCGTCACCCTGGAAGTCCCCGCCGGCCTGTTCGTCTGTGTTACCGGGGTTTCCGGGTCCGGCAAATCGACCCTGATCAACGACACCCTGCACCGCCTCGCCGCACGCGAGTTGTATGGCAGCGCGGCACAACCGGCCCCGTTCGCCTCAGTGGAGAACCTGGACATGTTCGACAAGGTGGTTGATATAGACCAATCGCCTATCGGACGCACGCCGCGTTCCAACCCCGCCACTTACACCGGGTTGTTCACACCGATCCGCGATCTCTTCGCCGGAACCCAGGAAGCCAGGGCGCGTGGATATAAACCCGGACGCTTCAGCTTCAACGTAAAAGGCGGCCGCTGCGAGGCCTGCCAGGGTGATGGAATGATCCGCGTGGAAATGCATTTCCTGCCGGACATCTACGTACCCTGCGATGTCTGCAAGGGCCGGCGATACAACCGCGAAACCCTGGGCGTGACGTACAAGGGCAAGAGCATCCACGACGTGCTGCAAATGACGGTGGAAGAAGCCCTGGACTTTTTCGAACCGGTGCCGTCCGTGGCCCGCAAGCTGCAGACCATGACCGATGTCGGGCTGTCCTATATCACGCTCGGCCAGAGCGCGACCACGCTGTCCGGCGGCGAGGCCCAGCGGGTCAAGCTCTCCCGCGAACTGAGCAAGCGGGATACCGGCCAGACGCTGTATATTCTCGACGAACCAACGACCGGGCTGCACTTCCAGGACATCGAACTCCTGTTGGGTGTGCTCCATCGCCTGCGCGACCACGGCAATACCGTGGTCGTAATCGAACACAACCTGGACGTGATCAAGACCTCGGACTGGGTGATCGACCTGGGGCCGGAGGGCGGTGACAAGGGCGGCGAAATCATTGCGCAGGGAACGCCCGAGCAGGTAGCCACCGAGGCCCATTCCTACACGGGCCAGTTCCTGGCCAGGATGCTGAAAACCTCCCCGGCCAAGAAAAGCGCCTGATCAAACCCGGATCAACGCTGCTCGACGGGAACCTCGAAACTGAAGGTCCGGCCATCCGTGGTGTGCACCTGCAGCGGCACCGGTCTGGCCGGGCTGAGCTGCATCCGGAACGACAGCATCAGGTGATAGCCACCTGGCTCCATGACCAGCGACGATCCCGGCGCCAGTGAAAACACATCGACCTCGTGCATGCTGCTGATGCCGTCGACCACCTCGGTCCGGTGCAGGCTGACACTGCTCAGGATCGGGCTTGAGAATGACTCGATATCCATCGCCTGGCCCGTCACGTTGCGCAAGGTGCCAAAACCCGCCGTCATCTTCATGCCTGGCGGCGCCTGACGAATCCAGGCGTTTTCAAACACCGGTTCCGTGGGTATTGCGGCCGGTTTACAGGCTGCCATCAGCAGCAGGATCAGCCCGAGCACGGACATCCGAAGAATATTTTTTCTCATTGTATTAACCCCGTTGTGCCGCCTTCCGCGTTTACCCGATTGCAAACATGGAGAACAGCAATGAAAAATAGCACAAGCAATCGACATCGCATCCTGCATAAGGTTCGCAGCGGTATCGCCATTGGCGCAATCGGATTCAGTTCAGCCTTGGCAGCCGCCCCGGGCGGCGGCGGTGATTCCATCACCATCTACTCCCGCATGCAGCCCGGCGCCGTCTCACCGGAGACGTACCGGCCCACCGCGGGACGCAGTTTCGGGGGCCAGGTGCCGGGTTATGCCATCGTCCGGCACGACCGGCGGTACGATTTGAAAAAAGGCCTGCATACACTGCGCATCAGTGATGTGGCCGCCCTGATCGATCCGACCACGGTGACTTTTTCCTCGCTCGATGAACCTTCCACGCGTGTACTGGAACAAAGCTTCCAGTTCGACCTGGTTAGCCAGGCCAAGTTGCTGCAACGCTACCTTGGCGAACAGGTCACGGTTGAACTGCCCCGCGGCGACCAGGTGGACCTGGTCGAAGGCACGCTGCTGGGTGCAGGCGACGGCCTGACTTTGCAACTCGAAGACGGCAGCGTGCAGGCCATCCGCCACTACGGCAATATCCGTTTTTCACAATTGCCGGGCGGCCTGATCACCAAACCAACGCTTGAGTGGCTGTTGGACAGCCCGTCCGGTACGACACAGGAGACCCGCATCGCCTATGAAACCCAGGGTATGACCTGGTGGGCTGACTACAACGTGATTTACGACGAATCACGCGGATGCTCCATGGACCTGTCGGCCTGGGTCAGCATCATCAACCAGTCGGGAGCGGGTTTCGAGGACGCCAAACTCAAGTTGATCGCGGGCGACGTCAACCGCGCCAAGCCGAAGGTCGAAACGAGGAACGTGGTTTACAAGATGGCCATGGCTGAAGAAGCGGATTCCTTCAGTGAAAAGGCGTTTTTCGAGTACCACCTTTACACCCTCGGCCGTCCTGCCGACCTGCCGAACAACTCGACCAAGCAGCTGCAGCTGTTTCCCACGGCGCGCGGCGTGAAGTGTGAAAAGGAACTGGTTTTCGCGCCCACCATGAACATGCGCTACCACGGCTACCAGCAACTGGACCAGGAATACGGTCGTTACGGCCAAGGCGAAGTCGACGTCTACCTACGCTTCAAAAACGAGAAATCACGCCAACTCGGCATGCCCCTGCCCGCAGGCCGAATTCGCGTCATGCAGCAGGACCCGGCGGATGACAGCCTGGAATTTATCGGTGAAGACGTGATTGACCATACCCCGCGCAACGAGGAAGTGTTGATCGAGATGGGCAATGCCTTTGACGTGGTGGGTGAGCGCAAGCAGACCGATTTCCGTATCGATACGCGCACCCGGAACCTCTGGGAAACTTTCGAAATCCGGCTGCGCAACCACAAGGACAAAGCCGTGGACGTGGCCGTCCTGGAGAACATGTACCGCATGGCCAACTGGAAAATCGAAAACGTCAGTCACAGCTGGGACAAGGAAAACAGCCACCGGATCGGGTTCGACGTGAACGTGCCGCCGGAAGGTGAAGCCGTGATTGTATACACCGCTCACTACACCTGGTGAGCAGCAATAGCGCTCAGGACAGGGCGGGACCCATGAACAGGATAGCAAGCACACCGGCGAGAAGGGTTTTGTAGGCTTTCAGCATGGGTCCCTGTCCTTTTGTAATTGCCCATCCCAGAGTCTAGACTTCCGTGCATGAACCGAAACTGAATGAGACGCATAGCATGCTGGATATGATCGACCACGGCCCCATTCGGGAAATCCGGCTGGCGCGGCCACCGGCGAACGCTCTGAACAAGCCCCTGTTTGAAGCCCTCGACGCCGCACTGACCGAAGCCGCGGAATCGGCATCCGCGGTCGTCTTATCAGGACTGCCGGGCATGTTCTCGGCGGGGCTCGACGTCCCCGAACTGCTGCAACTGGACCGCGCGGCATTCAACTCCGTGATAATGCGCTTCCTGCAAACCTGCAAGACGATTGCCACGATGCCGATCCCCACGGCTTTTGCCCTTACCGGTCACGCGCCTGCCGGGGGCATGGTGCTGGCCGTATTCGGGGACTACCGGATCATGGCCGGCGGGTCGTATAAAACCGGCCTGAACGAGGTACAGGTTGGCCTGCTGGTTCCCTCGACGGTTCACAGGACGCTGGTTCGCCTGCTCGGAGCCCACCAGGCGGAACGTATCCTGGTCGCCGGAGAGCTGATGGATGCGCAGCGCGCCGCCGAAATCGGACTGGTTGATGAGTTGGCGGAAAACCCGGAGCAGGCCGTTCTACGCGCGCTCGAATGGTGTAAGCGACAGCTCGCGCTTCCCGCACATGCCATGCAAAAAATGCGCGCAGAGGCCCGTGCCGATATCCGTGCTCTTTTTGAACGCAGTCTTGAAGGCGAAGCGGAAGCGTTTACGGAAATGTGGTTCCGGGAAGATACCCGGTCCATTCTCACCGCGATGGTGGAGAAGTTGAAGAAACGCTAGTTGGACGGCGGGCCCAGCTCGATGGGGCGGTCCGGGTTTATGATCCAGCGGCTCCAGGAACCGGGATACAGGCGGGTACCGTTCAAACCGGCCAGTTCCATCGCGAACAAGTTGTGGCATGCGCTGACGCCGGAGCCGCAAGTGTGAACCACGTTTTTCAAAGCAGAACCTGAGATCAGTTGTTGGAACTCTGCACGCAGGGTTTCGGGGTTCTTGAAACAGCCGTCTTCATCCAGGTTCAGGCCAAACGGCCGGTTCAGGGATCCGGGAATGTGGCCGGCCCGCTTGTCCAGGGGCTCGACTTCCCCGGAAAATCGTTCTGGGGCTCGCGCATCGATCAGCGTCAATGAACCCAGGCCAGCCTGGATTCTGTCTGTCGACAGGGCCATGGAACGGGACGGAGCCAACTCCGGCACCGGCGTGGGCGGCGCTGATATCGGAAAGGTATCGACATACATACCGGCATTTTTCCAGGCAGCAAAGCCACCGTCGAGAATGGCGGCCGGCTCGCCAAAGTAGCGCATCAGCCACCACAACCTGACGGCAAACACGCTGGATGAATCATCGTATGCAACCAGCATCTTGCCCTCTCTCCAGCCGATCGAAGCGAGGAAACGGGCAAATGCATCAATACCGGGTAGCGGATGCCGGCCCGTGTGGAGTTCGACACGGCCCGACAGGTCTTCATCGAGGTGCGCATAAAAAGCACCTGGAACGTGACCTTCCAACCAGGCCTTGCGGCCCATTCCGGTATTGTTCAGATCGAAACGGCAGTCAACAGTGACGCACTCGCCACCGTCGATCAGTTCCATCAACTCATGGGGCGAGACCAGAATGCGGTTAGGCACGGGCCTTCTCCAGCCTCTGGATCAGGTTTATCAGCATGGCGGCCGTAACGCCCCAAATATCGTGTCCTTCCCATTCAAGCGACCAGACCTGGTGTTTTTGCCCGTGGCTTTCGTAAATGCCCGGCTCGTAATACTGGCGGTTGAGCGCAATGGATGCAGGAACGGTAAATACTTCGCTCACTTCACGCTCATTGATCAGCCACTCCACCGTTGGCCTGACGAATGCCACGACGGGCAAAACACGGTAGTCGGAAACCGTGTCCATGCGGTCCAGGA
This sequence comes from Lysobacterales bacterium, assembly GCA_036351055.1. Classification (GTDB taxonomy): domain Bacteria; phylum Pseudomonadota; class Gammaproteobacteria; order Xanthomonadales; family SZUA-36; genus JABDPF01. The sequence continues at coordinate 10,108 of JAZBOH010000121.1, forward strand.
AACCAATAGGCAGCACGGCGTCGATCGGCAAACCAATCTCCTCATTGGCTTCGCGCAGGGCGGTCTGCACCGCTGAAATGTCATCAGCTTCTGCGGCACCCCCCGGAAAAGCCACCTGGCCCGGATGGTGTGGCAGGTGCTCTGCGCGACGCGTGAGCACCAACTCGGGTTCATCCAGGTCCAGGAAGGGAACCAGCACGGCCGCTGTTTTGCTGGGCCGGTACTGCTCTTCGTTGCCAATGCGGTAACCGTTAACGCGCAGACCACGCACACCGGAATCAAACGGTGCGACCGCGTCCAGTAACAATTTGCGCCATCGGTTCATCAGAGGGGTGTAAGAAGTAAAAACGGGGCCGGCCCAGACCGGCCCCGTCTAAACGGGTCTTTACTTGACGATTTCGACCAGCTTGAGATCGAACATCAAGGCCTCGTTGGGGCCAACCGGTGGGTTGCCGCGGGCGCCAAAGGCCAGTTCCGGCGGAACAAATATCTGCCAGGTAGCGCCGGTCTTCATCAGGGGAAGTACTTCCTGCCAACCCCTCAGCACGGTGTTGACCGGGAACTCTTCCGGAACACCGCGGGCGAATGAGCTATCAAATTCGTGGCCATTGATCTTGGAGCCGCGGTAATGAACTTTCACCGTGTCTTCCATGCCGGGACGTGAGCCTTCACCTTCTTCGATGATGCGGTACTGGACGCCGCTGGGCAGCGCCACGATGCCATTCTTGCTCAGGTTGGTCTGCAGGAATTCATCAGCAGCCTTCTGGTTGTCATCGGCCAGCTTCTGGAACGCTTCAGCCTGTTCCTGGCGCACTTTCTGCTGCAGTTCGGTCAGCATGGCAACCATTTCTTCAGACGGTACCTGAGGCTCCTTGCCTGCTGAAGAGTCACGGATGGCGGCAATAATGGTTTCAACGTCAAACTCCGCACCGCGGCGCTGGATATCTTCACCAATATCCCAGCCCACTGCGTAACTGAGTTTGCCTTTATCTGTTGTGAGATCCTGCGCCATGACGGGTGCCGTCATGAGCGTCAGAACGATTAACGCGAAAATCACTCGCATCAGGTATTCCTCCTGGTTTAACGAAATGTCCGGCCAGCAGGCCGACGGTTACAAACGGGCCATTTTACAGCAGCCCTGACTTACATGCCACGAACAATACAATGTTTCTCAAATCTTCGTTGCTGCGGGCATAGACCGCCAATGCACGGACAAGTTTCCACCACCTTTTGGTGGAATTTGCCAACGGAGCGGAGATGATTTTGACCACCAGCGGCGCGCCTGACACTAATTCTTTTATTTACAATGAGATAAGATCGCATATGTCAATGGCACAAAAACTGCATTAAACAGGGTAGGAAACCTTTTAGCAGGAGCAAGACAAAATGGGCATTTTCTCCCGATTCAGCGATATCGTTAACGCCAACATCAATGCCGTGCTGGAAAAAGCGGAAGATCCGGAAAAGATCATTCGCCTGATGATCCAGGAAATGGAAGACACCCTGGTGGAGATCCGTTCCGCCGCCGCCAAGTGCATCGCGGACCGTAAGGAACTGGGCCGGCATATTACCCACCTGGAAAACGAGCACGACGAATGGGCCCGCAGGGCTGAGCTCGCCGTCCGCCGGGACCGTGAAGACCTGGCGCGCGCCGCGCTGGTGGAAAAACAGGCCCTCGCCGACCAGGTCGAACAGATGAAAATCGAAATCGACAGCCTTGATGGCCAGTTGGAAAAATTCAACGCGGACATCACGCAGCTGCAAAGCAAGCTGACCGACGCCAAGACGCGCCAGCGTAGCATCGTGATTCGCCACAAGACGGCCACTTCACAGTTGTCAGCCCGCAAGCACATCCACAGCGACCGGCTCGATGAAATGCTGTATCGCTTCGAGAGTGCGGAGCGCCGTATCGACCGGGTCGAATCCGAGGCCGAAGCCGTCGCCATGGGCCGCGGCGCCAACCTGGCCGACGAGATCGCCGGCCTGGAAGACGACGACCGCGTGGAGGAAGAACTGGCCAAGCTGAAGTCCGAGCTGGGCGGCAAGAAGAAGGAGAACAACGATGACTGACGTTATTCCGATTCTATTGGTTACGATCTGTTTTCCGCTGCTGATCATCTTCCACTATGTCACGAAGTGGAAAACAGCAAAGGGCTTGTCCCCCGAAGATGAAAAGATGCTGAGCGAAATATGGGAATCGGTGAACCGGATGGAAGAGCGTATCAATACGCTGGAACGCATCCTCGACATCGACGCCCCCAGTTGGAGACGCAGTTCATGAACGACTTCTACAAAAGGAAGAACCCGCACCGCCTGTACCGGGACAAGGAAAACGCGATGCTCGCCGGCGTTTGTGCGGGCATCGCGGAATACGCGGGCTTGAATGTCAAGGGCACGCGCATTGTCTATGCCCTGTTATGCCTGACGCCGATGTTCGCTTTCATGATCGTCTGTTACGTGGTTCTCGCCATCGTTTTGCCGGCCAAGCCAGATAGCCTGTACGAGAGCCAGGAACAGGCCGAATTCTGGCGCGGCGTAAGCAATGCGCCATCAGATGTGTTCGGCTCCCTGCGTCACCGCTTCCGGGAGCTCAGCCTCAGGCTGGAGCGAATGGAAGCCTACGTGACGTCAAAGGAATTCCAGATTGACCGGGAATTGGACCGGGAAAGGTCATAAAGCGATAAAACGAGGCGAATTGGCGTCCGGGTGTAACCAAAAGGTCACCGTTGTCGTCAACAATATAGACATGCAACGACAGATACACGGAAATGCATTGCAACAATCAAGGACAAGACCGGAAAGGAGAGAAAGGATGAACGCTCATTCTCAAGCAGTATTGAAAAGTAAAAAGGAAGCCCCTCTTTTCGCATCGACATGGATGGCGCTGTTCTTCCTGTTGCGCAGAGAATGGAGTACTCCCCGCGCCGAGAAGTAATCCCTACCGTCGCGATACCGCCTGGTATCGCGAGTCAGTTCCCAGGCGCCCCCCCTTAATTTCTAATCGTGATATTTCTTTTCACCGGCCCGGACCGCGACCTTCATGCGGTTCTGTTGCGGCGGCAAGGGGCAGGTTGAATAGTCGTTGAAAGCACAGGGCGGGTTGTACGCCTTGTTGAAATCCACCACCAGCCTGCCGTTTTCCGGCATTCCCTCGCTGTACAGGAAGCGACCCGCTCCGTAGGTTTCACGGCCACTGGTCTTGTCTGCAAACAGGAACCACAACGACTGCGATTGTTCGGAACCCAGCGCAAGCAGCCTGAAAGTTTCACCCTCACGGTCGAATTCGAAATAACCGAATACCGGGGAGTCGCTGGTCTGTCCGAGCACGTTGGCGATGCCAATCGAGGCGCCCTGCCCGGCCCTGACAAAGCGGCCCTCGATACGCCAGCCGGGTTGGGTGTCGTAGACGGGAACGCCCTCGAACGCGAGCAGGGCTGGTGCTTTGCGATCCTTGATCCGCAGCGCATAGGACTCGCGGTAGATCACGTAGAAGCTGATGTCACCATTACGAACCACGGTGGGCTGGCCCTGGTTGTCTGCGACGAGTAGCGCCTCTTCAACCGTCTTGTCGTCGACCGTGGTTGCACTGCCTGCATCCGGCACGAAGCGGATGACGTCACCGGCCACGTGGATCGTGCCCCAGGAGTCCGGACCGCCGGGGATACGGGCATCGCTGGATTCCGCGGCGCCAACCGAATTTTCCCCGTCCGCCAGCCATTCCAGTCCGACCAGGGTCATCCACCCATCGGGATCCGCCAGGCGTTCGTTACGCGCCTGGCGCCACTGTTCGATGTGCTCCTGGTAAGAAGACACGCCATCGCTGGCCTCCAGGCATGCCGGCAGGACGGCAAAACTCGTGAGCAGGGCCGCCAGCAACCCCCGGGCTGAAATATTCAAGATGCATTCTCCGAACGTCCGTAGATGTCCTCGTAGCGGACGATATCGTCCAGGCCAAAATAGTCTCCGGTCTGGACCTCGATCAGGTGAACATCCTCCTGGCCGGGGTTTTCCAACCGGTGCGGCGTACCCGCCGGGATGTAGGTTGATTCGTTGGCCCGCAACAGGAATTCCTTGTCGCCAACCCGGGCCTTCGCGGCGCCACTGATCACGGTCCAATGCTCGGAACGCCGCTCGTGCATCTGCAGCGAGAGTACCTGGCCGGGTTTGATGACCAGTCGTCTTACCTTGCAGTCCTCCTCGTCTTCCAGCACGGAATAACGGCCCCAGGGCCGGTACACGGTCTTGTGGAATACGGCCGCCTCGTGTTTCAGGTCGCTCAACTGGTCCACGACGTCCTTGACGTCCTGGGCCTTGTCCCGGTCGGCTACCAACACGGCATCCCCGGTATCAACGATAACCAGGTTTTCAACGCCCACGGCTGCCACCAGGCGCTTGTCGCCCTGTACAAAACAGTTCCGGCTCTCCACCAGCACGGCTTTTCCAAGCACCCGGTTACCGGCCTCGTCGGACTCGTAAAGCTCTGCCATCGCCCGCCAGGTGCCAATGTCACTCCAGCCAAAATCGCCTGCCACGACAGCGCAATTATCGGCTTTCTCCATGACCGCGTAGTCGATCGAAATCGACGGGCTGCGGGAAAACGCTTCTCGGGGTATCTCCATGGCTACCGCTGCGGTGTCTATCATGCCGAAACAGGTCACTGCGGCGTCGGCAACTTCCGGCGCAAAACGCTGCAGGGCGTCGAGGAACGCGCCCGCGGTGAAACAGAACATGCCCGAGTTCCAGTCGTATTCACCCGAGTCGAGGTAGGCCTTCGCCGTCGCGAGGTCTGGCTTTTCGACAAACGCCGCGACGTCGAAACCTTTTGAGTTTGCCAGCCTGGCGCCTTTGCGAATGTAGCCATAACCGGTTTCGGGATGGGTCGGGTGCACGCCGAACGTCACCAGGTAATGACGCCTGGCCAACAGGCAGGCCTCACGCGCAGCGGCTTCAAAAACGTCTTCATCCCGGATCACGTGATCCGCCGGCATTACCAGCATAACGGCATCCCGCCCGTGCCGCCCGGCCACGCAATGCGCCGCCAGGGCAATGGCCGGCGCCGTGTTCCGTCCCATGGGTTCAAGCAGGAAAGGAAATTCCGTCTCGCACCCGGCAATGCCGGCATAGAGGTCCCGCGTGTAGAAATAATAGTCCCGGCTGGTCACCGTCAGTACCGGCTGTTCACCGGCGATTCGCACAGCGCGGCGGTAGGTTTTTTCGGCCATCGACTCGCCATCGACCAGCTGCATGAAGGGCTTGGGGTGCGCCCGCCTGGAAACGGGCCATAACCGTGAGCCGGAACCGCCGGAGAGGATGACCGGGAAAATCTTGCAGGCCTTGTCTTCAGTTTGTGGCATTGGTCATCTCCCCGAGACACTGGCGCAGCGATTCGTGCAAGCCCGGCCGTTCCAGGCCAAAAGTGCGCAGCGTGTGGCTTACATCCAGCACGGAGTACTTCGGGCGTTCCGCCTTCTGGGGAAAATCGGCCGAGGCTACCGCGGTGACTTCAGGCAGCTTACTCAACAAGCCGGTTTCCATCGCGATAGCGAAAACCGATTGGGCGAAATCAAACCAGGAGACTTCACCGCCGTCGCAGTAATGGTACAGGCCCAGAAGCCTGTCTCCATCCGTCCCCGACACTGCCTGCGCCAGGATTTTTTTGCTCACGCCGGCCAGGTTCCTGGCCCAGGTGGGGCAGCCAAGCTGGTCGTTGACGATACCCAGGGCCGGGCGCTCGGCCGCCAGGCGTAACATCGTCAGCACGAAGTTGCTGCCATGACCTGAATACACCCAGGACGTTCTGAGCAGCAGGTATCGACAGCCGCTGGACATGATGGCCGCCTCGCCCGCCAGCTTGCTAGCCCCGTAAACGTTCAGGGGGGCAGGACGGTCGTCTTCGGTATAGGGCCGGTTCCCGGTGCCCGGGAAAACGTAATCGGTGGAATAGTGTAATACGAGGCTCCCGTTGGCAGCAGCCCACCGTGCCAGTTGCGCGGGCAACGCCGCATTGAGCGTGAATGCCGTATCACGGTTGTCCTCGGCCGGGTCGACCGCCGTGTAGGCCGCCGCGTTGACGATGATGTCCGGGCGAATCCGTCCGAGCAGGGTTTCGACAGCAGCCGGTTGTGCCAGGTCCTGTTGCAGGATGTCCTTGCACCCGGGCAGTGGCTCGCGGCCAACACCGGTGACGGCGCCAAGGCTCGCCAATTGCGGTAGAAGTTCCTGTCCGAGTTGTCCGGCTGCGCCGGTGAGCAGAATTTTCATCAGGCCATTCCGGGGAAGCTTCGAGGATCAATATCCGCCAGCCGGGGTGCGGCCCGGTCCTTGCCTGAAAGCTGGACAGGTTCGATTGGCCAGTCGATCGCGATGTCCGGGTCATCCCAGGCTATCGCCGCATCATGGTCGTGCGCATATTCGGTGGTGCACAGGTAGCTGAGCAGAACCGGGCCGCCCAGCGCGCAAAAACCATGTGCAAACCCTTCGGGCACGTAAAACTGCCGAAAGTTCTTTGCCGATAGTTCCACCGCAGCCCACTGCCGAAATGTCGGTGACCCGGGGCGAATATCCACGGCAACGTCAAAAGCCCTGCCTTCCAGGACGGATACCAGTTTGCCCTGTGGCTGCGGGTACTGGTAATGCAGCCCGCGTATCACACCGGCTTCCGAGCGCGACAGGTTGGCCTGCACGAACGTGCCCGGCAAACCGTGAGCACGATAACGGCCGGCATTCCAGGACTCCATGAAAAAACCGCGGTGGTCACCATGAACAACCGGCTCGATTATCACCAGGCCCGGTATCCCGGTTTCGATCAGCTGCACCGTCAATACTCCCGGTCCAGCATTTCGACCAGGTAGTCGCCATAGCCGCTTTTCAACAAAGGCTCGGCCAGTTTCCTGACCTGCTCATCGTCGATCCAGCCCTGCAGGTAGGCTATTTCCTCGGGGCAGGCGATTTTCAGACCCTGGCGGTTCTCGATGGTCTCGATGAAACTCGATGCTTCCTGCAGCGACTGGTGCGTTCCGGTGTCTAGCCAGGCGTATCCCCGTCCGAGGCGTTAGACTGCCAGGCTGCCGTCTTCCAGGTAAAGGCGGTTGAGGTCCGTGATTTCAAGTTCACCGCGCCGCGAGGGTTTCAAACTGCGGGCAAATGCGGGCGCTCGTTCGTCGTAAAAATAGAGGCCGGTGACTGCATAATTCGACCGTGGTCTCTCAGGTTTTTCCTCGATGCCGATGGCCCTGAGTTCATCATCAAACTCGACCACGCCATACCTTTCCGGATCCTTGACCCAGTAACCGAAGACCGTCGCCCCGTGCTGCCTGGCGCTCGCCCGCTGCAAAATGTCATTAATGTGGCTGCCGTGGAAAATATTATCGCCGAGGATCAGGCAGGAAGGGCCTCCCGCCAGGAATTCCTCGGCGATTATCAGCGCCTGCGCCAGGCCATCCGGCCTTGGCTGAGCGGCATACTCCAGTTTCAGGCCCCATTCGCGCCCGTCGCCGAGCAGGTTCTGGAACATGTGCTGTTCATGCGGTGTGGTGATGATGATGATTTCCCGGATACCCGCAAACATCAGCGTGGTCAGCGGGTAATAGATCATGGGTTTGTCGTAGACCGGCAGCAGTTGCTTGCTGACGACACGGGTGATGGGGTGCAGACGCGTACCGCTTCCGCCCGCCAGGATGATGCCCTTTCTTGCCACGATATCTCCTTTGCTCCCGTCAGTCGCCCAGGCCCAGGCGCTGACCCTGGTAACTGCCGTCACGGCCCCGCTCGATCCAGCGCGGGTTGTTCAGATACCAATCCACGGTTTTCGCCAGGCCGGCTTCGAAATCGACGGTCTGCCGCCAGCCCAGACCATCCATCAGTTTTCTGCAGTCGATCGCGTAGCGGCGGTCGTGCCCCGGCCGGTCCGTAACATGTTCGATCAGGCCACGGCGACTGCCAAAAGAACGGTCGGGCCGCCGTTGATCCAGCATGTCGCAAATGGCCTGGACGACCTGCATATTGGTACGCTCGGAGTTTCCGCCGACGTTGTACACCTCGCCCGGCACGCCGTTCTCCAGCACGGTATTGATGGCGTCTACGTGGTCCAGCACGTACAGCCAGTCCCGCACCTGGCGGCCGTCGCCATATACCGGCATTGGCTTCAGTTCGAGTGCGTTAAGCACCATCAGCGGAATCAGTTTTTCCGGGAACTGGTAAGGGCCGTAGTTGTTTGAACAATTGGTGGTCAGCGTCGGCAGGCCGTAGGTGTGATGGTAGGCGCGCACCAGGTGATCCGCGCTTGCCTTGGAGGCGGCGTACGGTGAATTGGGTGCGTAGGCGGTCGTTTCCTCGAACAGGCCGGCCTCACCCAGGCTGCCGTAGACTTCATCGGTCGAAACGTGCAGGAAACGAAAGGCTTGCTGCCTGTCTTGCGCCTGTTTCCGCCACCATTCCATTGCGCACTGCAACAGCGTGAAGGTGCCGACAATGTTGGTCTGGATAAACTCGGCTGGGCCGTCAATCGAACGATCCACGTGACTCTCGGCGGCAAAACTGACGACGCCATCAGGCTGGTGCCGTTCAAACAGACCGGCGACCAGGCCGGCGTCGCCGATGTCCCCGTGCACGAAAACGTGGCGATCGTCGTCACGCAAAGAGGCCAGGGTGTCGAGGTTTCCGGCGTAGGTCAGTGCATCCAGGTTGACGATACGCAGCCGGGCATCGTTTGCCAGGCTGCGCAAAACGTAGTTACCACCAATGAAACCGGCACCGCCGGTTACGAGCAGTGTTCGCATATTGTTATCCCTTGCGGGACAGGACACTAGAACGGAATGTCGTCGTCCGTGAACCCGTCATCTACTGGGGCCGCTGCCGGCGCCTGTTGCTGGGGTACCTGCTGCTTGGGTGGAGCTTGAGAAGAGCCCTGCTGGGCTCCCTGGGCCGCCGGGCGGGAATCACGGAAGCCGGATGATGCAGGCCGTGCGCCTGCGTCGTCACCTCGGTTGCCGAGCATCTGCATCTCGTTGGCGACGATCTCCGTCGTCCAGCGATCCTGGCCACTCTGGTCCTGCCACTTACGGGTCTGCAGCCGGCCCTCGACATAAACCTGGCGGCCTTTCCTGAGATACTCACCGGCTATTTCGGCCAGGCGGTTGAAAAACACCACCCGGTGCCACTCTGTGCGTTCCTGGTTCTCGCCAGTCTGCTTGTCACGCCACGAGTCAGTGGTCGCAATGGTGACGTTGGTAATTGCGGCTCCGGCGGCCGTGTAACGTGTTTCTGGATCGCCGCCCAGGTTTCCAACCAGGATGACTTTATTGATACCTCGCGCCATCTGGCACCTCCCTAATCAATCGTGCTGAAAGTTTAGCACAGTCAGACCACCTCTCCTGTCGGAAAAAAGCCCGACAGAAACAGTTTCAGGACCAGGCCCCACAGCAGGCAAACCACACCTGCCGAAATGAGCGCGGTCTCGCTGCCCAGGCTGGACATCAGCCACCCCCCGGCAACGCCGCCGATAAATGCGCCGATAAACTGGAAGGTGCTGTACAGGCCCATTTTCCGGCCCCGGCCCCGGCTGCCGGTTACACGCGACAAAACCGACGGCATGGCCGCCTCCAGCAGGTTGAAACCCAGGAAATAGAGCGTAACGGCGAAGCCCAGGACCAGCCAGGGAACGCTGAACGGCATCGCTATCATGGCCACTGCCAGGGCAAGGAACGCCCAGGGTAAATAGCGGTGTTCGGACAGCGAGGCGCCGATGCGGCGCAGGGCCGGGAATACGACGATCACCGACAGCAACATGGTCGGCACGTAAATCTTCCAATGCGCCTCCAGCGCGAGGCCGAAACGGTCGACCAGCATCGGCGGGAAAACCACGAACAGCAAGGTCATCACGGCGTGCAAAAGGAATACGCTGATCGCCAGCAACCAGACGGGCCGCATATCGGCTGTTTCACCGCCTCCGGCTTCATGCGCCTGCCGCGGCGCGGCCGGCACGGTCCAAACCAGTAACATGCCGGCCACGGCGAAGGCCGCCGTCAACCAGAACAATCCACGCAGGCCCAGCAGGGTGGCCAGCGGTACCGAGAGCATCATGGACAGCAGAAACGAGGCGCCGATGCCCATCCCGATAATGGCCATGATGATGGAGCGGCGTTCCGGGCGGGTGACGTCAGCGGCCAAAGCCATCGCGACACCGGCGATCGCGCCGCAGCCCTGCAGCGCCCGCCCCGCGATCAGCGCGGGCATGGTCTCCACCGTGGCGGCGATCACGCCGCCCAGGGCGAACAGCGCCAGGCCGATCAGGAGAACCGGTTTTCTGCCCCAGCGGTCAGATAACCAGCCAAAGGGCTGTTGCAGGACAGCCTGGGTCAGGCCGTAAATGCCCACGGCCACACCAGCAAGGAGCGGCGTATATCCGGGTACATCCACCGCCAGCACCATGAACACCGGCAGGATGAGAAACAAGCCCATCATGCGCAGGGCGATCACGCCCGACAGCGTGGTGGCGTATCTCAGTTCGCGGCTTTTCTGGCTGGCTGCGGACAATGGGGGCTCCGGTGAAGAATAAGGGCCCGGCATTATAGTATGAGTTTCGCTTCCCTGCTCCGGCCTTCGGCCGAAGGCGGCTGCGCTCAACTGCAAATAGGAGTTTGCTTCTGGCTTCGCCAACCGCAAACATAGTTCGTTTCACGAGCTGCGGCCCTCGCGTAGCACTTTTTTGCCTGCGGCAAACTCGTACTACCCTCG
>JAZBOH010000122.1:0-41042 GCA_036351055.1 Lysobacterales bacterium
AGGAGGTCGGACATGTACTGCACCGCCTCGACGGTCGGGTAGCCCTCGGGGTGGGTGTCGGCCGAGCGCAGGACGATCTCCTGCGCGGCGGCGCTTCCTGCCATGAGGGCCGCGGCGGCGAACGCGGCCAGGCCGTTTTCGCCCTACAAGCTGGAAGGTGTTTTTCCGCGTTACACCGGGTATGACCCATTGGTTCCCACCTACTGCGTAACACCTGACCTTGACCGCTGCATGCATCGCTTCCACCTTTCCTCGCCATTCAGTCCATCAGGCCGTTACATGGGCCTGACGCGACTGCCCAGGGAAGACCGCCCACCAGGTCCCGGTGAGCCGGCCGAAATCGTTCTGGTCGACCTGGTCAGCGGTGAACAGAAAGTCATCGCCGAAACCATTGGATGGGATGTGCAACTCGGCGCCCAGGTGCAGTGGGGCGCCACCGACCAGGACCTGTTTTTCAACGACGTCGATTCATCCACCTGGATGCCGTACGGCGTCCGCATGGACCCTGTCTCCGGCGTCACCAGAAAGCTTGATGGCACCGTCTACTCCGTTTCCCCGGACGGCAAGTGGGCCGTCAGCACCTGCCTGCGACGCATCGGCGCAACCCAGGCCGGTTACGGCGTGGTCATTCCGCCCGAACTTGTCCCGGTCAATATCGGCGCAGTCGATGACGACGGTGTCTACGTGACCGATACGCAGACAGGCGAAAGCCGGATGATCGCTTCCTACCGCCGGATCGTCGAGGAAGCCATTCCGAATATCGACGTCAGCCGCTACGGTCCCGGCAATTTCTACGGCTTCCACGTCAAGTGGAATGCCCACAGCGACCGCCTGATGCTGGTGCTGCGTTACATGCCCGAGAGCGACGGAAAAAGACGGCCCATGCTGCTCACCATGACCCGTGACGGCGAAGACATCCGCGTGGCCTTCCCTGCCTCCGAGTGGGCAGACAAGGGGGGCAACCACCCCAACTGGCTACCCGATGGCGAACACGTGATGATGAACCTGAATATCTATGGCGATGGCGAGCGATTTGTGCAGGCCCGTTATGACGGGACAGACCTGGAAGTCATGACAGAAGTGATGGCCAACCGCGGTCACCCTTCGCTGCACCCGGACGGCCGTTTTCTCATCACCGACGCCTACGCGGCAGAAAAGGCCGGCTTCGGCGACGGCACTGCCCCCCTGTGGCTGATAGATCGCGAGAAGAGTGAGAAAAAAACCCTGGTGCGGATAAATTCGGTCATGCCTGCATGGGCAGATGACCCTTCCAGAGCCAAGGTCATGCGAGTTGACTTTCACCCGGCCTGGGACCGGCGCACTTATACGCATGTTGCGGTCAATGGTGTGCAGGACAATACCCGCCGCGTGTTCGTCGCGGATCTTTCGGGAATAGTCAGCCCTACTGCCTGAAACCGGCACACTATTACGAGGAGATTTTCCCATACATTTTACGATTGACGACACAATGTGGTAAACTGGTCTTACCAATTTATCCGACGCGTGATTTTCGTCAATTGTCAGCACCGCGACCGATGGCACGATGGCATCAGGGCGCAGCTAATATCGTCCAGAGTCAGTGGCGACAACACCTTTTTGAATAATTTGGCAAACCTGATTGGAAAAACAAATGACCATGCGAATTTTACTGAGCACCACGTCCTACCAGGACACCCCCGGATCACACCACGACCTGCTGGAGGCCCAGGGCTGGGATATCGTGCGTCTGCGCGGCCCCCTGAATGAAGAGGAAATGCTGGAAATAGCCGGCGAATTTGACGGTTTCCTGTGTGGTGACGACGCCATTACGCCTGCCGTGATCGACAAGTCCCTGCCCCGCCTGAAATGGATCTGCAAGTACGGCATCGGCCTGGACAAGATCGACAAGGAGTATGCCACGGCCAAGGGCATCCCGATCGGCTTCACGCCCGGTGTCAACCACACCACGGTGGCTGAACATACGTTTGGATTGATGATTGGTCTGACCAAAAAAATCTTTGAATCCGTTTCCTACACGGCCAAAGGCGAGTGGAAGCGTCCCACCGGCCACGAGGTCTGGGGTAAAACCCTGGGGATCGTCGGGCTGGGCCGTATCGGTAAAGAAGTTGCCACCCGGGCCAAGGCCTTTGGCATGGAAGTCCAGGCTTACGATATTTACTGGGACGAAGAGTTTGCAGCAGACCACGGTATAAAAAAATGCGCCTCGCCTGCGGAGTTGCTGGCGAGCAGCGATATCGTATCGCTGCACTGTTTCCTGGACGACAAGACACACGGCCTGATCAACGCGGAATCAATCGAAACGATGAAGGACGGCGTGGTCATCATCAACTGCGCCCGGGGACAAGTGGTTGATACCGAGGCCCTGGTCGCCGCCCTTCACTCCGGTAAAGTGGGTGGTTACGGCGCCGATGTACTGGAGGTTGAGCCACCGCCGTCTGACCACCCGCTATTCTCGACACCCAATACAGCCATCACCACGCATATTGGCTCACGTACCTACGAATCCGTCGTACGCCAGGCCACCAAGGCGACCCAGAACCTGGTCAACTACGTCAACGGTGTGCCGCCGGTCGCGCAGGCCAATGTACTGCCGGAGCAGGACTGATGAGCGAGTCTTACTACGTCGTACCGATCGGTCAGCACCACGGTCTGGTCAAGGCGGCCTACGCGCACCGGGGATACAGCGACTCCGAGTCCGAAGCGGCTGCACGCTTCTGCAACATGGCCTCCACGCACGGTATCCGCACCCATAACGCGATCAAGGCGCTGCACCTGGACCACATGTTTGGCAGCGGTTCGGGCGGTTGTGTGCCGGGCGCGGAAGTGAAAAAAATCCCGTCACGCTTTGCCGCATCGGAAATCTGGGACTGCCAGCACAAGCTGGGGCAGCCCGTCGCATTTGACGCGATGGACCGTGCGATCGAACTGGCCGACGAGTACGGCATCGGCCAGGTCAGCGTGGACAATGCGTTCCACTACCTGTGGGGCGGCGGTTACGTCATCGAGGCGGCCAAGAAAGGCTATATCGCCTATACCAACTGCACCTCGGCACTGGCCGAAGTGGTGCCGTTCGGCGGCAAGTATCCGACCCTGGGCACCAACCCGCACAGTTGGGCTTTCCCGACGCAGGATGCGATCGGTTTCCCGGTGGTCATCGACTGGGCAACGTCTGCAGTAGCGATGGGACGGGTTCAGCAGTTCAAGCGCGAGGGTAAAGCCCTGCCCGAAGGCGCCGCGGTCGATGCCAATGGCGTTCCGACCACCGATCCGAACAAAGCTGTTTCCCTGTTGCCTTTCGGTGCCCACAAAGGTTACGGCCTGATGCTGATCAACGAACTGGTCGCAGCCTTTATCGGCGGCTCGACGCCTACATTGCGTGGCCTGAAGGTGCCGGAAGGTGAAAAATCATCCGCTGCCTTCTATTTCCAGGTCATCCACCCCGACGCGATGAACGCCGGGCTGTTTGCTGAGGGCCGCAACCAGGCCGAAAACGTTAAAGCCGTAATGGAAGACATCCTCGGCCATGGCAATGAAAACTGCCTGTGGCCTGGACAGCTGGAAGCCGAGGCGGCAACACAGACAGAGGCTGCTGGCGGCCTGCTGTTCACCGCCGCCGAACTCGAATCCTTTGCCGAGATCGCCGCAGAATGCGGCCACCCGGCCTGGGACCTGGCTTCTCTTGAAACTTACACAACCTAGGAAATCACCATGTCCTACCTGGAAAAACTCTTTTCACTGGAAGGCAAAACGGCCGTTGTTATCGGCGGCACCGGCGAACTGTGCGGGGCCATGGCGCAAACCATGTCCGAGGCCGGCTCGGAAATCGTGCTGGTCGGGCGCAGCCAGGAAAAAGCTGATCGGCGCCTGGCGCAGATCGAGGCGGCAGGCGGCAGGGGTTATTTTAGTGCAGCCGACGTGGTCAATCGCGCCGGGATCGCGGCACTGCTGAAGGAAGTGGTAGAGCGTTCAGGCCGCTGCGACATCCTGGTCAACGGCGCCGGCGCCAACGCGCCGACACCTTTCTTCGAGGTAGCGGAAGAGGAATACGACCGCATCTTCGAAATCAATACCAAGGCGGTTTTCCTGGCGTGCCAGGTATTTGGCGAGTATTTCCTGGAAAATGGAATCGAAGCATCGATTATCAACGTCGGCTCGATGTCCGGCATCATTCCCTTGTCGCGTGTATTCACCTACTCGATGAGCAAGGCCGCGGTGCACAACATTTCGAAAAACCTGGCACGTGAGTGGGCCACGCAAAATATTCGTGTAAACACCCTCGTACCCGGCTTTTTCCCGGCCGAGCAGAACCGCAAGGTGCTGACACCGGAACGCGTGGAGCAGATCATGGGCCACACGCCCATGAAGCGTTTCGGCGAAACCACCGAACTGGCCGGAGCAACACTGCTGCTGGCTTCCGGGGCGGGGTCTTTCATGACCGGCACCGAGATCATTGTCGACGGCGGTTACGCCGCCATGACTATTTGAACGCATTGCAAGAAGACACGGTGCAAAAAACCGCTATTCTTGGATTACAACTTGGAAAAAGCAGGAGCTGGGCGATTCGTGATCCATCAATCCAGAAAGGGTCGCGGCTTGCGTCACTCCTACGGTAACTAGAGACATCAATCAACATTGGACCTGAATACTATGAACATTAAACCCGCCAACACCTGCGACTACGACATTGTTTCACTCGGAGAAGTCATGCTGCGCCTCGACCCGGGCGACCGGCGCATCCATACCACGCGCAGCTTCGACGTATGGGAAGGCGGCGGAGAATACAACGTGGCCCGCGGCCTGCGCCGCTGCTTCGGTCAGCGCGCCGCCATCGTCACCGGCCTGGTGGACAACTCCGTCGGTCGCCTGGTGGAAGATTTCATGCTCCAGGGCGGCGTCGACGTCAACCACGTCAAGTGGTATCCGCACGACGGCCTGGGGCGTTCCGTGCGTAACGGCCTCAACTTCACCGAACGCGGATTTGGCGCTCGCGGAGCACTGGGTTGCGGCGACCGCGGCAACACCGCGTGCAGTAAACTGAAGCCCGGCGATATCGACTGGGAGCATATTTTTGGTGAACACGGCGCACGCTGGTTCCACACCGGCGGCATTTTCGCCGCACTGTCAGCTACCGCACCGGATGTGGTCATCGAAGCACTGCAATGCGCCCAGAAGCACGACACCATCTGCTCCTACGACCTGAACTACCGCCCCTCCCTGTGGGAAGAGTTCGGCGGTCAGGCCCGCTGCCAGGAAGTGAACCGCGAGATCGCCAAGTCGATCGACGTGATGATCGGTAACGAGGAAGACTTCACGGCCTGCCTCGGACTGGAGGTCGAAGGCGCCGACGAGCACCTGAAGGAACTGCCGCTCGAAGGCTTCCGGAAAATGATTGAAGAGGCCGTTCGCCAGTTCCCGAATTTTGAAGCCATCGCCACCACCTTGCGTGGCGTGAAAACCGCTTCCATTAACGACTGGGGTGCAATTTGCTGGCACCAAGGTATATTGCACGAAGCGATCCACCGCCCCGACATGGCCATTTTCGACCGCGTCGGCGGCGGCGACAGCTTCGCCTCGGGCCTGGTATACGGTTTCATGACCACCGGCGATGCCGAGCAGGCCGTGAACTACGGTGCCGCCCACGGCGCGCTGGCGATGACTACACCGGGTGATACCACCATGGCGACCCTCAAAGAAGTTGAGTCGCTGATGAAAGGTGGTTCGGCGCGCGTTAAACGGTAAATCAACCGCAGGAGCGGCTTCAGCCGCGATACCCCCGGTTGGCAAGCGGTCTGCCGAAGCAGATCGCGGCTAAAGCCGCTCCTACGTTCTCAGGGAAAATGGATATGACAAAAGCAGACATCGGCCTGATTGGACTCGCCGTGATGGGTGAAAATCTCGTTTTGAACATGGAGAGCCATGGTTTCACCGTGGCCGTGTTCAACCGCACCACCAGCAAGGTCGACGAATTCATCAACGGCCGAGGCGCCGGTAAAAACATCATCGGCACCTATTCAGTAGAAGACTTGTGTTCGAAACTGGAGCGTCCGCGCCGCGTCATGATCATGGTCAAGGCCGGCATCGTGGTCGAGCGCGTGATCGAATCCCTGCTGCCCTTCCTCGAGGAAGGCGACATCATCATCGACGGCGGCAACAGCGAATACCCCGACAGCATTCGCCGTACCGAGGAGTTGGAAGAAAAGGGCATCCTGTTCATAGGCACCGGTGTATCCGGTGGCGAAGAAGGCGCCCTGCTCGGTCCCAGCATCATGCCCGGCGGCAACCCGGCGGCATGGCCGCATGTGAAACCGATTTTCCAGGCCATCGCAGCCAAGACCGACGAGGGTGAGCCCTGCTGCGACTGGGTCGGGCGCGGCGGTGCAGGCCACTTCGTCAAGATGGTGCACAACGGCATCGAGTACGGTGACATGCAAATGATTTGCGAAATCTACCAGATGATGAAAGTCGGATTGGAGATGTCCAACGAAGAGATGCACGAGGTCTTCTCACGCTGGAACGACGGCGTTCTTGACAGCTACCTGGTGGAAATTACCCGTGACATTCTTGGTTACCGCGATGAGCACGGCGAGGCCACGCTGGACTATATCCTGGATACCGCCGGCCAGAAGGGCACTGGCAAGTGGACCGGCATCGCCGCGCTGAACATCGGCCAACCGCTGACCGCCATCGCCGAGGCCGTGTTTGCGCGCTGCCTGTCTGCACTGAAAGACGAACGTGTTGAAGCTTCAGAAGTGCTGGGTGGACCGGAGACCGTCTTCACCGGCGGCCGTGCAGCGATGATCGACGACCTGGAGCAGGCCCTGTACGCCTCCAAGATCGTTTCCTACGCCCAGGGTTACCAGTTGATGCGCGCGATGTCCGCAGAAAAAGACTGGGACCTGGATTTTGGCGCCGTGGCCCTGATGTGGCGCGGTGGCTGCATCATCCGTTCCCGCTTCCTGGGCAATATCCGCGATGCTTTCGACAAGGACCCCGAGCTGCCCAACCTGCTGATGGACCATTTTTTCCAGCACGCGGTTGCGCACGCCCAGGACGCTTGGCGGCGTGTGGTATCCATGGCCGTGCAGCTCGGCATCCCGATGCCGGCGATCGGTTCGTCCCTGGCCTACTACGACGGTTACCGCTCCGAGCGCCTGCCGGCCAACCTCCTGCAGGCGCAACGTGACTACTTCGGTGCGCATACCTACGAGCGTATCGACCGGCCGCGCGGCGAATTTTTCCACACCAACTGGACAGGCCGCGGCGGCACTACCGCTTCGTCAACGTACACGGTCTAAAAGCGAAACAACTTGTATCTCGGGCGTATAGGGAGTACTGTGACGAACTCAGGCCATTTGGAATGGAGACATTCGCTGGCCTGATTTCCAGATTGGTTGCAAGTCCATAAGACTTCTCAGATTTCAATTTTCAGTGTCCCTGTTTTTCGACTTTTTGAGATAAGCGATTAATCATTCATCAATGCTATTTCAAAGGTAATTCAAAATGACGACAGGCACTGTAAAGTGGTTCAACGAATCCAAGGGATTCGGTTTCATCACACCCGCTGACGGCGGCAAAGACGTATTCGTTCACTTTTCCGCTATCCAGGCTGATGGCTTCAAAGCCCTGGCCGAAGGACAGCAGGTTAACTTCAACGTTGAAGATGGACCGAAAGGCCCGCAAGCTACCAACGTAACCGTAGCTTAAGTTGTCCTGGAGATCCCCGCCTCTGCGCGGGGATTTTCTTTTCCCGTTTCAGGACACTTAGGATACCGTTTAATGAAAAAACTTTTTGTAGGCAATCTGCCTCCCGAGGCCAGCGAGGCTTCAGTCCGTGACATGTTCGCCGAATATGGCACGGTGCGCTCTATTGACCTGGCCCACGACATCTTTACCGGACGCTGCAAGGGATTCTGTTTCATTGAAATGGAAGGCCATGAAGCGCGGGCTGCGCAGAATGCTCTCGATGGAAGCACCCAGTTGGGCGGTGGATTTCTCAAGGTTCGCTTCGAGCAACCGCGTCGTGGTGGCAGGGGGCGCCGCTAAATAAGATGAAGATAAGCAAAGGCAGCTACTTTTTACACCTCCAACACGGAATCGGCAGGGTCCAGTCTGTCCAGGAACAGAGTTTCTACGGCTGTCCCAGCGCCCGCTACGTGCAAATGTTCTTCCCACGCGACAAATTGACCGTAACCGTGCTCGAAGATGATCTGTCCGGCGTCGTCCGTGACCTGATTACGGCGGAACAGGCAAAAGAATTGCTTGGACAGGTCAAGGCCTGGAAGGGCAAACCCGAATCAAAATGGAAAGTCCGTGCAAACGCCAACCAGGCTGCGCTGGACAGCGGCGACCCCTTCGAATACGTCAAGGTCGCCAAGGCACTTACCCAGCTCGACAACGAAGGCACGCTGCGTCTCTGCGACAAGCAGCATTTCAACCAGTCACTGGATTTGTTGACGGAAGAGCTGGCCGCCGCACTGAACAAGTCACCTCGGCAGGCACGCAAACTGATCGACCAGGCCATCAGCACCTAAGCGGAATAAATCCACTTCCGGCCGCAGGCCGGAGCAGGGAAGAGCAGGCTTCCGAGAATAGTGCGGTATTGCCGAAGGCAAAGAAGCGCTGTTCGAGGGCCGCAGCTCGTAAGACTCTATTTATTCGTACCTCAGTGCATCAATCGGATTGAGCCGGGAAGCTTTTCTTGCCGGGTAAAAGCCGAAAAAAATCCCAACAAAAGCGGCTGAAGAAATCGCGATAAAGATGATCGGCACGTTCAGTTCCACCGGGATGGCCGTCAACTGCTTGATCAACTCGCCCGACCCCACCCCGATCACCACACCGAACAGGCTGCCAATCAGGCACAAGGTGACAGCCTCGACCAGGAATTGCATCAGGATATCGCCCTGGCTGGCCCCGACGGCCAGGCGCAGCCCGATCTCGCGGGTCCGCTCCGTCACCGACACCAGCATGATGTTCATGATGCCGATACCGCCTACGATCAACGCGATCGCAGCCGTTGCCGCGAGCAGCAGCCCCAGTGTGGCCGAGGTTTCATTCCTGGCGCGAATAAACTCGGAGAAATTGGCCACGGAAAAGTCGTCCTGCGCACCCGGGGCAATCTTGCGCAACTCCCGCATCAGGTCCTTGATGTCTTCTTCCGCGTACTTGATGTCGTAGTCCGGACTGATGGTCAGGTAGATATTGCCAACCTGGTCGGGCACACCGCGGCTGTTGCGGCCACTGACCCGCATGCGGGCCGTGGATATGGGCACAAAGATCACGTCGTCGTAACTGCGCCCGAACATGGACTCGCCCTTGGCCTGGAGCGTACCGATCACCGTGAACGGGATATTCTTGATCCGGATGCGGGCGCCCAGCGGTGAACTTCCGTCAAACAACTGGTCGATGATGGTCTGGCCGACAATGGCGACCTTGCCGCCGGATTTGACCTCGCGATCGGTAAAATTCCGCCCATCCTCGATGACCCACTGGCGCACCGCGATGTAGTCCGAGTGAATTCCAGTGACACTGGTCGTCCAGTTCCTGTTTCCGAGGACCACAGGGACAGTGGACCCGATACTCCCGGATATCCCGTCAATAAAATCGAATTTTTCCTTCAGTCGCGCCAGGTGTTTCTCAGTCAGCGGGTCAGCCGATCCGGAACCACCGCGTCGTCCGAAGGCCTGTGCGCCGGAACGAACGGTCAGCATGTTGCTGCCCAGCTGGTCGATCGCGCGTTCGATTTCCGCCTTTGACCCGCTCGATACCGAGACCATCACGATCACCGAGGCGATGCCGATAATGATGCCCAGCATGGTCAGGAAAGAGCGCATCTTGTTCAGTCGTAGCGCGACCAGGGCGATGCTGATGGTGTTCCACAAGCCCATCAGGCGCTCCTCCCCTCCATCTCCACGTCCTCGATCAACTGGCCATCGCGGAACACCAGGTTGCGCCTGCAGGCCGCAGCCACCTCGTGCTCATGTGTCACCACGATTACGGTCATGCCGCCGTCGTTGAGTTCCTGGAACAGGTCCAGGATTTCCATCGAGGTGTAGCTGTCCAGCGCGCCGGTCGGTTCATCGGCCAGGATGACGGAGGGGTTGTTGACCAGCGCCCGGGCAATGGCCACGCGCTGCTGCTGGCCACCCGAAAGTTGCGAGGGCTCGTGGTCCATGCGGTCGGACAGCCCGACGCGTTGCAGGCAACGGGCGGCCTGTTCGACGGGA
Organism: Lysobacterales bacterium; assembly: GCA_036351055.1. Lineage (GTDB taxonomy): Bacteria > Pseudomonadota > Gammaproteobacteria > Xanthomonadales > SZUA-36 > JABDPF01. Next base: position 10,224 of record JAZBOH010000122.1, read on the forward strand.
TTGGGAAAATCCCCGTTACGCGAATACAACAGGGGCAGCCTGACATTTTCCAGCGCCGAGGTTCTTGGCAGCAGGTTGAACTGCTGGAAGACGAAACCGACCGTGCGGTTTCTGAACCGGGCGAGGGTGTCGGGGTCCTGGGTTTCCAGGTTCATGCCATCGACCACCAGGCTGCCCCGCGTCGGAGTGTCGAGCGCCCCAACCAGGTTCATCAGGGTCGATTTGCCGGAACCGGAAGCGCCGGTGACGGCAACGTGCTCGCCCCGCTCTATGCTCAGGCTCACGTCGCGCAGCGCGTGGATCACCTCGCCGCCCATGTCGTAGTTCTTGCAGACGGCGCGGCATTCGATCAGCGAATCTTTCATGTTCTCAGTTCCGCCCGGCAAGCCATCAGTTCCTTGCTGCACGCATCTTGGTCACCACCCGGGTACCCTGGTCGATGCCGCGACCTGACACCTGGGTGTACTGGTCGTCGCTGATGCCCAGGCGCACACTGACCGGCTTGATATTGCCGTCTTCGTCCTGCACCCAGAGTTGCCCCGAACGCATCGACTGGCGCTGGCTGCGCATGGCCTCGTACTGGCTGTACTGGTCCGCGCTGAGGTTGTCACGAAATACTTCGGCAATCTTGCGGCGCATCTGTTCGCGGATGGCGTCCATGCCTCCTTCGGCTTCGCCGCCACCCTGCATCTGCGGGCGCATCTCGGCCAATACCTCCTGCAGGCCTTTCTCAATGGCCGATACTTGGTCCGCATTCAGACCCAGGTCGCCGGCCATCCGGTTCAGATCCTGCAGGATCCTGCCGCCGCCGGGTCCACGCGACGAAGCACCTCCCGTTTCGGAGGCCGCCGCAGCGGCCAGTTCAGAGTCCGCCGGCGGAGTGAAGCGCAAGGCATCGTTGGAAACCCGCAGGACGTCTTCGCTGGCGCCGGTGACGATTTCGACGATCGCGGTCATGCCCGGCAACAGTTTCAACTGCGGGTTGTCGGCGGTAATGATGACCGTGTAAGTCACCACGTTATTCAATTCGACAGAAGCCAGGCGCACCTGGTTGACCTCGCCCGAAAACTCCACGTCGGGATAGGCATCGACGGTAAAGCTGACGGCGTTACCCTCGCGCACGTTCCCGATGTCGGCCTCGTCCACGTTGGCCTCGATCTGGATTTCGCGCAGGTCCTGGGCAATACGGAACAGCACCGGGGACGACAGGCTGGCGGCCACGGTCTGGCCCTGGTCGACCGCGCGCTCGATGACCACGCCATCGATGGGCGAGCGGATCTTGGTGCGTTCCAGGTCGATCTCGGCAGACTCCAGTGATGCCTTGCGCTGTTCACGCGCCGCCATCGCGTTCTGCAGTTGCGCCTCCGCCATGGTCAGGTCGGCCTTGGCCGACTCATAAGCGGCCAGGGAGGTGTCGTAGTCGGACGCCGACAGGGTGCCGCTATCACGCAGGGGCGCAGCGCGCTCGTACTCCAACTGCGCCCGGCGCAGGTTGGCCTTGGCCCGGTCGATGCCGGCCCGTTGAACGATCACGTTGGACTCGGCAACCTGAAGGTCGGCGCGGCTTTGCAATACCCGCGTTTCGAAGGTCTTGGTATCGATCAGCGCAATCACCTGATCCTTGGCCACCGGTGTATTGAAATCGGCATAGATCTGGGCGACCTGTCCGGACAGCTGTGAGCCGACCTCGACCGTGATCAGGGGGCGCACGGCGCCGGAAGTCGCCACGCTGCGGGTGATATTGCCGCGGTCGATGGTCGTGGTTTCAATTTGCTTCGCACCAGAGCCGTTCGTTTCGTCGCCGTTTGTCCAGAAGAAAATCGTGGCTAAAGCCACTCCCACGACCACGATCCAGATCCAATCTTTAGATTTTATTTTCATTTGCCTTCAGCCGAACATCCACCCCCCTGAGTCTGGGGCAAAATCGTGTAGAAAAATTGAAGAAAACCGGGGTCAGAGCAAGGGACTTGCTCTGACCCCAGGGCTTTATACGACAATGCCGGCCTTGCGCCATGGCTGTTCGCGAATACGCACACCGGTGGCGGCAAAGATGGCGTTGGTAATCGCCGGCGGTGCGGGCGCCATCGGCGGCTCACCGAGTCCCATCGGCGGAAAATCACTCTGGATGAAGTGGCACTCGACTTCCGGTGCCTGGTCGATGGTGGCCAGCATGTAGTCGTGGAAATTACTCTGTTCGGTTGCTCCGTCCTTGAAGGTAAGCTCCAGTTGGCTGGTGCTGAATGCATCGACGATCGCGCCTTCGACCTGGTTGGTGGCGCCGCTGAGGTTGATCACCGGTCCGGCATCGATGCCCGACCAGACTTTCTCTACCTTGATGCGGTTGCCCTGGGCAGCTACCTGGGCCACGTGGGAAACGAAACTGCCGTGATCGTAATGGAAGGCCATGCCCAAGCCGCGACCGGGGCCCGGGTCCCTGCCCCATCCTGCCGCCTGCGCGGCCTTTTTGAGCGTGCCGGCGGTACGCGCGAGATCCAATGGCGGCTCACCGTAGGACTTTGACAGCAGGTCCAGGCGGAATTCGAGTTGATCACGTTCCGCGGCCAGCGCCACTTCATCAAAGAAGCTTTGGTAAACCCAGCACCAGGCCGAGTGCCCGGGTGAACGCCACGGGCCGGTCGGCACATTGCATTCGATCATCGACTGCCGCAGGCGGAAGTTCGGCACCAGGCCCGCGGGGTACTGTTTGGGGCTGAGCCCGGCGCCGGAGACTGCCTCGCCGTCTTTCCCGAAGGTGACAAAGTGGTGGTCAAAAGCCGACATGCGCCCGTCACTGCCGATGCCTGCCCGTAGATGGTGCCAGGCCGCGGGGCGGTTGAAGCCATGTTGCATGTCGTCCTCGCGGGTCCACTGGATCTGCACGGGCCGTTTGACCACGCGCGCAATCCAGGCCACTTCGACCATGTAGTCGTGCCTCAGCCGGCGGCCGAAACCGCCGCCGATGCGCTCCAGGTTGATATGGATATTATCCTGGGGAAGACCGAGCGTATCGGAGATCAGGCGTCGTGCGCCTCTCGGATTCTGCGACGGCGCCCACATCTCCAGCTTTCCGGATTCGTGGAACAGGGCCGTTGCAACCTGGGGCTCCAGGTTGGCATGCGAAACGAAGGGGTAATAATAGCTGGCCTCGATCACCTTCTCTGCTGATTCGAGCGCTTTTTCGACGTCGCCGTCGTGGCGCTGGGTCTCACCATCGCCTTGCGCCAGTTTTGCAGCTTCTTTTTCATAGGCTTCGCTGGAATCTGACTGGGTATGTTCCCAGTCCACTTTCAGCGTCTCACGCGCCTTGGTGACGGCCCACCAGGTCTCGCCCACGATGGCAATACCCGGCATCAGCCCGGTCAGGTCGTCGCCACCCTCGACCACGAAGGCATGGGTAATGCCAGGCTGTTTGGCGACCGTGTCCACGTTGGCCTTGCGGACCCTTCCACCAAAAGACGGGCATTTTACGAACTGGGCATACAGCATGCCTTCTTTGCGTACGTCGCAGCCGAACAACGGCTTGCCGTGGATGATTTTGGCGTTATCCACGCCGGGCACGAACTTGCCGAGCAGTTTGAACTCCGCGGGCCGGGTTTTGAGCTTCAGCTGGCCGACCTCGGGCACAGGCAGTTCAGCCGCGGCGTCCAGCAGGGTGTTGTATGGCGCAGACTGCCCGGAAGCCTCGTGGTGGATTACGCCGCTTTTTGCCGTGCATTCAGCCGCTGGCACACCCCATTGACCGGCGGCGGCCCGGTTCAGCAGGAAAAGTGCGCCGGCGCCGGCGATGCGCAGGTCATCCCAGCCATCGGGTGTGCCGCGGCTACCGCCAATCGCCTGGCGGCCGTAGCGGTCATCCAGCGGCGCCTGTTCGACCTGGACCGTTTTCCAGTCCACTTCGAGGTGTTCGGCCACCACCATCGGGAAGGCGGTTTTCACACCCTGGCCCGCCTCGGGGTTCTTGCTGACGATGGTTACCGTGCCATCACGGTTGATGCGCACGTAAAGGTTCGGCTCCCAGGTCGAGCCTTCCAGGCCTTCGGCCAGCGCCAGGCCGGACCAGCCGACCCCCACCACCAGGGCGCCGGAAGCTGCCATGGAGACCTTGAGAAAGGCCCGCCGGGAAATCCCCGCTGATGGGGTCGGAGTAGCCGAGCTACTCCGACCCCGGTTTTTTTGTGTCCGGTCCTTCATGATTCGTCTCCATCCGCGGCGTATTTCGCCGCAAGTTGCACGGCTTTGCGAATCCGTGGATAGGTTCCGCAGCGGCAGATATTACCCGCCATGGCCTGGTCGATATCTTCCTTGCTCGGATCCGGGTTCTTTTCGAGCAGTGCCGCGGCGGAGAGAATCTGGCCACCCTGGCAGTAACCACACTGGGCCACGTCTTCCTCCTGCCAGGCGATCTGTACCGGGTGCCCACCTTCGGGATGGAAGCCTTCGATGGTCGTGATTTCCATGCCTTCGACCGCAGTTGCCGGCATGGTGCAGGACCGTGTGGGTTCTCCATCGACCAGCACCGTACAACTGCCACATAAACCGATTCCGCAACCGTACTTGGTGCCCACCATGTTCAGTTGGTCCCGCAGGGCCCACAACAGCGGGGTATCTGGTGAAACGTCAACTGTGTGTTCCTGCCCGTTGATTTTCAGGCTGACCTGGCTCATTCAACAACTCCCGGCGACTGGCGCGCCCAATGGTTCAAAACGAATTATCTGATCATTAAAAACGAAGCTGGCCCCGTCAAGGGGCCAGCATGATTAATATGACAAAAATCACCCTTATACCAGCCCTTTGAGCGGGTCAACGTTTTTGCTGTCCGGAAATACCGAACGGTCCAGGTCTTTGCGTGAAACCCCGAGGTGATCCCTGAGGACACCTTTGAATAACGCCCGCAGGTCATTGGCCGGGTACAGGTCGCGGTCTTCGTACAGGGCGCCCTGCGCCAGGCCGGGCCAGTCGCCCAGCATGCGGCCGCCGCTGACGGCGCCGCCGGCCAGGAAAGCCACGCCGCCGGTGCCATGGTCGCTGCCGCGACTGCCGTTGCTGCGCACCGTTCGGCCAAACTCGGTGGTAATAATGACCACGGTGTTCGGCCACTTGCTGCCCATGGTTCTTTTCATCGCTACCAGGCCCTTGTCGAGCTGACCCAGGCGGCCGGCCAGGATACCGGTCTGGGCGCCCTGGTTGTTATGTGTATCCCAGCCGCTCAGCGACATCACCACGACCCCGGCTGCGCCACTGGCCGTCAGGTTGGCGCCAGCCTCCAACACGGGCCCGTAGTTGCGGCCCGCCACCACTTTTTTTGCATCGCCGTCTACGTCACCGGCTGCCATGTCCAGGGACTGGGCGTCCTGCAAGGCCGTTTGCAGGGCCTTGTCCTGTTCGTACATGCGCATCAGGCGTTCCAGCGTATCGTCATCCGCTTCGGGCAGGATGGACGGCGCCCAGCTCACGGCGTGGGCGTCACCACGCAGCACCAGGGGCAAGGCGCCGCCGATCGCCGCGGCTTCGACACCCGGTGTTTTCTGCAGAGCCCGGTTGAGCCAGCCGTCACGGCCGGCCAGGGCCTGGGCTGCTCCGCTTTCCAGCACATCCTGCCCGTCAAAATGGGAACGTTCGCGGTAGGGTGAGGAAGCCGCGTGCAGAATCGACAGTTCCTTCTCCTTCCAGGCAGCGTGCATGAACTCCAGTGAGGGATGCAAAGCAAAACCGTCCACACCGAGCGCCAGGGCGCCTTCAGCGCTGCCGGGTTCCGGCGGCACCAGGATCCGCCGCCAGTCATTCAGTTTCGGCTCATGGTAGGGAATCACCGCGCCGAGACCATCCATTGCTCCGCGCAGAATCACCAGCAGCAGGTAACGGTCCCCGGCGCCCTTTGCAAAGGCCATGGCCGGATGTAATGCGCCGACGAGGCCGGCACCTCCCATCATGCCGATAAACGACCGCCTGGATTGCCTGTTTTTCATCACCATCACCTCCGCTGGAACTCGGGAGCCATCAGCGCCAGGGTCATACCCTGTTGCCGGCTGTCGGCGCCATTGACCATTGCGCGTGTGCGCTCCCCGGCACTTGCGCCCAGTGCCTCCTCGACAAACTGGCGCGGGTCGAAGCGCCGGCCCACCCTGTTTGCCAGCGCCTGTGACCATTCCAGTCGCTTTTGAATCGAATCCGGACCCAGCCAGGCCTGCGCCTCGTCCGGCCAGCCGGCGGGTGACGGCGTACTGAACGGCAACTGGCCAAGCGAAGCGTAGGTGCCGCGAAGGCCACGCGACTGCGGCGAGTCCGCACCCAGCCCGCGCAAGGCGGAAATGTAGAACTCGTCAGGAGCTTTGAACTTCTCCGCGGGCTCTTGCCAGGCCTCGTCCAGCTTCACCAGTTCGGCCGAAACCACGCCCAGGTTGCCGGCGGAATCGAGGTAGGCCCTGGTGAGCTTTTCCACGGCCCGGGCCGGCGGCTCATCGGAAATGAAATGCCGCGCCAGCTTGGTGGATACGAAACGGGCGGTCTCGGGTTTCGTGGAAAGATCTTTCAGAACCTTTACCGCCTGCTCGCCACCCAGGTCGGGGTAGCTCTTGCCCATCACCACCTGGGTACCCGGTTCGTGACGGCGCTCGTCGAAGTAGGTTTTGCCCGTCGGGTTGCGGTCCCGCGGTCCGGCGATGGTCCAGCCGGTCAGAACCTTTGCGAAGTTCGTCACGTCTTCCTGGCTGTAACCTCCGTTCACGCCCACCGTATGCAACTCGAGGATTTCGCGGGCCAGGTTCTCATTCAGCCCCCGCCCCCTGCGCTTGCCGCCCGGTGAATTGGGGCCAACCGACTGCGCGTTATCAAGATAGAGCAGCATGGCACAATGCATTTCCGCGGCAAGCAGCATGTCAAAAAAGGAAGCAGTGACATGTGGACGGATCGCCTCGCGCTCGAACGCACCGGCAACCGGAACCACCGGGTTGCGGGTTGTGGACACGGTGAAGTGATTCGACCAGAAACGCACCAGGCGCTCGCGGAACGGGTTGCTGGTGGTGACCGCAAAACGGGTACGCGCTTCGATTTCCCGGGCCAGGGTATTACGCGGGCTGTTCATGATAGGCTTTGGGGGATTTCCGCCATCCGCCTTTGCACTGGTTTCCTTTTTTTCCTTGCGCCTGGCTGCCTGGTACTCGAAGTATTCGCGGGCCGCCTGGTCTGATGGTTTCAGACCGGTAGCCTGGAAGTCGCTGTCATTCTTGCTCTCAAGCTGTACCTGTAGCCAGCCCTGGGGATCGGAAGCCGCCTGCGCTGCCTCCCCCGGCCTGGCCCCGAGACCAAAGCGGTTGGTGGCTATCATGGTTTTTTGACTATGCATCGACAGACTCCATAATTTCTCCGCTTGTAAGCCTAGAATGCAATTGTGGACACTTTATGGAGATCTTTACAAACGGCCCGTTTTTATTTGCATGGCAAATCGGCTTAAGATGTGCTGTCCCAAGGAGAACAACCATGCGCACAACCATCCTGATCCTCATCCTGCTGACCGCCGCACCGCTCTGCGCCCTGGCCCAGAACCGGGCCGGCGAAGGCGATATCAAGGAACTCTACGAAGACAATTGCGCCGGTTGCCATGGCAAAGACCTGGCCGGCGGATCGGGCAGTTCCCTGATCGATGACGAGTGGATCCACGGCTCCGGTGACGAGGCGATCGCGACCGCGATCCGCGACGGGGTCCCGGACATGGGTATGCCGGCCTGGGAAGGCGCTCTGGACGAAAAACAGATCCGCGCCATGGTGATATTCATCCGCGAGATGAAAGCCAAGAGCCAGCAGGATGCCCTGCGGAGAAGCCTCGATGGCGATGTCGTTTCCGCCGCGGGCCATCGCTACGCGCTCGAACAACTCGGCCAGGGCGAAGGCCTGCTCTGGTCCATCGACTTCATGCCGGACGGAGCCATGCTGGTCACGCAACGCGAGGGTGTCCTGTGGCATTTCAAGGACGGTGAACGCAGCCAGGTCGAAGGAATTCCGGAAGTCTGGCAGCACGGCCAGGGCGGACTGCTGGAAGTCGCCCTGCACCCGGATTTCACCGAAAACGGCTGGGTTTACCTGTCGTATAGCGAGAACACCGGGGCCGAGGAAAACGACAAGGACGCCGGCATGACCACGGTAGTGCGCGGCCAAATCGCCGACGGCTACTGGCGCAACCAGGAAACCCTGTTCAGGGTCGACGAAAAACACCACACCTCGTCCGGCGCCCACTTTGGCTCACGCTTCGTGTTTCACGACGGCTACCTGTTTTTCGGAATCGGTGACCGTGGGCGCATGAGCCGTGCGCAGGACCTCGACCGGCCCAACGGCAAGATTTACCGCATTCACGATGACGGCCGGGTGCCGCAGGACAATCCCTTCGTGGACGTGGACAACGCCTTGCCCGAAATCTGGAGTTACGGCCACCGCAATCCGCAGGGCATGGACAAACACCCCGTGACAGGCGAACTGTGGGAGTCCGAGCACGGCCCACGCGGTGGCGATGAAATTAACCTGGTGGAAAAAGGCAAAAACTACGGCTGGCCGGAAATCACCTACGGCATGAACTACAACGGCACCCCGATTACGGATAAAACACACCGCGAAGGCATGGAACAGCCCAGGCTGTTCTGGGTGCCCTCGATCGCTGTCGCCGGCATCGATTTCTACGAGGGCGACGCTTTCCCCGGCTGGAAAGGCAAACTACTGGCCGGCGGCATGGCGTCGGAAGAACTGCACCTGCTGACCATCGAGGACGGTGAAATCAGCGCTGACGAGGTCATTCTGAAAGGCCGCGGCCGCATCCGCGACGTCGCGAGCGGTCCGGATGGGGCAATTTACCTGCTTTTGAACGATGGTTCACCGCGCAAGGGACGGATCGTACGGATGGTTCCAGTGGACTAGGTGCAGCCAGGGTTCACTCGGGCAGCCAGGTTTCGTGAACGTGACGCCATGAAAGCGAATCACCCCGCTCAAAAACGACGGTAGAAATCCGGGCACTGGCGGAATCCGGGCCTTCCAGGTCATTGTGTTGCCATTCTTCGTAGGTCGCCACGACCATGGTCTCGCTGGACTCCACCAGCCTCACCTTCAGGATCTCGATCTGAAACCCCGGTTTTTTACCAAAAGAAGCTTTCATCGCCGCGCAAAGCTGCTCGTAATTCAGCTCCGTACCCGACGGCATGATGATGGTGAAGCCGGTGTCCAGCTTCGCCAGGAATCCGGTCTCGTAAGCACTTTTCGGCAGGGCGCCATTGTACCAGCCGACGAAGAAGGCATGCAGGTCTTCGATTTCCTGCTTCACGGCATTTTCCAACGCAGATTGATCCATGGCCTCGTTCCTTTCCTGTGCGACACTGTTTGCGGACAGGCACAACAACAATACGATCAAGCAGATTTTCAACGGCGCCAACTCCAGTAGCGTGGCACATTGTGACAGAATTCCACGTAGGGCTCGCCAAATACACTGCGCTGGTGCTGCTCTTCGATCAGCACCAGGTAGTGCAGGCTGACCGCCGTCACGAGCAGGGCCGCCAGGCACAGGGCCAGCCCGGTGATGGCGATAATCAGGCCCAGATAGTCCACCCATGTGACCGGCGGGGTATAGCGTGTCACCTGATCAATCATCAGGATGGGCAGGAACAACATGGTGCATAAGAGGAACAGGCCGAACAGGGTCAGGTGACCGCGCCTTGGGTATTCCCGGCGCGCATAGAGTAGCGCGATAACTGAAACCAAAACACCCAGTGCGAGTAAATCTGTCATCTAAACTAATTATAGACCCAGTACAAGTAAAGTCTTGAACCCAGGATCTATTCGGCGCTCACACGCTGGTGTTGCTTGAAGAAGCGGACGGTCAGTTTCGGGGCGAAGTCCGGGTACTTGTGCTGGCTGTCGTGCAGGCACGCCACCAGGGGTATGCCGTTTTCTGAATAGGACTCGCAGTAGCCACCCCATTTTTCACCCTGCTCACCGCATTGGTTGATCGCGCACACGGCACGCAGGGTGGCTTCCTGCCATTCGAACTTCACCAGTGGATCGTTGCGGCCGGCAAAGTGCATCACCGGAAGCGGACCCGGCTTGCCCCTGCGTATCGCCCTGCCACCTGCGGCCGAAGGTGCGATGGCCGCGAACAGGTCGGGATGGGTCGCCCACAGCAGGTAGGTAAAGCCGCCGCCATTGGAATGGCCCGTGGAATAAATCCGGCTTTCGTCAATTTTGTACTCGTCACGGAATTGTTTCACCACGGCGTCAAAAAAGGCGAGGTCGCGGTCCCCCTGCTCTCCTCTGGCGTGCTGCCAGCCATTTTTTTTTCCTTGCGGGTCGGTCAAGCGCCCGGGAGTCGGAATGCCCTGCATGTACACCACCACGGCGTCGGGCCACAGGCGGTGCAGCTCAAACTTGCGCGCTGCCGTGGAAGCCTTGCCACCATGGCCGTGGAAGCCGAAGACCAACGGCGCGCCTGCGGGGTTGTCCGGCAGGTGGACCCGGGCTTCCCGTTTCAGTCCAGCAACATCCCAGGTCATGCGCTCCGTGGCCTGCGCAGATATGGCCGGCAGCAGTAGAAAAGATGCGAGCAGTGCAGCCGAGAATCCCGGGGCTATCCAGCCACGCGCCGATGATGTCCTAATCGGCAAAAAATGGCTCCGTGTAGGAAGCAGGCAGTTCACGTTCTTTTGTCAGGATGAAACGGTCAAACTCGAATCCATCTTCGCGCATGGAGAACTGGATGTCGTACTCACCGGAGTTTTCGATGTCGAGGTAGATCTTGTACGGCTCACCACAATGCTGTTCCCGGGTGCGCTGTCTGCTTTCCCAGCGCCAGCGGTTTTTGCCCTTGCACCACTGCATGCGCTGGCCACTCTGTGGCCACGCCCCGTCCAGGCCGACATGGATGCCATTGTCCTCGGTGCCCGTGCTGAAGGCACTGACCCACACGTAGTAGCGGCCCGGGTTGTTGATTTTCACACGGTAGTGCAGGACCGCCAGCTTGCCTGGCTCGTTGGAAAAATTTTCGCCCTTGATCAGTTCATCGTCGTGGGTGCGGCGCGTATCCGGCAGAATCTCGATATAGGTGCCGCCGCTGGCACCTGCCGGGTGGGGCGGATCACCATCTGGCTCCTGCAGGGGCTCCTGCCCGGCATGGCTTATGTACCAGCGGCGTTTGTCCGTCAGCGTCTGCCGGTAAAAATGTTCCGCTTCGACCTCGACAAAACCAGCCTGCTCTTCAAAAACCCGGTCGGCCGAAACCATTGGCATGGAAGCATCGGCAAGCAACGCCAGCGGAAACAGGAAGAGCCAAAAAACCAGGCCGGTCAGGTATCTCATTTTAAGCACCAGGCACACATCCTTTTCGAACTACAGACTGTAGTATAGGTTCATCTCGAAAGGATGGGGGCGGTTTTGAACCGCGATCACTTCCTTGGTCTTTTCCTCGATCCAGCTGTCGATCAGTTCCCGGTTGAACACACCGCCAGCCATCAGGTATTCGTGGTCTGTGGCCAACGCTTCCAGCGCGTCTTCGAGCCGGGCCGGGATCGATTCCAGCCGCGCCTGGTCCGCTTCCGGCCAGTCGAATACGTTGTCATCAAACGGGCCGAAAGCATTATCTCCGTCGGGCAGGATATGGTTCTTCACGCCGTCGAGACCCGCCATCAGGAGCGCACTCATCGCCAGGTAATAGTTGCAACTCCCGTCGCTGGTGCGAAACTCGATGCGCTTGGCTTCCTCGCTGGTCGCATACTTGGGAATCCGAATGGCCGCGCAACGATTTGCCAGGCCAAAAAACAGTTTCACCGGCGCTTCGAAACCGGGCAGCAGGCGCTTGTAGGAGTTGGTGCTCGGGTTGGTGAACGCCGTCAGCGAACGGCCGTGTTTCAGGATGCCTCCGATAAAGCACAGCGCGGTTTCGGACAGGCCGGCGTAGCCGTCCGCGTCGTAAAACACGTTCTGACCGCGTTTTTTCAGCTGGATATGGAAATGCATGCCATTGCCGGGTTCGTCATACAGCGGCTTGGGCATAAAGGTCGCGGTCAGGCCATGTCTAAGGGCGCAGTTGTGCACGATATCCTTCACGTACATCATTTTGTCGGTGATCAGTTCGAAGGGCAGCAGCTCGGTTTCGATCTCCTGCTGTCCAGACAGGCCGACCTCGTGGTGGTGATAACGGATCGGGCAGCCAATACCTTCCACCAGGCGCACCATCTCCTCCCGCACTTCGGCGTACTTATCAAAGGGAATATCGATGTGGTAGCCCTTGCGATGGGCCACCGCGGTGCCATCGGCGTCGAGGTAGCCGCCTGGCAAGTCATCCTTGTTCTCGGCCGAGGTGAACCTGTAACCGGCGCTGTACTTGCCGTTGTTGATTACAGCCTCGTTGAACAGGTAAAACTCGAACTCGGGCACCCACAGCGAGGTGTCCGCGATACCGGAATCTTCCATGAAACGTTGCGCCCGGCTGGCGACGGTGCGCGGATCCTTGTTGACGCCGGTTCGCGAGTCGGCATCACAGATATAGCTCAGCATCCGGACCCTTGGGGCCTTCGCAAAAGGATCCATGACCGCGGTTGCCGGATCCGGGATAAGCACCATGTCACCGGCCTCGACCGACTTCATGCCGGGAATGCTCGAGCCATCGAAGGGAATACCGTTGTGCATTACGTGGTCCAGGCGCCGCACCGGGAACGTGATGTGGTACCAATTGCCGACCAGGTCCGCGTACTTGAGATCAATGCTCTCAACCTGCTGCTTTTCGATCAGTTTCTTTACATCGTTCAGGTTCATGGCCATGCCCCATATTCAGTAGGCAGACTTAATCAGAGACCGGGTAGCGGGGTCAATGAGGCGGATCAAGCCCGGATCACTTGCTTGTAAGTCCGGGGTCAGAGTAAGTTAATCGAACAAAACCGGGGTCAGAGTAAGAGACTTACTCTGCCCCCATTTCACGAAAGCGAAAACGACCATGGAAACCAGTGACTGCAGCAAAAAGGAATACCAGGCCCAGAACCTGGTGATCGGCGGCGGGATCGCCGGCATCGTCACCGCGCTTGGCTTACTCGACGATGGACAAACCGTGGTGCTTGCCGATGCTGACACCCCGGACCGCTTTGGCGGATTGGCGTTGTGGGCATTCGGCGGCATGGCGCTAAGCGGCACGCCGGAACAGAAACGCATGTCGGTGGACGATTCGCCGGAACGCCTGCTGGAAGACTGGGTACGATTCGGCGAACTCGAGAATACGGAATCCTGGCCGCTGGCCTGGGCCCGGTGTTACGCCGGTGAATCCCGTGAATTGGTCTACGACTGGGTCAAGTCGCTTGGCCTCAAGTTCATGCCCGCGGTCAACTTCGTCGAGCGCGGTGAACGCATAAAGGGCAACTCGGTTCCGCGCTACCACGTGCTGTGGGGCACCGGGCGGGAGTTGGTCCGGGTCCTGATCGGAAAGCTGCTGAATCATCCGCAGGTCGGCAAGCTGACCCTGCTGCACGAATACCGTGCCACGGGGCTGATAGCCGAGAACGGTCGCGTGCAGGGCTGTGTCGGCGTCTGTGCTGAATTCGGTTGCGCTTTTGCCATCCGGGCGGATAACACAATCGTGGCTACCGGGGGAATCAACGGATCCGTAGAAAAAGTCCGCGAGCATTGGCTGCCGGACTGGCCCGGCCCGCCGGATGAGTTTCTGAATGGCGCCAACCCGCACAGCGACGGGGCCATGCACGAATCGGCGGCCGCGATCGGTGCGCGGCTCGATCACCTGGGCGACATGTGGAACTACGCCGCCGGCGTGCCGCACCCCCAGCCGCACTTCGCAGGCCACGGTCTCAGCCTGATCCCGCCCAAAACCTGCCTGTGGCTGGACCCGGATGGCAAGCCGATCGGGCCGGACCCGATGGTGACCGGCTTCGACACCAACGGCCTGTGCCGCCAGGTCGTCAATTTTCCATACACCTGGCAGGTACTGAACCGCAAAATCGCCCGCAGGGAACTGGCCATTTCGGGCGCCGAACACAACCCGAACATCGTCCGCCACAAAACCCTTGGCTTCCTCAAGGACATGCTGTTGGGCAATAAGCGGCTGGTCGACCAGATGCTCGCGGAATCAGCGGAATTCCTGTCGGCGCCAAACTGGAAAGCACTGGCCAAAAAAATGAATGCCCTGAGTGGCGAGAACCGGATCAGGTCATCACGGCTGAAAGCACTGGGGGATGACTACGACGCGGCCATGGCGGACCCGGGGCGTCATGCTGACCATCCGCAGATCAGCCGCATTATCGAGGCGCGCAAGTGGCGCACTGAAAAACTCCGCACCTGCAAGCTGCAGCCCATCGGCGATAAAAAAGCCGGACCACTGATCGCGATCCGGCTGCGTTTTATCAGTCGTAAAAGCCTCGGGGGGTTGCAAACCGACCTCGAATGCCGGGTGCTTGACACCACGGGCAAGGCTATTCCAGGCCTTTACGCCGTCGGCGAAGCCGCCGGCTTCGGCGGTGGCGGCGCCTCCGGAAAACGTTCCCTGGAAGGCACCTTCCTCAGCGGCTGCATCCTGACCGCGCGCAAGGCGGCACAGGCCATCCGGCAGGCTTAAGGCCTACTTTTCAGGAATTCGCTTCAGGGTTTCCATCAGGTAACCCCAGAACTTTTGCACGGAGCTGATCTGGACCTTTTCGTCCGGCGAATGTGCGCCGCGGATATTGGGGCCGAAGGAGATCATCTGCATATCCGGATAGTTGGTGCCCAGGATGCCGCATTCCAGGCCGGCGTGGCAGGCCATGACCGGAGCTTTGGAGCCAAACATTTCTTCGTATAAGGAACCCATCAGCTGTACGATCGGTGCGTCGGGGCGTGGCGCCCAACCGGGGTAATCACCGGTCAATTGAACGTCGGCGCCGATCAGTTCAAATACCGAGCGGATGGCATAAGCCATGTCCATTTTTTCACTGTCGACGGAACCACGGGTCAGGCACTGCACCTTGTAGTGACCGTTTTCCGCCAGTACTCGGGCCACGTTGTTGGACGTCTGCACCAGGTCCGCGATATCCGGGCTCATGCGGTAGATACCGTGTGGGCAGGCCCGGACGGCTCGCAGGAACTGGCCCTGGAACGTTTCGGACAGGACCTTGCCAGGCAACTCCACAGGCTTGAGCAGTACGTCGAGTTTCGCATCGGTGGTGGCGTATTCGGCTTTCAGTATACCGGCCTGCTCTTCCAGGAAAGACTTGAGCGCAGCGGCGCGGGCCTGGTCGACGGTGATAACGGCCAGGCCTTCACGAGGGATGGCATTGCGCAGACCGCCCGAATCAATCGAGGCAACGCCGATACCGTGCGCCAGCGTGGCGTCCAGCAGCAGGCGGTTGAGCAGCCTGTTGGCGTTACCGCGGCCGCGGTGGATGTCCATGCCGGAATGGCCGCCGGTCAGTCCCTTGACGGCCAGGCTGAACGCGACGCTGCCAGGTTTGACGTCAACTTCTTCGTACTGGCCGGAGATGTTCACGTCGACGCCGCCGGCACAGCCGATGGTGATCTCGTCGTCTTCTTCGGTGTCGAGGTTGAGCAGGATTTCGCCGTCGAGCAGGCCGCCCTGCAGGCCCATCGCACCGGTCATGCCGGTTTCCTCGTCTACCGTGAACAGGGCTTCGATGGCGGGGTGTTCAATATCATCGGAAGCGAGGATTGCCATGGCGGTCGCAACCCCGATGCCGTTGTCAGCCCCCAGCGTGGTGCCACGGGCCTTGACCCAGTCGTCCTCGATGTACATGTCGATGCCCTGGGTTTCAAAATCGAAATCGGTGTCGGCATTTTTCTGACACACCATGTCCAGGTGGCCCTGTAAAACAACCGTGACCCGGTCCTCCATGCCCGGCGTGGCCGGTTTCTTGATAATCACGTTACCGGTCTCGTCGACGATGGTCTCCAGGCCGAGGCCCTCACCAAACGCTTTCATGAAGGCGATCACGCGCTCCTCCTTTTTCGACGGACGCGGCACGGCGTTCAGGTCGGCAAAACGGGTCCACATGGCGCGGGGTTCCAGTTCTCGGATTTGTTCGGTCATGGCCTCTACTCTTCCTTTTACAATCAATAGGGAAACACTGGCGAAGTTAAACCATGGAGTTTGTTTTCGCCAGAATCAAGGTCAAATGAAAGGGAGAAAATGTCCGGCCTTTCTGGTAAGGTCTGCCCACTGACCGCAAAGAAGTTTTCCCCCATACGCACCACCTCATACCCGCAGCGCCCCTCAAGTATTTTCAGACCCGTGTTGCCCCGTGAGCAGGATGCTTTACCCGAAAGGAGAATTCCATGAGCCAGGCAAAATCAGGCGACACCGTTAAAATTCACTACACCGGTACCCTTGACGACGGTAACCAGTTCGACAGTTCCGCGGGCCGCGAACCGCTCGAATTCACCCTTGGCTCCGGCCAGGTAATCCCGGGGTTCGACAATGCCGTGGACGGCATGACCGTTGGCGAGACCAAGACGGTCAACATCCCGGCCGAAGAGGCATACGGTCCCCGGCACGAACAGCTGATCCAGGAAGTACCCAAGAACGCCTTGCCCGACGACCTGGAACCCGAGGTGGGCATGGGCCTGCAGGCCCAGGGCCCGGATGGGCAGGTCATGGACCTGACGATTACCCAGGTAGCCGAAGAATCGATCACCGTGGACGGCAACCACCCGCTGGCCGGCCAGGCACTGAATTTCGACCTGGAACTCGTTGAAATCAGTTAAGCAGTAATTCCCGGACCAGGTTCTGTAGCCACAGGACCTGGGGCTTTTGCGGTTCTTGCGGTGATAAAACGCCTTGATGGGAATATTCATGTGCTGGTAGTTGATCTTGATGACCAGGGCGCGCAGTCCTTTGAGTTCACCGGCAACGAGCGGAACTTGATCTATAATGTTAATCAACAAGTAAAAGGTAGGGAGGATAAAAATGGGTAAACCCGCAGCGCGGATAGGGGATATGGTTCTCCAGGATGCTCCCCATTGCCATGCCCCCATCCACCCAGCAGCGCCGGTCCCGGCACCGGTACCGCACCCTGCCATGCCGCTGGCTATTGCAAAAGGCGCACCCAACGTGTTGATTGGCGGCATGCCCGCCGCACGCGTCTTGGATATCACCGCTTCATGCATGCTGGTTCCTTGTGCGCCGGGCGGTCCCGGCATGATAGCGCTTGGTTCGATGACGGTAATGATCGGCGGCATGCCGGCCGCCAGGGTTGGTGACATGACCGCCCATGTAGCTTGCATTGCGCCAATCCCATCACCAGTCGGCAAGATCCTGCCGCCCTGCTGCCCGACCGTTATGATCGGCGGTTAAGCCACCTTGCGTCGCACGCATTTCGACACGCTGCAGCCGATCTGCCCGCGCTGCGCGCTGGACGGCCGGGGCCAGCATAAGCTGTACATCGCATCCGTTTTTGGCGAGGCCGGCGAGATCATCGTCAGCGGCATCATCGAGTGCGCAGACAAGGCTTGCCCGATGGCGTACCCCATCATCGATGGCGTGCCGATCATAGTGCCCAATGTCGCCGAATATATCGCCAGCTGCCAGGCACAGATACTGCAGCGAGAGCCGCTGAATGAAGACCTGCGAAGCCTGGTGAGTGATGCAATCGGGCCAAACACGGAATTTGACCAGATGCGGCAGCACCTGAGTATTTATTGCTGGGGGCATTATGCGGATCTCGACCCGGCTGAAGTTCCACGGCAACCCCAATCCGCAATAGCCACTTTACTGGAGGATTGCGCGGCCGATACGCTGCCATTGTCCGCACCGTCAATTGACCTGGGGTGTTCGGTCGGCCGCTCCAGTTTTGAACTGGCCGCGACAACAACCGGAATGGTGCTGGGCGTGGATCTCAACTTTGCGATGCTGCGCAAGGCACAAAAGATTCTGATCGACAGGAAATTGAGTTACGAACGCCGTCGCATCGGCATCGTGTATGACCGGCGGGCGTATCCGGTCGAGTTGCCCAACGCAGAACTCGTCGATTTCTGGGCCTGCGATATATTGGCGCTGCCTTTTGGTGGCGGCCTGTTCAACAGCGCGCTGGCGCTGAATGTATTCGATTGCGTCAACTCACCGGCGAGTTTCCTGGCGGTGCTGCAAGGCCTGCTGGCTGGTGGCGGCAAGGCGGTCATCGCCACACCGTATGACTGGACACCCGGCGCGACGCCGGTCGAGAACTGGATAGGTGGGCACTCACAACGGCAGGAGCTTGCTGGATCGGCAGAAGCCATGCTGCGACGCCTGCTGAATGAGCAATCGGGCTCGTCTGCTACTGCAGAGCTGGAAATCAAGCACGAAGTCGACGCCGCACGCTGGTTGACACGGCTGCACGACCGGTCAACGGTGCACTACCAGGCACACGCCATCGTCCTGCAAAAGAAGCAGGCGCCTACCGAGGGTTTTTGAACTCAACCACTATCGGGCTGGAACGAACGGATAATGCCGTCAATTGTTGGTTCCGACTTCTCAGCGTTTTCGGCCAGGTCAGTCGCAACCAGGGAATAAATTTTGTTTGCAGGCTTGGCCACATGGATGAACAGCCTTTTCTGGCGGGTCACCACACTACCTGCCGTCCACTGCACGATACTGATAATGTAATCCCAGTTATCGCGCTGGTAGCGCTGCTCGCTCACGACCTCGAATTCATCCAGGGAATCACGCATGGGTGCCGTCCGCGATTCAGTGAACTCTTCCAGGCTCGATTTATCATCGAACTGCTGTGAGGTAACCGTCAGGTTGGGCGGCATGGTGCCCAGATCGGGGAAACAGAAGCAGTAAGATGACGCATCAACCGTATCGTCAGGCAGTTCCAGCGAAAAATTTGCACCCTTGAATGAAGTCAATTTAAATCACTCTATCTCAATATGGCGTGGCGGACAGGACGAATAAAACCACAGATTGCCTGAATCCGGCAAGTATCACTGGCTGGATTGGGTGGATTGAAGTGAAGCAGACCACTGGCAGCATGACCTGGCGATCAAGCCACCGGCACCCATACCAGCCTGGCCGCGGCCACGCGAATATCGGTTTTTTCCAGTCCGATTTCCAGTACCTCGCGATCCTCGACCATGGCATCATGTTCATCAGTAATGGCAACCAGGGCATCTTCCAGTTCTTCCTCCAGATCCACCAGGTCCTGTTGCTTCGCGTCCAGCTTTTCCTGCGCGGTTTCGAGCCGGGCCTTCGCCTTCCTGGAGGCGGTTCGCCTGGAAGCCGCCTTGCTGATGCTGCTGGAACCGAACTTGCCACTCAATACAGCGCCCAGCAGGTCGCCTATTCCCGACATGACCTCGCTCTGGGTTCGGCTGGAAGCGTCCACTTCCATCTCCCTGACCCTGGCATCAGCCGTCGAGATCTGGCTTTGCAGGCGGTCGATGCGCTTTGCATATTGCGTTCGAAGCCTGGCTATCTTGACGTCTGCTGCATTATCCGCGGCCTCACGGCATCGGGCGACAAATGCGTCTTCGGCCTCTCCCACCCGGGAGTACAGCTTCAGGGGTGTGCACTTGATGACTTCGATACTGCGGTTGGCTACCAGGAAGTTCTTCAGGTCAGACTGCAGGGATGTCCAGAATGTCTTGTTCTGGAGCCTGGTGTTGCCAAGTTCATATCGGGCGCCTGCGGGGGCTTCTGCGACGAAGTCGCGCGCGTCGTGATCCACAGCATGCACCTCTTCCACGTCGATCATGCCGTCCAGCGGAAAAATAACCGCCTCGTAGGTCTCGGTATGATTCACGCCGGCCCGGACATCGTCGTACAGCAATTGCACCGTCACTGCCGCGGCCGGGGCCAGGCAGGTACCGGTGGGGTCGATGTCCAGGGACTTCGCCCAGGGCGCGGCCGGGTCCAGGTAGGACACCTCGATTCCAACCGCCACGGTCGGGGCAATGGCAACGGCAGACTCCGGCACTTCAGCCGGCTCTGCAGGCATCGCCGCGACTGCGGCCCCGGTGTTCACAGTCGCCTCGACAGCCGGGGCCCGGGCGACGCTGTTTTTGTATTCCGCCATCAAACCCGCAACCTGGGCGCGGGTAAACGGCCCGAATCGATAGCACATGGAATGGCGCCGGAATAGAAATACCTGGGTCGATTTCTTGGCCTGGTACATCAGGAACTGGCGCTTTTGCAGATTGGAAATCCGCGCGCTCAGGTCAGGCAGCCCGCCCCGGATTCCATCCAGTACCCGCCGCTTGTCGTTCTCGGTCTGCAGGCGCCCAATGATCCAGGTACCGGCATTGGACATGGCCTTGTAGTCGATGTCCACCGGGTTCTGGGTTACCAGCAACAGCCCCACTCCAAAGGCTCGGGCCTGCTTGAGGATGGTTAGGATCGGCTTTTTCGAAGGTGGCTCCGCCGAAGGGGGAACGTAGCCAAAACACTCATCCATGTAGACCAGTGCGCCCAACTCACCGGTTCCCGGTCTCGAGCGCATCCAGGTCACCACCTTGGACAACAGCAGCGTCACCACGAATTGCCGTTCATTCTCGTTCAGGTGCGCCATGTAGATAATCGCACAGGGCGTTTTGCCCTTGCCGCCGAGCATGCGCTCGACATCCAGTGGCTCACCTTCCAGCCACGCGGCCATGGAGGGTGACGCAAGCAAGGTATTGAGCTGCAGGGCCAGCTTCATTCGGTCTTTTTCGGAGAAAAACATCTCCAGGTCGAAAACACCGAGCTTGCGGAATGGCGGCTTGGGTATCTGGCCCACCAGCGTTGCCAGGTCGAGGTCCTTGCCCTGCCGCCACCAGGTCTCGACGATCATGGAAATCAGGATATGTTCAGGCCCGGAGACCGGGTCGGACTTGATGTCTGCCAGAACCAGGATGGCAGAAACCAGGCCCTCGATTTCGTCACGGATGGTCTCGGCATTGACCGACCAGTCCAGGCCGGGCGCCTTCATCGAACCCAGGACGTTGATGCCGATGCCGATGGAGGAGCCCGGCGTATAAATTTTGAAATCGGTATTGTCACGCAGACGGGCAATACGTTCCGGCGTAATGCCGTGGGATGCCAGTTCCTCCCTGCGCTCTGCGGATTCTTTGGCGGCCAACTCCGCCACGGTTTTTCCTTTGCGCTGCGCCTTGACCACGTCCATCCAGGGCTCCAGGTCCTGCGGCGTGGTGTCGGGGAAATTGAGCAAGATATTGCCCATGTCACCCTTGGGATCAAGGATCAACGTGGGGACCGCGCTCAGGGCCGCTTCCTCCAGGATGTTGACGCCCAGACCCGTTTTGCCCGAGCCCGTCATTCCGAAAACGACGCCGTGGGTGGTCAGTGAGCTCGCTTTGAGCAGCACCGGCTCATCGGTCTCACTCTCGCGGCCGATGTACATCTGTCCTTTCTTGGTATCCATCTGCACAAGTTACCACCGTGCAACGCGGGGGACAAAGCGTCTATGCAGCCATACTGAGCACCTGAGCCTCAACGTCGAATTTTCGCACCGCCCCGGCCAGAAGCGGACCTTGGCCGGAATGCATGCGCAAGCAGAATCCCAAAAACGCCGCGAGCAAAGGGCTGCATGTCATCACGACCGGCTACGAGGAGCAGCACAGGGAACATCGTCATGATTCCTCGAAGCCCCTGATGGGGTGGGTACTGGCTTCCAGGAGCTTGTTCAGCCTGGGCGACTGCCTCGATCAATCTGCGGTTTTATAGGACACGGCCTTTGAGCATTGGCGGAGATGGTCTGCCAGACGTCGCCGACCATAAGGCTCTCCCACGACATCCATGGTCATTACCGTCGCGAGAAACTGAATCGGGCCATACACTTTGACAGGTGCTACCCTGCGTAGCGCTCCGACTGCCGCGGCGGTCAGCTTCTTGGGAAGAAACGTGATTTTGCTGGGCTTATCGAGGACGCCGAAGGCCAGTTCAGCGATCTCGCGATAGGTGAAAACCTCCGGCCCACCGACATCGATTCGCTGTTCCCGGCTGGCCACTGCATCCGCACAAACCTCGGCAAGGTCGGCACCGTCGATGGGGTTAATCCGGTTTGAGCCGCGGCCAAAGAGGTAAACGCGCCCGGAGCGGGCCATCTTTAGAAATTCTTCCATGTCCGAGAAAAATCCAGTCGGGCAGATCACCGTATGCCCCAGCGCCGACTGTTTGAGCTCGTCGACAAATGCCTGCTTGGCTTGAACCATCGCGACATGCTGCAGTTTCCCGGCATTCAGGACATGTACGTACACAAACTTCGAAACGCCGGATCCTTCTGCAAGGGCGAGGAGGTTCATGTTGCCCTCGTAGTCGACGTCTTGGTACGTCAATCCATCCTTTTGCCGCGTGATGCCTACCGACGAGAAAACAGCATCGATACCATCACAGAGCCCGTCGAGAGAATCGGGATTCGTCACCTCACCGATGAACAACTCGTCCGCAAATTCCTTGATCGGGTCGAGCCTGGCTTCAGTGCGGCCCATCGCCCGGACCCAGAAACCTCTGTCCTTGAGCGTCTTGACGACGTTTTGACCGAGATAACCCGTGGCACCCGCGACAAGTATCTTCTTCACCTCGAAATCCCTCCATTCGAATGCCAGTATAACTGTTAAGGTAAATGACCCTTCCGGTGAACATATCTTACTAACGGGGATTCATTGGTGCTGGGTGCGTCTCGCCAATTTTGAAATTCAGCTTCTCCGAAGTCAGGACATTCTTCGACGAGTTCCGGGCCTTGAAGGTCCTTGCGGCTGTCGTCCACCCAATACTCGTCAAAGATCGAACAATAACAAAATATCATGTGGTTCCCGGGATCGCCCAGCATGGTCTGATCAAATGCTGACCTGGAATCCCCGTGTTCTACCGGCTCTCCGTGTTTTTCATTGGCGTCCTTGGACAATTCTCGACTACGGGTGGCTAGGGAAATTCACTCGCAGACTGCGGGATCACCTCAATTCACATTCCAGATGATTGCTTGCCTTGAGAAATTCTCACCGGGCCGAAAGCAGTTGCTGCACTGGGTGGAACTCAGGCTGGCCATCCTGAGTCAATATATATGTGGATTGCAGCTTGGAAATACCAAGGAAGTAAGCCATGACGGCAACCGTTGCTCAAACCCTGGTCATCCCCAGATTCGGCAGCATTTGTCGGGTGATCACGGGTATCTTGTTTGGCCTGGTCATGACGGCGGCGTTGTTCTGGGCAATGCCATTTTTGATCGAGACCACGGATCGTCAGCTCGATACGACTGGCAGCGCCAAACTGGTGGATTTTGTCCGGCTCAGGCGCGATGAAATCATCCACCGACGCGAACTCAAGCCGAGAAAGCCACTCCCGCCCCAATCGCCGCCGCCGTTGCCGGCGACACCTCAGTTCGAAAGCCTCAGCCCGAGCGCCGGAACGATTGCCGTTTCGGCCGCGCCGGTTGAAACCGATATCGAGATAAGCGATACAGGCTTCAGCCTGGGGGTTGGCGAGGGTGACTACCTGCCGATCGTCAAGGTGGCGCCGATTTATCCGCAACGTGCCTTGTCGCGCGGCATCGAAGGCTATTGCGTGGTGCAGTACACGGTGACACGACAGGGCACGATTCGCGATCCGTTTGTCATCGAGGACCAGTGCACCAGTTCGATGTTTCACCGTTCCTCTCTGCAGGCGGCGTTGAAGTTCAAGTATAAGCCCCGTGTGATTGACGGACAGGCGGTCGAGGTGACAGGCGTACAGAACAAGTTCACCTACATAATCGAAGAGTAGGCCGGGTCAAGGTGAAAACAGCCGCCCGGTTCAAAGAGCGGCCGAGTAGCAGTCATTGCGCCCCCTAAAAAAAAGAAACCCCGCCGAAGCGGGGTTTCCAGCAAGCCTTACGCGGCTTTTACGTCGATATGCGTGATCTTCTTGCGGGCTTCTTCCGATTTAGGCAACTCAATGGTGAGAACGCCCTTTCGGAATGACGCAGCGATCTGGCTTTCATCGACTTCAGAAGGGACCGGAAGCGTTCGCCGGAATGAACCGAAGGAACGTTCCTTCCGATAAAATTCCTTGCCCTTTTCCTCTTCTTCGCGCTTCTTCTCTCCGCGGATTGTCAACAACCCATCGGCCAGCGTGATGTCGACGTCTTCCCGGTCCATGCCCGGCAACTCCACACGAATCTGATATGCCTTATCGTCTTCGGTGGCGTCGACAAGCGGCGTGACTTGCACCGCCGACCAGGGCTGGGCCGACCGCTGCCACGGAGGGGTCAGCATGAACGAACGGTCACTGCCTTTCCAAAATTCGTCGAACAGGCGGTCCATCTCTTTGTGGAGCGTGCTCATTTCCCGGAGAAAAGGTTCAAAGGGACGCTCATCATCTTCCCAGCGCCGAAGGCCGCCCCAGCGCCAGGGCACCATTTCCTTTATAGACATGTTTTCCTCCTCAATATCAAAAGGATGTAAGTCAATAATCCCGCAGTCTCGCCTCGCGCTCATGCGCCGGAGGATGAGGCTCGCCGCCGTTGCACGGGCGCCTGGTCTGAACTGCAAATGATTTGATTAAAAAACCTGCCGGGAGTTCCCGTTCAATAGCTTCGCGGAGCACGTATTGATGCAAGCCACCCGGCCATGCGCAGCCTGCAAGAGACGGGAGGGAAAAGGCCTTCCCACTTGACAAGAGCAAGAGATTACCTGGGCGACTCCGGACCCATTCATTACAATGAGTGCGTGGCCATTTACCGATCGACTCACCAATACTTCGGCGCGTGTTCCTGGATCACCCGTAACAGGTCGTAGCGTGTGATCGCCCCAACGACCCGCCCGTCGTCGACAACCGGTAAACGCCGGAACCTGTTCCGGTTGAACACACCGGCCACGAAATAGACGTCGGTAGTCGAAGGCACCGTCACCACCTCGGAAGTCATGAAATCAGCCACCTTGGCTTCTTTTGGCGGTTTGGAGCCCACGCCCTCGCTGATCAGTCTCAGCAGGTCGGACTCGGTAATGATTCCCAGCAGCTTTCCCTTGTAATCGACAACCGGGGCGCCCGTAACGCGGTGACGCAACAGAAAACTGACGGCTTTGAGGATGGGCGTGTCCGGGCTGAGGGTGGGCACTACCTGGTCCATGCATTCATAGACTTTCGGAAGCTTTTCCATATCGAACCTCCCAATGATATTTTACGCCTGCCGGTCCGGTCTGGAAAGTGAATCACGGCGAGTAGCTGACCGGTCAGCAGGGAAACCAGGCATTTTATAATCGGACTACTCTTTTTGTTCCTTTACTCCGAACCCATTTCTCTGCCCTAATATTGGTTCACTCGCATTTCCACCGTTTCCGGAGGGTACATGAGAATACGGTTCATACGCTTGCAGATCCTGGTGACCACCCTGTTCATGGTTTCGATACTCTACAGCCCGCTGCTGGCACAGGACGATACGCCGTCTCTTGAAGAGATGTGGCTAATCATTCAACAACAGCAGGCTGAAATTGACGAGTTGAAGAAACAGAACGCGGAATTGCGGGGAGAGACAGCGCAGGCACCTGCCGGTGCAGCGCTCACGGAGGCTGGCCAGGCCGTTGCAGACGTCCAGGACCCCGAATATGAAAAGGTCATTGCGCCAACGGGCACGGTGATGGATCTCTACGGTGCCGCCATGCTCGACATGGGATACCAGGGCGGACAGAGCGATCCCGACTGGTTCGACGTGGTGCGGCCGACCAAGTTGCCGTCCTATAAGGATCAATTTGGTGAAGATGGCAACTTTTTCTCCGGGGTGCGCCAGAGCCGTATGGGTGTTTCCACCAGCACCCCGACAAAATACGGCGATTTGAAGACCATCTTTGAATTCGAACTTTTTGGTGTCGGGGCCGACGCGGGTCAAACCACCTTCCGCCTGCGTCACGCCTGGGGTGAGCTGGGCCAATTCGGTGCGGGCCAGTACTGGAGCACCTTTATGGACATCGACGTATTCCCGAACTCGATCGAGTACTGGGGTCCGAACGGCATGGTGTTTTATCGCAATGTGCAGGCGCGCTGGACGCCCTGGTCAGACGGTGATTCGCGGTTTGCGATCGCGATCGAACGCCCCGGCGCCAGTGGCGATGGCGGGAAATTTGCCGACCGCGTGGAACTGGAGGGCGTCACCGGAGATTTTAAACTTCCCGACCTGGCCGCCCACTATCGCTGGGCCCGCGACTGGGGTCATATCCAGGCTGCCGGCATTCTGCGAAAAATTGAATGGAACGACCTCAATGATGATGAGTTTGACCTGAGCGGCAGTGACACCGGCTGGGGTATCAACCTCAGCGGTAATTACCGCATCGGGCCGCACGTTCTGAGGGGGTCGGTCGTCTACGGCGAAGGTATCCAGAACTACATGAACGATGCGTCCGTGGATATCGGCGTGGTGGAGAATTTCCCAGACCTGGTTCGGCCCATTTATGGTGAAACCATTCCTCTGCTGGGTATCGTGGCTTTCCTCGACCTCAACTGGAGTGATGAGTGGACAAGCACCATCGGCTATTCGATGCAGGACAACGACCTGCCTGATGGACAGTCCGGCAGTTCTTTTGCCAAGGGCCACTACGCGCTGGCCAATATCCTGTGGCACCCGGTGCCCGAGTTTTTTGTAGGCCCCGAAATTCAGTGGGCCAGGCGGGAGAATTTCAACGACGGATTCACTTCCGATGACTTGCGAATCCAGGTGTCGGCGAAGTGGAACTTCAGCAAGTCATTTGGCGCCAACTGAGTCACGTACTGGCGAAGATTCAAGGAGAAAAATCGTGATTAACTTACGCATAAGCAATGCTTTACCCCGTCTTCTGACGAGCCTGTTCGTGCTGCTTGCCTGGCCCGCGCTTGCCCTGGCGGAAATGCCGTCTGACCAGGCCTTGCAGCAGGCCGTCGACAAGGCCTACGCGGAATTCAAGGATGTCAAAGAAGGCGCCAATGCCGACTACATCCCCATCCTGGCCACGGTGCCCAGCGATCTCTTCGGCGTGGTGATCGTCACGAACGAAGGCAAGGTGTTCCAGGCCGGCGACGTGGACTACCGCTTCTCCATCCAGTCGGTATCCAAGCCGTTCACCGCCGCGCTGATCATGGCCCAGCAGGGTCCGAAAGCCGTGCGTGAGAAGATCGGCGTCGAACCCACCGGGCTGCCCTTCAATTCAAAGATCGCCATCGAGATGTATGAATCGCGCGCGGTCAACCCGATGGTCAACGCCGGCGCCATCGCCGCGGTCAGCCTGGTCCAGGCCGGGTCCGAGGAAGAGCGCTGGAGCCTGGTGCTCGACAATATCGAAGGGTTTGCCGGCGAAAAGCTGTCGGTGCTCGAAGAGGTGTATACATCCGAGTACGAAACCTCCTGGAGCAACCGGGCCATCGCCAACCTGCTGTACAACTACAACCGTCTATACGCCGAGCCGGAAGAGTCGCTGCGTGTATACACCCGGCAGTGCTCGATCGGTGTGAATGCCAGGGACCTGGCCGTGATGGGCGCAACCTTGGCCAATGGCGGCAAGAACCCGGTCACCGGGCGCCGTATGCTGCCCGCCGAACACGTGCCGGAGCTTCTTGCCATCATGGCGACGGCCGGCTTCTATGATGAATCGGGTGAATGGATGTTCAACGCAGGCCTGCCGTCCAAGACCGGGGTAGGAGGCGGTGTGGTCTCGGTAGTTCCCGGAAAGTTCGCGATTGCGGCGTTTTCACCGCGTCTGAACGAGGCGGGCAACAGCATCAAGTCCATGCGCGCCATCCGTCGGATTGCCGGACAGCTTGGTGTGGGACTTTACGGTCCAAATCCTGAACGATAGATATTTGGGGTCGGAGTAAAAATCAACCAGGCGCGCCTGATTCTGCTTTGGGTCTATTTTGTTGAAAAACTCCGTCCCTGAATCAACAAGCCAATTATCTCATTGATCGGTTATTGGACGGAGTTTTTCAACACAATAGGCCAGTAGCGGTCATTGTTAGTCTACAGTTCATGGCGAGTTCATCTGTTATCATGTTTCGCAACATGAATGGAGAGGTTCTTTGATGAACAATAAAGAAATCATCCGTAGCTTATACGAAAGCTTTGCGTCTGGAGACATCGGGGCTGTTACGGCCGCATTTGCCGATGATATTGCCTGGACCGAGGCGGATGGCTTCCCTCTGGCAGGCACCTACATTGGCCCTCAAGCTGTAGTCGAAAGTGTCTTTATGCGACTTGGTGATTTCAGCGAGAACTGGGGAGTTGTTGTTGATCGATTGGTTGCCGATGGAGACACGGTCGTGGCGAACGGAAAATACACTTGGAACCACAAATCGTCTGGTGTGCCATGCGAAGTAAGGATGGCGCACGTGTGGACACTAGCCGACGGTAAGGCCGTTTCTTTCCTGCAACATGTCGACACCGCAGAGGTTCGCGACTTGATCAAATAGGCCAACAGTCCAAAAAGTGTCGGTAGCTGCCCCGCTTCTTCATGAATAAAAGCTTCCGCCTCTTGTTGTATACCGAAGTCCAGGTCGAGGCAGCCATGGTTTAACGACCGGCAAAAATAGACAGAAACCAAATAACGGCGCTGGCGAAGAAAACTAAATCATTCGACCTTGGCCGAAACCTAATACCTTTCGGCAATGGGGACAGAAATAGACAATGTGCTGCCCCTGGATCAAGGGAACGCCCTTCGACCTTGTATAAACCTCGGTGAGTTTCTTCGTGCAGTGAGGACACACTGGCGAAAGATCATCACGTTTAACAAATTCCAACGATTTTGTGGTCATTTGTAGTCACCTTCGTGGCTCGGTAGGTTTCGATCAGCCACATGTTTGCTTAGATCATAATCTAATCATCTCAGGGGCCTGATGCCAATCAGGAATATCATAGCGGAAGTTTACCAAGCATTAACGATTGCGCGGTTGAGCTCGCCTAACGGCCAGTAGCGGCCCTTTAGGTCATTCTAAGTGGCTGTGTCGGAATATGTTGGATTGGCCTTTCATCGGTGAACAGGTCAGCGGGTTGACCATTTTTTAGTTCATGTAACGCCCATAGCTGTGGTGTGTTTATTTGTCCGACCGGCTTCTTTTGTTAGCAGTGAACTTCAAACGCAATACTTGCTGGCCAGTTGGCTCATGCAATTTTTCTTCGAGATATTCAAATCCATACTTCGAGTAAAAGTTACGACCGACTGTGTTTCTCTTGAATACCTCGACCTCCAGGTCACCGTGAAGATCCTGTGCTTTATCCATCAACGCTCTTCCTACACCCTTGCCATGGCAATCTGGGCAAAGAAATATAGCGCCAACCTCATTACCCATAAGCGCTATAAAACCTTTTACCTCGCCGTCTATTTCTGCAACCCAAGTATCTGTATTGGGGAGGTAGATCTCAGCAGTGTTCTTGCGTTCTTGCGCCAGGAAATCATCTGTCATGAAGTCATGAGCTAATCGTGTTGCAACTTCCCATGAGTCAAGAACTGCTTCTAAGTCTGTTTCCTTGTATCTTCGTATTTTCAAGGTTTCGTTTCCTAAGCGTCTTGTCTCATGTAACAGCCCGAATGGATAAAGCGAGACGCCATTCTGCAACCCACCGGGATAATCATGGGAATCGGTTGGAATGGACCCAGCAATGACGTTGAACCCCTAATATTTCATCAAAGACGATACCCGTTGAAGGCTCAGAGCACTTTTGTCATGCGATAGAACTTCAATGACGGCATAGCCAATCGCTTCGGCCACTGCGACTCGACGCTCATCCCCCGGTGCTCGTAGAATCGGCGAGCTTCCTTATTTCCGGCTGACACGTCCAGGGATAGTCGAATCGATCCGCTCGCGCGAGCCCGCTCTTCAGTCGCGTCCATCAAGATCGAACCAAAAACGAAAGAATCCCTCGGCCGCTTCGTCAAGGTAACGGGCAAATGCCAGACCTTCATCGACCGTGGGGTTGGCAGCCCGCAGGATTATCGAATGCCGATCCATATGGTCCATCTACACTGAACAGAAAATTCCAACGCGAGACCAATTTATTATTCGTATTTTTTTTGGCACAGGCGAAGCTTGGACGTGAATGTCTGATTTTGGATCAATCTCGGAAGTTGTGCTGGCCCTATCTCTCGGCCACGGCTGTTTCCAGGCAGGTAGCAACAATGTCCAGTCCCTCGCTGATCAGCTCATTTGAAATGGTCAAGGCCGGCAGGAACCGAATCACGTTACCGCGGCTCCCGCAACTCAAGAGCACGAGGCCACGTTGGTATGCCAGGGTCACGATCGCCCGGGTCAGCTCCGGGTTTGCTTGTTGCGCGTCGCCGTCCTTCACCAATTCCATGGCAATCATTGCGCCGCGATCTGCGCGGATTTCACCGATCACTTCGGGGCATTTTTTCTGCAGGCTTTTCAGCCGGCCGGCAAACAATGCCCCGATCTGGTTAGCCCGTTCGACCAGGTTTTCCTCGGCGATCACATCGATAACCGCGAGCGCAGCGGCGCAGCCTATCGGCGAACCAGCATAGGTCCCGCCAAGGCTGCCCGGCAGCGGGGTATCCATCACTTCGCTTTTGCCCACCACGGCGGCGAGCGGAAACCCGCCGGCCACGCCCTTCGCTACCGTCATCAGGTCGGGTTCGACACCCGAGTATTCGCAACAGAAGAATTTACCCGTGCGGGCAAAACCGGTCTGAATTTCATCGGCGATCAGGACGATGCCGTGCTCGTCGCATATTTTTCGCAGTGCCAGCATGAACTCGTCGGGCGCCGGGTAAAACCCTCCTTCGCCCTGGACCGGCTCGACAATAATGGCGGCCACGTCGCCGGGCGCGATATCGACCTTGAACAGCGAGTCGATTGCCGCCAAAGAATCCTCCACGCTGACCCCGTGATATTCGATCGGGAAAGTTGCGTGGTAAATCTCGCCCGGAAACGGACCAAAA
>JAZBOH010000123.1:0-15110 GCA_036351055.1 Lysobacterales bacterium
ATCAGCGCGATCGGCAAACCCGGCGTTATCGATTCCGAATGGATCAGCCCGGGCGCGATCGTGGTCGATGTCGGTATCAACCGTCTGCCCGATGGCAAGCTGGTGGGTGATATCGATTTTGAGCAGGCGGCCAAACGGGCCGCGTGGATCAGCCCGGTTCCTGGCGGGGTCGGGCCGATGACGCGCTCCATGCTGATGCAGAACACGGCAGAGGCAGCCGGACTGGATGTCGGGCTGCCCTATACGCCGCAATCAATGGGCTGAACCGGGCGTTATGGGCGCTCCATGATCGCGGCGACGCCCATGCCGCCGGCGGTGCAGACGGATATCAGGCCGCGCCCCGAGCCGGCGTTTTCCAGTATCTGGCCAAGGTTCGCCACGATGCGTGCGCCGGTTGCCGCGAAGGGGTGACCAATCGCGACGCTGCCGCCCTTGATGTTCATTTTTTCACGGTCGATGGAGCCGAGGGCCTGGTCCAGGCCGAGCCGGTTCCTGCAATAGTCTTCCGACTCCCAGGCAGCCAGGGTGGAGAGCACCTGGGCGGCAAAGGCCTCGTGGATCTCGTAGAAATCAAAATCCTGCAGCTTCAGGCCAGTGCTCTTCAGCAGTTCGGCCACGGCCACGGTGGGGGCCATTAACAGGCCTTCGTCGTTGACGTAGTCGACAGCCGCCGTGCGGCCGTCGACAAGGTAAGCCTGGACCGGCAGGTTGTGGGCCTGCGCCCATTCTTCGGAAGCCAGCAGAACCGCCGCGGCGCCGTCCGTCAACGGTGTGCTGTTGGCCGCCGTCATGGTGGCTTCGCCGCCCGTTGAAAACACAGTGCGCAGGCTGGAAAGCTTTTCAATCGTGCTGTCGCCACGGATGTTGTTGTCGCGGCTGACGCCGCCCCAGGGCGTGACGATTTCATCGAAAAAGCCCTCGTTGTAGGCGCGGAACGCCTTGTGGTGGCTCTCCATGGCCAACTGGTCCTGGTCCGCACGGGACACCTGCCATTCGCGCGCCATGCGGTCGCAGTGCTGCCCCATGGACAGGCCGGTACGGGGCTCGCCGTTGGCCGGCACGACCGGTTTCAGTTCGGATGGCCGGAAACCCTTGAACGCCGCCAGGCGTTGCTTGAAACTGCGCGCGGCTGCCATCCTGGCCAGGCGGCCGGAAAACTTCTTGCCGAAGGTCACGGGGAAATCGGACGTGGTATCGGTTCCTGCCGCGATGCCGCATTCGATCTGGCCGGTCGCGATCTTGGCACCGATCATCAGAGCGCCCTGCAGGCTGGTCGCACACGCCTGTTGCATGGTAAGGCCGGGTGTCAGCGGCGACATGGTCGTGGACTGCAGCGCCTCGCGCGCCAGGTTCCAGTCACGCGAGTGCGTGGTCACGGCGCCCGCCAGGACCTCGTCGAACTGCTCGCCATGCAGCCCGTAGCGATCGAGCAGTCCTTGCAGCGCCGCTGACAGCAGGTCCATGTTGCTCTTACTGGAATAAACGGTATTGGAGCGGCAGAACGGGATTCTGCTGCCGCCGATGACTGCAATTCTGCGAACCTGATCACTCATTTTCCTGCTCCCCGTTGTTTTCCAGATAGAACAATGGCCCGCCGCGGAACGGGGCAAAGCCTGTTCCGAAGATCATGCCGGCGTCCACCGCGTCCGCATTTTCGACGATGCCGTCGGCCAGGCAGGCCTGGCACTCCTCGAAGTAAGGCTGCATCAGTTCCTCGGCCAGCGATTTCAGGTTGACGCCTTCGACGGCGTCCTTGTCCTTTTCAGGCCGTCCTTTCTTCCAGGTATAGAATCCTTCACCGCTTTTCTTTCCAAGCTTGCCCTGGTCGACGTAGGATTTCAGCAGGGCGGACTCGCCGGCGGCATCTTCACCGCCCAGGGTGCCCAGAACGTTCATGCCCACATCGAGGCCGACTGTGTCGGCAAGTTCCACCGGGCCCATCGGCATGCCGAAGTCTTCCGCTGCCTTGTCGATGGCTTCCTTGGAAACACCGCGCTCGAGGTTGATCTTGAACGCTTTGAGCATGTACTGCGCCAGCACCCGGTTGACCAGGAAGCCCGGGCTGCTCTTGACCAGCAGGGGGAAGCGGCTGATGCCGTTACTGAAGGCGGCGCCGCGCTGGACTTCAGCGGGGTCGGTGATTTCGTCAAAAACCACCTCGACCAGGGGCATTTTCGCGACGGGGTTGAAAAAGTGCAGCCCGATCAAGCGCTGGGGCCGTTCCAGCACCGTGGCAATTTCACCCAGGGGTATGGCGGAGGTATTGGTCGCCAGTATGGCGTCTGGTTTCGCATTGGCTTCCAAGTTTTTGAACAATTCCTGCTTGGCCTCCAGGTTCTCGAAGATGGCCTCGATGATCACGTCGGCCTGGGCGACGCCGGAACCGGCTACGTCTGCGATCAGGCGGCTTTTCGCCCCGGCCACCCGGTCCGGTGTTTTGAGCCGCTTTTTGAACAGCTTGGCGGCCCGTGCAAGGGCCGGCTCGATGTACTTCATTTCGCGGTCCTGCAGGGTCACTTCCATGCCTTGCAGAACGCACCAGGCGGCAATGTCGCCACCCATCACACCGGCACCGATCACGTGAACGCGGCGCGCCTTGAAATCCTGTCCTTTACCCTGGCTCTTGAGTTGTTCCATCAGGCGGAACACGCGCCTCAGACCTCGCGATGTATCGCCATTGATCAGGCGCGCCACGCGCTCCGCCTCTTCGTTGAGCATTTGCCTCCAGTCGTCGCCGTGTTGCTCCCAGGCGTCGATCATTTCAAACGGGGCAGGGTAGTGCGCCGGCCGCGCCTTGGCGGCGGTCTGTTTGCGCATCTGGCCGGCGAGGAACTTCCGTACCGGTCCAAAGTTGGCGAGCCTGGCCTGCAGGCCGGGGCCTTTGTTCTTACGTCCCCGCAGCACGGCGTTGCGCGCCGCCCAGCGCAGCGAACCATGCGGGTCGACCAACTGGTCGACGAGGCCCATGCCCTTGGCCTGGTGGGCGCGCAGCATGCGTGCGGACAGCATGAACGGCATCGCCTTGTACCCCCCGATAAGCCGTGTGGTGCGCGCACTGCCGCCAAACCCCGGGTAGATGCCCAGTTTGACTTCCGGGTAGCCGATGCGGGTGCGGTCGTTGTTGCAGGCGATCCGGTAATCGAAACACAGGGACAACTCGAGTCCGCCGCCCAGGCAGAATCCGTCGATGGTGACAACGGTCGGGAAAGGCAAAGCCTCGACGCGGTCAAACAGGGCGTGTACGTTCCGGATGAAACCTTCCGCCTCTTCGATACTGGTGACCTCGTCGAATTCCCGCACGTCAGCGCCGACGATAAAGGTTCCCGGCTTGCCGGACTGCAGCACCAGTCCCCTGGGGTGTTCTTTCTCCAGTCCGCCAATGATCTGCTCGAGCTCCTTCAGGACCTCCTGTGAAAGGCTGTTTGCAGATTCGCCGGCTCGGTCAAGCGTCAGCCAGCAGATGCGGTCCATGTCGTAGTCCAGCCGCCAGTTCCTGTACTCGGGTTGGTTCATGTCAGAGCTCCGTACTCTCGGGTATGGTGATGGCCAAAAAAAATCGCCTCGAGGGCAATTATGACAGAAAAAACGGTCTGCTTCCGGTAGCTTTTCAGCCCCTGCCGCGCGCTTTCAGGGAAGCGCGTACCCCGCCATGCGCAGGCCTGCAGCGAGTTCGATCATCGGCAAGCCCATGATGGCGGTCGGATCAGTCGAGGACATGCGCGTAAGCAGCGCAGGGCCATTGGCCTCGGACCGGAAACTACCGGCACAATCAAACGGGCGGTCGAGCGCCAGGTAGCGCTGGATTTCGTCGTCTTTGAGCTCGCGGAACACGACCTCTGTTATCACCGTGCGTTCATACAGGAACTTTTCGTCTTCACAAACCAGCGTGAACGCGGAGAGGAAGTTGACGGTTCGCCCGCTGAACGCGGCCAGTTGCCGGGAGGCATTCTCCAGGCTGCCGGGCTTGCCGACAATACGGCCCTCGTGCTCTGCCACCTGGTCCGAGCCGATGACCACCGCGGCTGGATTTGTCCTGGAAACGGCACGCGCCTTGGCCAGCGCCAGGCGCCGCACGAGGGCGGAAGGAAGCTCGCCGGGCCGGGCCGTTTCGTCTGCCTCAGGCGCCACGGTTCCGAACTCGAGCGGGAACCGTTCGAGCATGATTTTCCGGTACGGACTGGTGGATGCAAGAATTAATTTTTTAGTATGTGACTGTGGCTGCATTTTTGTTGTAAAATAGGCGGTTAACGTTATTTGGAGTCAGGGCGGCGGAGCCGTTATTCATTTTGAAGCTATGTCCCGTGAATTTCCAGACATTGTAGACCCTTGGAAGGTGGCCGACGGCAGAAGGTCGTTCCGTGGCACCGTGCCGTTGAAATGGATGACGCGGCTGGTCGGCATGTTGGCGCCTGAAAGCGACGCGGAAAATGGCGTGCTTGTTTGGCAGGATGCATCGTTCACGGCGAGTTTTGCGTTTGACCGCCAGGGGCTGGTGACCATAGCGATTAATGTGAAAGCCGAGTTGCCGCTGGTTTGCCAGCGCAGCCTGGAGCCGTATCCCGAACACGTTGACCGGCATAGTGAGTTGGTGGTGATCGAGGATGTAGCGGAACAGGAAGCCCTGCCGGAGCAATATGAGCCGGTCCTCGTGGAGGAAAGGCGCCTGGCACTGATTGACCTGGTGGAAGAAGAATTGCTCCTGGCAATTCCACAGGTGCCGCGCAACCCGGATGCGGGCGAACTGGATTTGCCTGACGATGTTTCCCTGGAAACGTCCGATGGAAAGGAACAAGAGCAGACCCACCGGCCCTTTGCAGGGCTGTCGGGGTTGATTAAGGATTCTGCCGGAGACTGAAGCACCCAATGTGCGCTCCGGCGTGTATTAGTTTGATTAATGGGAGATATAGCCATGGCTGTCCAAAAAAGTCGTAAAACACCCTCGCGGCGCGGTATGCGTCGTTCACACGATGCGCTGAAAGCACCCACGCTGTCAGTCGATTCAACCACGGGTGAAACCCACCTGCGCCATAACGTAACACCCGACGGGTATTACAAAGGCCGCAAGGTAATCGATACTCCGGTAGTGGAGTTCGACGAGGAATAGTCGGGTTTCGCTTCTTGCTCAACCAACCGAATTTCCGGGTGGTGGCGTGAGTGAGTTCACAAAAACGATCCTGGCCCTGGACGCCCATGGTGGCGACCGGGGCCTTGACGTATCTGTGCCTGCCGCTTTGGCGGCGCTCGAGCAGGATTTGCGACTGCAGCTGATCCTGGTCGGGGATCGCGACGCCATCGGCCGGGCGCTGGAAAAAGCGGATGTGTCCGCGGTCCTGGCCGGCCGGCTGGATACTCACCACGCGGAAAGAGTGATCCCGATGGATGCCAGGCCCGCGCACGTCTTGCGCCACGGCCGCGGCAGCAGCATGTGGAAGGCTTTCGAACTGGTGGCCGATGGTGAGGCGCAGGCCTGCATCAGTGGTGGCGGCACGGCCGCGATGATGGTGGCCGGGGTCAAGGTGCTGGGGATGCTCGATGGCATCCAGCGACCGGCCTTGATGGGCTGGCTGCCGAACAACCGTGAATTCACCGGCATGCTCGACCTGGGCGCGAACATCAATGTCAGCGCGGACCAGTTGGTTCAGTTCGCGGTGATGGGTTCGGTCACGGCAATGCAGGCGGAGGGTATCGAAAACCCGCGTGTTGGCCTGCTCAATGTCGGGCACGAAGAAAGCAAGGGCGGCGCGCTGGTCCGGCGGGCTCATGAACGCCTGCAGGAACTGCCGTTGAACTACCGCGGCTTTATCGAGGGGCACGACATTTTTGCCGGCACGGTCGATATCGCGGTGTGTGACGGCTTTGCTGGCAACCTGGTTCTCAAGTCGACCGAAGGCCTGGCCCGCATGATGCTGAAAGAGTTCAGCGCAGCATTCGCGGACAGCGTGGCAAGCCATGCGGGTGAGCTGACGGCGGGGCCCGCTCTCAAACGAACGCTGGCGCGTCTTGACCCCTCAACGCATAATGGTGCCCCTTTACTGGGGCTGAACAGGGTGGCCATCAAGAGCCACGGCAGTTCGGATCCCGGCGGAATGACAAGAGCCATCCTGGAAGCCGGTCGCGAAGCGAGACGGCAGGTGCCAGGCAGAATCGAGGCCCTGATACACGAATACAAGTTGGAGAGCTGATCGTGATCTATTCAAGAATAGCCGGTACCGGCAGCCATTTGCCGGAAAGAATTGTCAGCAATCATGATCTCGAGCAGATCATGGACACCAGCGACCAGTGGATTCGGGAACGAACCGGTATCTGCGAACGTCGCGTCATCTCGGAAGGTGAGAGCACCACGACCCTGGCTGAACAGGCCTGCCGCAAGGCCATGGAAGCAGCGGACGTCGACCCGGCCGAAATTGACCTGCTGGTATTGGGGACCACCACGCCCGACCTCGTCTTTCCCAGTTCTGCCTGCCTGATACAGAAAAAACTCGGTTTGCCGGACTGTGGCGCGATGGACGTGAACGCGGCCTGTTCGGGGTTCATGTATGCACTCAGTGTCGCCGACAAGTACATTCGCTGTGGCGATGCTAAGAAGGTTCTGGTGTGCGGCGCAGAGACGCTGACCCAGGTCGTCAACTGGAAGAAGCGGGATACCGCCGTCCTGTTCGGTGATGGCGCGGGGGCCGTGGTGCTGGAAGCTTCCGAAGAGCAGGGCATCCTGTCCACCCACATCCACGCCAACGGTGATTACGCCGACCTGCTGCGAACGTCTACCGGTATTTCCAGGGGCTTTGGCGACATGTCAGGCAATGATTTCAAGCCCGAAACCGAAATGAAGGGTAACGAGGTGTTCAAGGTGGCGGTGCGTACCCTGCATCGCATCGTCGAGGAAACCCTGGGTGCAAACCAAATGGAAAAATCAGACCTTGACTGGCTGATTCCACACCAGGCCAACCTGCGTATCATCGCGGCCACGGCGCGCATGCTCGACATGAACATGGACCACGTGGTGGTCACCGTTGATCGTCACGGTAATACCTCGGCCGCGTCGGTGCCACTGGCGCTGGACGAGGCTGTCCGTGATGGCCGAATCAAACGCGGAGACCTGATGTTGCTCGAAGCCTTTGGCGGCGGGTTCACATGGGGTTCCGCCCTGATCAGGTACTGAGGTAAGAAGAACCATGAGCAAGACCGCATTCCTTTTCCCTGGCCAGGGGTCACAGTCCATCGGGATGATGTCGGCCATCGCGGCCGAAACCGGCATCGTTGAAGACACATTTGACGAAGCTTCAGAAGTCCTGGCATATGACCTGTGGGATATCGCACAGAACGGTCCCGTGGAGCGTCTGAACAGCACCGAGGTGACACAGCCTGCCTTGCTCGCGGCCGGAGTCGCCACGTGGCGGGCCTGGAAATCGATCGGCGGCTATGACCCGGACTTTATGGCCGGGCACAGCCTGGGTGAGTACACGGCCCTGGTGGCCGCCGGCGCACTTGAATTTACGGACGCGGTGCCGCTGGTTGCACGGCGCGGACGCCTGATGCAGGCAGCGACACCGGCCGGCACGGGCGCGATGGCGGCCGTGCTCGGTCTCGACGACGGGGTGCTGATCGAAGTCTGCGAATCGGCAGCGCAGGGCCAGGTCGTCTCTTGCGCCAACTTCAATTCCCCTGGGCAGGTGGTGATCGCCGGTGAAAAAGACGCCGTTGACCGCGCCTGTGGCCTGGCCACCGAGGCGGGTGCACGGCGTGCCATCCCGCTGTCGGTCAGCGTCCCCTCGCACTGCGCGTTGATGTTGCCGGCAGCCGGGCAGCTGCAAGAAGTACTCAAGTCGATTGACCTGAAGGCTCCTGCCATTCCCGTCTTGCACAACGTCAGCACCGCGACGTGCGACGATGCGGATGCCATACGCGAGGCCCTGGTGCAGCAGTTGTGGCAACCGGTGCGCTGGTCGGAGACCGTGCAGAGACTGGTTGATGGGGGTGTGAAGCGGTTTGCCGAATGCGGGCCGGGAAAAGTATTGGCGGGCCTGAACCGTCGTATCTGCCGCCAGAGCGACACGGTTGCGCTGATCAGTGCGACCGCAATGAAAGAAAGCCTGGAAGACTGGAGTTGATCATGGAATTGAACCTGGACGGACAAGTCGCCATCGTCACCGGTGCGAGCCGGGGCATTGGCGCATCCATTGCCGATACCCTGGCCGCGGCCGGGGCTACCGTAGCAGGCACCGCCACGACCGAGGCGGGCGCGGATGCCATATCGGGTAGACTGCGCACCATCTCGACCGGCAGTGCCGGGTTCGTGCTGGACGTGAATGACGGTGAAGCCGCCGCCGGCCTGGTCAAGGCCGTGACGGAATCAATGGGTGTCCCGACCATTCTTGTGAACAACGCCGGGATCACCCGCGACCAGATACTGATGCGTATGAAAGACGATGACTGGGATGCGGTGATGGATACCAACCTGCGCTCCGTTTTCCGCCTCAGCAAGGCCTGCCTGCGCGGTATGATGAAGGCGCGGAGCGGCCGGATCATCAGCATCGCCTCCGTGGTCGGTTCGATGGGTAACGCGGGACAAAGTAACTACGCGGCGGCCAAGGCCGGCATGATGGGTTTTTCCCGGTCGCTTGCCCGCGAAATCGGATCCCGCCATATTACGGTCAACGTGGTGGCGCCCGGTTTTATCGACACCGACATGACCAGGGCGCTCGATGACAAACAACGCGAGGCCTTGTTGACGGATATTCCGCTGCAGCGCCTGGGCGAGCCGGAAGACATCGCATCGGCCGTGCTGTACCTGGCTTCAGCGCAGGGCGGATACATCACCGGGCAGACCCTGCACGTCAACGGTGGCATGTTCATGGTGTAGGACAAGACCGCGAAATTAGGGATTAACGATAATTAAACTGGCATCGGTGCAACATTTTCACTAGAATTGCGGCACTGATTCCCCTGAAGAGGAAGGACCATAAATGAGCAGTATTGAAGAGCGCGTCAAGAAGATCGTGATCGAACAACTCGGAGTCAAGGAAGACGAAGTGACGCCCAGCGCGTCTTTTGTTGATGACCTTGGTGCAGACTCACTTGATACCGTCGAGCTGGTTATGGCGCTCGAAGAAGAATTTGAATGTGAAATTCCGGACGAGGAAGCCGAGAAGATCACCAGCGTACAGCAGGCGATCGATTACGTTACAGCCAACGCCTGATATTTTGCAGCGTCGATTTGTAGCGGCCGGCCTTATGCCGGCCGTTCGCCGTTTTGAACCTGGAAACCTGTAGAGGGCGCTATCGTGTCATCCCGTCGTGTTGTAGTTACAGGCCTCGGCCTGATTTCTCCTGTCGGCAACACAGTCGCCTCCGCCTGGGAGGCGCTGTGCAACGGCAAAAGTGGTATCGGACCACTTACCGAGTTTGATTCAACCCCTTTGGCGACCCGCATTGTCGGTGAAATCAAGGATTTTGATGTCGCCCGGTACATGTCGGCGAAGGATGCGCGCCGTCATGATAAATTTCTGCACTATGGCGTGGCAGCGGCCATGGAAGCCCTGGAGCAAGCCGGCCTGGACCAACCGGACCACGGCGTCAACCCGGAGCGTATCGGCCTGGCGATCGGCGCCGGTATCGGCGGGATTGCCGCGATCGAGCAGAACATGCTGATTTACCGGGACAAGGGGCCGCGCCGCATTTCACCGTTTTACATTCCCGGCTCCATCATCAACATGATCAGCGGTGTGTTGTCGATCAACTACGGCTTCAAGGGCCCGAACATTGCGGTGGTTTCGGCCTGCACGACCTCAACGCATAACATCGGGCTGGCTGCCCGTACGATCCAGTACGGTGACGCCGACGTGATGGTCGCCGGTGGCTCGGAGAGCGCGACAACGCCCACCGCGATGGCCGGCTTCATTTCGGCCAAGGCGATGTCGACCCGCAACCACGACCCGGAAGGCGCCAGCCGCCCCTGGGATGAAGAGCGGGACGGCTTCGTTTTAGCCAACGGGGCCGGCTTGATGGTTGTCGAGGAACTCGAGCACGCAAAGGCGCGCGGCGCCGACATCCTTGCCGAGGTGATTGGCTACGGCATGAATGGCGATGCCTACCACATGACGGCGCCCCCGGCGGACGGCGAAGGTGCGGCGCGCTGCATGGACATAGCGCTCAAGGATGCCGGCATCAACCCCGAGGAGGTTGACTACATCAATGCCCACGGCACGTCCACACCGCTGGGTGACCGGGCCGAGTCGGATGCCATGAAGACCGTTTTTGGCGGCCATGCCTACCGCCTGGCCATCAGTTCCACCAAGTCCATGACCGGGCATATGCTGGGCGCCGCTGGCGGCAGTGAGGCGGTGTTCAGCGTGCTGACGATCCGCGACGGCATCATTGCTCCGACCATCAACCTGGAAAATCCCAGTGAAGGATGCGACCTGGATTACGTACCCAACACCGCCCGGGAAACGAAGGTTGATGTAGCGCTTTCCAACTCCTTTGGATTCGGAGGTACGAACGGTACACTTGTGTTCCGCCGGTATAGCGGCTGATGGCACAGGGACTGCAAGCATGATTGACTGTCTGGTTAACGGTGAATTGGGCGACCGGGTCAGCGCGGCTGACCGGGGACTGCATTACGGCGACGGCCTGTTCGAGACCATTGCGGTCATCGATGGCCAGCCCAGGTTCTGGCAAGGCCACATGGACCGCCTTGCAGCCGGTTGCGAGCGCCTGGGCCTGCCGGTAACCCCCCAGGCCGTGCTGCTGCGGGAAGTGCAAACGGTCTGTGCGGGGCGTACGACCTGCATGGTCAAGATTCTGCTCACCCGCGGCGCGTCCAACATCGGTTTTCAGCCGAGAGCGGTGGACGAGGCATCCCGCGTGGTCTGTTCCTTCCCCTGGCCGCTGGTCGAAGGCAATCCGGAAATCCTCGGCGTTGACGCGCGCATCTGTGAACTGCGACTGGGCATACAGCCCGAACTGGCAGGCATCAACCACCTGAACCGCCTTGAACAAGTCCGGGCCCGCGCGGAGTGGAATGACAGCCGGATTCACGAAGGCATCCTGCTGGATCGTGAAGACCACGTCGTTTCCGCCATCCGGTCCAATATTTTCCTGGTCTGCGGCGGCTTGATCCTGACCCCCAGGCTGGATCGTTGCGGCATCCGCGGTGTCATGCGGGCCGCCATCCTTGCGGCATTCCGCGAGCGTTGCGAGCAGCGCCGTATCGGAATCGACATGCTGCCCGAAGCGGATGAAATCTTCATTTGTAACACGCTGCACGGCATCTATCCGTTAAAACGCATCGATCACTGGGAATATGAGGTCGGCCACGTCACCCGTGAAGTGCAGGAGTGGCTGTCGGCACAGTGAAAAAGCTCCTGCTTGCCATGTTGCTGTTGTTGCTGGCCGGCGCAGCCCTGTCCTGGCAGGCGTGGCGCCAGTACGAAGCGTTCCTGGCAGATCCGCTGGAGCTTCCACCAGACGGATACGTGTTCATGTTGGAACCCGGCAGCAATGGCAAGTCGATCATTTCCGAACTGACCGCCAGGGGATTCACGCGGCAGGGCTGGCACTGGAAGCTTTTGATGCGCCTGGAACCGGCGGTGTACCGTGCCGGTGAATACCACCTGCCGGCGGGGCTGACCCCGCGAAAACTGTTGCAAAAGTTGTCCAGTGGCGAGGTCGTGCAATACCGTTTTACCCTGGTCGAAGGCTGGACGTTTCGCCAGTTGGTGGCAGCCCTGACGGCGGACGAGGTGCTGGAACACGAATTGGATCTTGAGCAACCTTATCTTTGGGACCCCGGAACGCTGTTCGAAGGCATGCAACACCCGGAGGGCTGGTTCCTTCCGGAAACCTATCAGTTTACGCGCGGGCACAGCGACCGGGATATCCTGGAGCGCGCCCATGTCGCCATGGCAATCGCACTGGAAGAAGCCTGGGCTTCTCGCGATGTCGGCCTGCCTATGAATTCACCTTACGAACTGCTGGTTCTCGCCTCGATTATCGAGAAAGAAACGGCGCTAGAGGAAGAGCGCGGCCGCATCGCGGGGGTCTTTGTACGGCGGCTTCAGAAACGCATGCGCCTGCAGACCGACCCGACCGTGATTTACGGCATGGGCGAAAGCTGGGATGGTGATATCAAGCGCAGCGACCTGAAAACCGATACGCCTTACAATACGTACACGCGGCATGGCCTGCCGCCCACACCTATCGCGATGCCGGGCCGGGCTTCCCTGCTGGCCGCCGCACACCCGGAAGCGGGCGAGGAATTGTTTTTTGTCGCCAACGGAAACGGCGGCCACACATTTTCCAAGACCCTGGCCGAACATCAGGCCGCGGTCGACAAGCTGTTGGGAAGGAATTGATGAAAGGACTGTTCATCACGGTCGAAGGCGGCGAGGGCGCCGGCAAGTCAACCCAGATGGAACGGATCGCGGCCTGGCTTGCCGCACAGGGCCGGAACGTCGTGCGCACGCGCGAGCCGGGCGGCACCCAACTGGCTGAGAGCCTGCGTGACATCCTGCTGGACAAGCGCAATACCGGCCTTTCCAGCCTTGCCGAATTACTGCTGATGTTCGCTTCCAGGGCGCAACACCTGGACGAACTGATCCGGCCGGCGCTGCAGCGCGGCGATATCGTTCTGTGCGACCGTTTCACGGACGCCACCTGGGCCTACCAGGGCGGCGGGCGGGGCTTGCCTTCGTCTGATATCGCGACGCTGGAACAACTGGTGCACGGCGATCTGCAACCGGACCTGACCCTGTTGCTGGACCTGCCGGTGGAGCAGGGCATGGGACGTGCTGCGCGGCGCGGGGAATCCGATCGCTTTGAACGCGAGCCGTCGCCATTTTTTGAACGTGTGCGGTCGGGCTATCTTGCCAGGGCGGGCGCGGAACCCGGACGATTCGCCGTTATCGACGCGACCGGTGACGTGGATGCGGTGTGGAAGCAGATTCATGAAGTTCTGCGGGATCGGGTGACGGCATGACCCACCCCTGGCTGAAGGAAGTCGAGTCGGAGTTCAGAGAGCGCTTACAAGGCGGGCGCCTGGCGCATGCCCTGTTGCTGTCAGGACCCTCTGAATGCGGCAAGGTCGAACTGGCTACCCGTTTTCTGGCCAGCGCGCTGTGCCTGGAAGACAGCTATCCGGCCTGTGGCAAATGCCGGTCCTGCCAACTGGTGGCTTCCGGTGCCCATCCGGACGGTCACGTGCTTACTTTCGAGGAGCACCCCAAGAAGGCAGGCGAGATGCGCAAGGAGTTGGTCATTGACCAGGTTCGCAGGCTCACCGCCTCGCTCTACCTGACCAATACCATCAGCCGTCGCAAGGCAGCCCTGGTCTATCCCGTGGAGGCGATGAACCGGCATACGGCCAATGCCTTGTTGAAGACACTGGAAGAGCCGCCCGGCGAAACCGCACTGATCCTGGTTTCCGATAACCCGGCCCGTCTGCCGGCAACCATCCGCAGTCGTTGCCAGGCTCTACACGTGCGACTGCCCGGCTTCGGGGCCGCCATGGCCTGGTTGCAGGGTCAGTCCGGTGTCGCGGGGGCGGACGCCGAAAAAGCATTGCAGGCGGCCGCTGGCAGCCCCCTGCGGGCGCTGCGCATGCTGCAGGATGGCGGCGTCGATCAGTACGTTGAACTGAGCCGGATGCTGGACGGTCTGTTGACCGGTTCGAACACGGTGGCACAGGCCCTCTCGGCACTTTCGCCGGTGGACACGGAACGTCTCTGGTCCTGGTTGTCGTTGCGCGCGGCGGCGGAAACCCGGGCCGCAAGCATTCGCGGCACTTCGGCCCTGGCTGTGTCACGCGTGCAGCAGGAAGCGGACCGTAACCGGGGGCTGGCGAGGACGCCCGTGCGCAAGGACCTGCTGCTCCAGGACTGGTTGATAC
Organism: Lysobacterales bacterium; assembly: GCA_036351055.1. GTDB lineage: Bacteria > Pseudomonadota > Gammaproteobacteria > Xanthomonadales > SZUA-36 > JABDPF01. Next base: position 13,886 of record JAZBOH010000123.1, read on the forward strand.
AATGGGCGCAGCTAAACCCCTAGGGTCGTGTCCTGACTATCTCGGTATTGATTCGGCTCCGCACGGTTCGCACACCCGGTTGCCGGGCAATAAATCCATCATTCTACAGATAGGGCGCGTCATCGGGATCGTTCTCGGTCTCGACGGCAGCGCTCGCGGGCAGGTTGGCCATTTGCTCCCGTAGCATCTCGACGTGCTCGGTCTCCTCGTCGCGCAACTCGGTAAACAGTGTTCTGACCTCGGGATCGGTGATGCCGGGCAAGGCCATGTCATAGAAATCGTAGGCTTTTTTCTCGGCGGCGAGCCCGACCTCCAACGCCTGGAGCGTGGACATGCCGCGGCGCGGCGCCCCCGTTTCCGGGGCCTCGACGTCGTAGAGGTCGTCCAGTTTCAGCTTCATCGGGGTCTTGCCAAACAGGGCCATGCGCCTGTTGAGCAGTTCCGTTCCATGCTTGGCCTCGTTCTCAGCCATCGAGGCGAAGAAAGATCCGGCATCATAGCCGCCGCCGCGGCGGCCGAGCTGTGAGGCGAACATTTCGTAACGCTGGCGCGCTTCCTCCTCGATCAGAATGGCGAGATCGAGGGCATCCATGAGGCTGAGCTTGGACAGGTCTAGACTGGTGGACATCAAATTGAACTCCTGTGTTGGGCTTGAGGTTCAAGAGCTCCCCGTTGACCGCGCCCCAGGCGGTTCGTACCGGCCATGCTCCGCCTGTGCGCCCAGCGGCTCTTGAAACCGCGCAATTATAACACCGCGAGGCACGTGTGCGCTTGCAGCGGGAGGCCGGCCGTCAGCGCGCTTGCATGGGCGCCCACGCGCAGGGAATTACTTCTCCAGGATTGGCTGATACAATGGGCGCAGCTGAACGAACAGGAAGGAACCATGGCGCAACAGGGAATTCTCTCATTATCGATCAAGGACCGGCAGGCTCTGTACCGTTCGTACATGCCCTTTGTCAGTGGCGGCGGCCTGTTTGTGCCAAGCACCAAGAAATTCAGCCTCGGTGACGAAGTCTTTCTGCTATTGACGGTCATGGAGTTTGAAGAGCGCCTGCCGATACCTGGAAAGGTCGTCTGGATCACCCCACAGGGCGCGGCCGGCAACCGCAAAGCCGGTATCGGCGTTCAGTTTGCCGATACCCAGGACGGCGCCCACGCGCGCACCGTGATCGAATCACACCTGGCGACCCAACTCAAGAGCAATATGAGCACGCACACGATGTAG
>JAZBOH010000124.1:0-15117 GCA_036351055.1 Lysobacterales bacterium
AAGTCGTCGGCGACTGGCAATTGAGCCGGTTCCAGCGGGATCGGGACTCGAACGATGCCGTGCTCGACCGCGGCCTGTGGCGCTATACGCGGCACCCAAACTATTTCGGCGAAGCACTGCTGTGGTGGGGCGTGTACCTCGCCGCACTATCCGCCGGTGCATGGTGGAGCATTTTTGCCCCCGTGCTCATGACCTTTCTCCTGTTGCGCGTATCCGGCGTGGCCCTGCTGGAGAAAGACATTGCCGGGCGCCGCCCGGCTTACAGGGAATACGTGGAACGTACCAATGCCTTTTTGCCGGCCCCGCCGAGGCCACCGCGCAGTGCCGGCACCCTGGACGGAGTATGAAATCATGCCTAATCGGATAAAGGATATTTATGCACTGTTTGCGGCCCTGGCCCTACTGGCGATTCTTTTCCTGTCGCCTAACGCAGAAGCTTCGGAACCCCCGGGCCTTTCCGCCGGGGGCGACGCAGGCGCCTGGCGCTTCCGGGTCTTCCTGGACGACCGTGAGATCGGCTATCACCACTTCTACCTGGCCGGGACCGGCGAACACCGGCAATTGCGCAGCGAAGCCAGTTTCGAATACCGCCTGCTGTTCGTGAAGCTCTTCCACTACGAGCATGAAAACCTGGAAACCTGGTCAGGCAACTGCCTGAGCAGCATCCGTTCGAAGACGGACGCCAACGGACGTGCTTTCAAAGTGAACGGCAAGGCCGGTGATGGGACGTTTCTGGTGACTGGCAATGACGGCTTGACCTCGCTGCCCGATTGCGTGATGAGTTTTGCCTACTGGAACCCCGCTTTCTTGGAGCAGGAACGCCTGTTGAACACGCAGGACGGCAGCTTCCTGGATGTCGAGGTTTCCCCACCGGTGCCCGAGGAACTGGTGGTACGCGGCGAAAGTCAGCCCTCGCTGCGCTACCGCCTGGCAGCCGGCGACCTCAACCTGGATCTCTGGTATTCAGACGAAAACGAGTGGCTTGCGCTGGAGAGCGAGGTCAGTGGTGGGCGGAAACTCCGCTACGAACCCATGTAACAAGGAGAAGATCGAATGAAACTGCCCCCCGCCCTGCTCGCCGTGACCGGGACCCTGTTCCTGGCAGGGTGCCAATCGTCAGCGCCGCTTGAAACCGTTGAGTACGTCGACCTGGAACGGTTTATGGGCGAGTGGTACGTGATCGCCAATATCCCGACATTTGTCGAAAAAGGCGCGCACAACGCCGTCGAATCCTACCAACTCGATGAGGACGGCAGTATTGCGACCACGTTTACCTTTCGCAAGGACGGCTTCGACGGCAAGCAAAAGACCTACGAACCACGTGGTTTTGTCGTGGACCGGGACAGCAACGCCACCTGGAAGATGCAATTCCTGTGGCCCTTCAAGGGCGACTACCGCATTATTTACCTGGAACCGGACTATTCATCCACGGTGATCGGGCGCAGCAAGCGCGATTACGTCTGGCTGATGGCGCGAACACCCGAAATGGAACCGGCCGCGTACGAGCGTGCTGTCCAGGCCATCCGGCTGGCAGGCTATGATACGGCCCGGCTGCAACTCGTTCCGCAGAGGTGGTAAGGCCATGAAAATCGCCATCATCGGAACCGGCATCGCCGGGAACTACGCAGCCTACCGGCTGGCCCGCCACCATGACATCACGGTTTTCGAGTCGAAAGACCGGGTCGGAGGACATACCAACACGGTCGAGGTGCAGGACTCTGGCCGCAGCCTGGCGGTAGATACCGGGTTTATCGTGTTCAACGACGTGACCTACCCCAATTTCCTGGCGCTCCTGGACGAACTGGATGTCGCATCGCAGCCCAGCGACATGGGGTTCAGCGTCACCGCCGGCAATGGCAGTTTTGAATACAACGGATCCTCCCTGAACGGCCTGTTTGCACAGCGCAGCAACCTGTTGAAGCCGTCCTTTTACGGCATGCTGGGTGACATCCTGCGCTTCAACCGCGAGGCGCCGGCACTGATTGGGCATCCGGAACTGACCCTGACCCTGGGTGAATACCTCGACCAGAACGGCTATTCACGCAAATTCACCGACCATTACATCCTGCCGATGGGCTCGGCGATCTGGTCGGCGACGGCGGACCGCATGCGCGCCATGCCGGCGGTATTTTTTGTCCGTTTTTTTCAAAACCACGGCCTGCTCAGTGTCAACGAACGGCCGCAGTGGCGTGTCATCAAGGGTGGATCCGCGCGCTATGTCGAAAAGCTCGTGGCCGGGCACCGGCACCGAATTCGGCTGAATGCCGCCGTGCAGGAAGTACGCCGTCACCCGGACCATATCGAAATCAAGGCCAAAGATTGTGAGCCGGAGCGGTTTGACCGCGTGTTCATGGCTTGTCACAGCGACCAGGCCCTGGCCATGCTGGCCGACCCCACACCGCAGGAGCGGGAAGTGCTGGGCGCGATCGGCTACCAGCGTAACGAGGCGGTTCTGCACACCGATACCTCCCTGATGCCCAGACGCCGCCGGGCGTGGGCCGCCTGGAACTACAACATTCCCGGTGAAACCCTGGAGCATGACAACAAGGTCACGCTGACCTATAACATGAACATCCTGCAAGGCCTGCAGGCATCGCAGCAGTACCTGGTCACCCTGAACAACACGGCTGCCATCGACCCTGACCGAATCCTTCGCGTGATCGACTACGGGCACCCGATATTCACCGAACGAGCGGTGGCGGCACAGCTTCGTCACCGGGAAATAGACGGCGTGCGCCGGACCTACTTCTGTGGCGCCTATTGGCGCTACGGCTTCCACGAGGACGGCGTGGTCAGTGCGATGGACGCATTGCAGCATTTTGAAGAAGACTCACACGGGATTGGAAACGATGAAATGGAACAGCGGTATTTACGCCGGGCAAGTTAGGCACCGCCGCTTGCAACCGGTGCCGCATGACTTCAGCTATCACCTGTTCATGATGTACCTGGACCTTGATGAATTGCCGAACCTGTTCCGCGGGCGCTGGCTGTGGTCAGACCGGCGCGCCGCCCTGGCCCGCTTCAGGCGCGAGGACCACATGGGGCCTGCCGATATACCGCTGGACAAGGCCGTACGCGACCTGGTCGAGGCGCGCACCGGGCAGCCGCCCAGCGGACCGATCCGCCTGCTGACCCACCTGCGATATTTCGGGCATGTATTCAATCCGGTCAGTTTTTACTATTGTTTTGATAAGGATGACCATTTTGTTGAGACCATCGTGGCCGAGGTAAACAACACACCCTGGGGCGAGCAGCATTGTTACGTGCTGCCGCAGTCGGAAAACCATGGCGAGGGCGTACACAGCCGCTTTTTCCCGAAAAAAGTGATGCATGTTTCACCTTTCATGGAGATGGACGTCGACTATGACTGGCGGTTCAACCAGCCGGGTGATGGCCTGACCGTGCATATGGAAAACGCACGTGAAGGACACAAGGTCTTCGACGCCACGCTGATTTTGCAAAGACGGGAAATCAGCGCCCGTTCCCTGGCCGCTGTCCTGTTCAATTTTCCCCTGATGACCGTCAAGGTGGTCGCGGCAATCCATTGGCAGGCGCTCAGGCTTTGGCTGAAGTCGGTTCCGGTTCACGACCACCCCGGCAAGCAGGTACGCGCCACGGAGGATAGGTGATGAAGGCCACATCTCTTGCATCTTCCCGCCACCTGGCAGGAACCGCAAAGCCCGGCCGGCTGACTGGCCTAGCCAGGAAGGCGGTGTTGCGGCGGCTGGAGCAACTGACCGAAGGCGGACTGGTGCTGGTTGAAGGCACGCGAAGGCACTATTTCGGCACCGCTGCGGGTAACGTCCGGCGCATACAGATCACGGTTCAGGACCCGCGGTTTTACAGCGAAATCGCTTTTGGAGGTTCGATCGGCGCCGGCGAGGCCTACATGAGCGGATACTGGCAGTGCGATGACCTGGTCGCGCTGATCCGCCTGCTGTTGCGTAACCGGCACGTGATCGACCAGATGGAAGGCGGCCTGGCGCGGATGACGGCGCCGTTGCAGACACTGTTCCACCGCATCAACCGCAACAGCCGGGAGGGCGCGCGGCGCAATATCGCGGCTCACTACGACCTGGGCAATGACTTTTTCGCGTTGTGGCTGGACCAGACGATGATGTATTCATCGGCGATTTTTCAGCACCCGGAAACGGGCTTGCACGCGGCGCAACTCTACCGCCTGGACCGCATCTGCCAGAAACTGGATTTACAGGCCGGTGACCACGTGATCGAGATCGGCACGGGCTGGGGCGGCTTCGCCATTCACGCGGCGCAAAACTACGGTTGCCGCGTGACCACCACGACGATCTCGGAGGAGCAATACCAGAAGGCCCGTCAGCGCGTGGTGGATGCCGGTTTGCATGACCGGATTACCGTGCTGCGGGATGATTTTCGCGACCTCGATGGCCGTTTCGACAAGCTGGTCTCGATCGAGATGATCGAGGCCATCGACCATGAGCTGTTCGACGTGTTTTTTCGCAAATGCGGCGACCTGCTCAAGGCGGACGGCGCCATGCTGATCCAGGCCATCACCATTGCCGATCAACGCTACGAGGAATACCGAAGGTCCGTGGATTTCATCCAGCGCTATATCTTTCCGGGCAGCGGCCTGCCCTCGTCCGCCGTGATGACCGATTCGGTTGCACGGCAGACCGACATGCGCCTGCTCGACCTGGAAGACATCGGTTTGCACTACGCGACCACGCTGAACCACTGGCGCCGGCGTTTTCTGGCGCAACTGGACGAGGTGCGCCGCCAAGGGTACTCCGAGTCTTTCGTTCGCATGTGGGAGTTCTACCTCTGTTACTGCGAGGGCGCTTTCGAGGAGCGGGCCATTTCTGATGTGCAGATCCTGTTCAGCAAACCGGACAGCCGGATCAGGAGGATCTGAAGGACCGTGCAAGCCATCGAAGTGGTCGTCAACGACCTCATGCAAAGCGGTTACCGCTACCAGCGCGCGCAGCCCCCCGGGGCCAATTTTGACCCGGAGTTTAAACCTGAGCTCAGTCCTGCCAGGATGCTTGCCATGGGTGTATTTGGCGGCAAGTACATGACCGACTGCCGGGACGAATTTCCGGCCGAATGGTTCGAGGGCGCCAAGCTCAGCCCGGTAAAAGCCGACAGGCGGATCAACTTTTTCGGGGTCCATGCATCGAAACCGCTGGCCTACTGGCGCGAAAAAGGCTGGATCTGGCCGGATGACCCGCGCGGCTGGTTCCAGTGGTACTGCCGGTATTACATGGGCCGGCGCTGCGAAGACGATGCGCGCCAGGTGCGGCGCTGGAATGCCATGACGCGGCATATTTCACAGCTGCGAAAAAATTGCGTGAAGGGTGACTTGCTGTGCCGGCCAAGGCAGCGGCAGGCGCTGTTGCACTGGGCTTACGATTCAAGGAATTACTGAAATGAAAGCCATGAAAACCCCGGCCCTGATGATATTGGCCCCGCTGCTGATGCTCGCCCCGCCGCTGCAAGCGGTTGAAGAAGCCGAGTACCGGGTCGTGCGGCAGGACGGTGATATCGAAATCCGCGAATACGCGGCCTTTATCGTGGCCGAGGTCGTGGTCGACGAGGAATTCGAGGATGCCGGCAACCGGGCTTTTCGCGCCCTGTTCAAGTACATCGACGGCAACAACCGTGACCAGCGCGAAATCGCCATGACCGCGCCTGTATCCCAGCAGAAAACATCGACCAAAATCGCCATGACCGCGCCTGTCAGCCAGCAGCAGACCGCGACCGGTTGGGCCGTCAGTTTCATGATGCCGGCGTCCTTCACCATGAACACCCTTCCCCGGCCGCTCGATCCGGCGGTCAGCTTGCGCGAAGTGCCGGCGCACCGCGCCGCATCCCTGCGTTACTCAGGTACCTGGAGCGAAAAACGGTACCGGGAACACCTGGAACGGCTCGGCCGATGGCTGGACGAGAATGGACTCAAGCCGGCGGGGCAGCCGGTTTGGGCCCGCTACAACGCGCCTTTCACCCCCTGGTTCATGCGCCGGAACGAGATCCTGGTCCGGCTTGGCGGGGAATCCTAGAACGCCTTGTCCCTGCCGTGTGGCGCCCAAAAATCCAGTACCGGGCCCACGGGCACCACGCCGGTGGGATTGATCATGTCGTGGCTGCCGTAGTAATGGTGCTTGATATGGTGCATGTCGATGGTTTCCGCCACACCCTGGTGCTGGTATAGGTCGCGGGTGTAGGCCCACAGTTGCGGGTAATCCTGCAAGCGGCGGATGTTGCACTTGAAGTGGCCGACGTAGACCGCATCGAACCTTACCAGGGTGGTGAACAGTCGCCAATCCGCCTCGGTCAGGCGCTCGCCCAGCAGGTAGCGTTGCCTTGAAAGGCGCTGCTCCAGCCAGTCCAGGGCTGCAAACAGCGGCAACACGGCTTCCTCGTAAGCCGCCTGGCTGGTGGCGAAGCCGGTCTTGTACACGCCGTTGTTCACCTCGCTGTATATACGTGCGTTGAGCTCGTCAATTTGCCCCTGCAAATCCTCGGGGTAGTAGTCACCCGGTTTCGCGCCAATGCCGTCGAAAGCGCTGTTGAACATGCGAATGATCTCCGAGGATTCATTCGATACCACCGTGTTTTCCTGCTTGTCCCACAACAACGGCACGGTGACACGGCCCGAGTAGTCCGGGTCGGCCGCCGTGTATACCTGGTGCAGGTAGTCGGCGCCAAAAAGCGGGTCCGGGATCACGCCTTCACCGGCCTGGAAGGTCCAGCCGTGATCCGCCATGTGCCAGTGCACCACGGACAGGCTGATCATGTCCTCCAGGCCCTTGAGGTGGCGGAAGATCAGCGTCCGGTTGGCCCAGGGGCAGGCCAGGGACACGTAGAGGTGGTAGCGCCCTGCCTCGGCCTTGAAGCCGCCCCGGCCACTGGGTCCCGGACGGCCGTCAGCCGTTATCCAGTTGCGGAACCTGGCCGCGCTGCGCACGAAATGGCCCTCGTGACCCTCGGTGTCGTACCAGCGGTCGACCCACTTGCCTTGTACCAGTAAACCCATGGTGTTTTTCTCCTCGTCTGTTCTCAGAAACGGTTGTTTTGGTAGTCTTCAAAAGCCTGCAGGATTTCTTCCCGGGTGTTCATCACGAAAGGACCGCCACGCGCCACGGGTTCTGCAAGGGGCTGCGCGGAAACCAGCAGGAAACGCGCACCGCGCTCACCTGCAACGACGCTGACGCGGTCGCCTTCTCCCAGGATCCCCAGCGTGCGCTGGCCGAGCGTGGTTTTCTGCTCACCGGCCGTAACCGAGCCATCGATTAGGAACAGGAAGGTATGGTCTCCCGTAGCTGTTGGCTGCTCGAAAGAAACGCCGGCCGGCAGCGTCACGTCGAGGTAGGTGGGCCTGACGTGGCGGTTGCGGATGACACCTTCTGTGCCCTGCCCGGTACGGCCGGCGATAACCCGGACCTCGGTGCCGTCCGCACGCCGTTCCAGCGGCGTTTCCGAGGGTGAATATTCCTGGTAGGCCGGTTCCGTCATCTTGGCGCTGGCGGGCAGGTTGACCCACAGCTGGAATCCCATCAGAAGGCCGTTTTCCTGTTCCGGCATCTCCGAGTGCACGATGCCGCGGCCGGCGGTCATCCACTGCACCCCGCCCGGTTCGATCACACCTTCGTTACCCGCATTGTCCTTGTGGCGCATGCGGCCGGCCAGCAGGTAGGTAACGGTTTCGAAACCCCGGTGCGGGTGGCTGGGAAACCCGCCGATATAGTCTTCCGCTTGGTCGGATTCGAAAACATCCAGCAGCAGGAAGGGGTCCAGCATGTTCAGCTCCGGTGATCCGATGATTCGAGTCATCCGCACGCCATCGCCGTCCGTAGCCGGCACGCCCGGCGTGGTTGAAACCACTTCGCGCACGCCCATCTTCATTTGCGGCTTGCTTTTCATTGATTTCTCCTGTTGTTTCTATTGACTGCAAGGATAACTGTTGTGAATTTTCAAAAAAACACCAATAATTACAATTGATATTTCTGGGATTCAGAACAATGAGCCAGTGGGAAGAAATGCGCACTTTTGTACGCGTCGTCGAGGCCGGCAGCATCAGCCGCGCGGCCGAGCAGATCGGCATGGCCAAGTCCGGCGTCAGCCGGCGCCTGGCCGAACTGGAAAACCGCCTTGGCGTCAAGCTGATCAACCGGACGACGCGGCGGTCCAGCCTGACCGAGGCCGGCACGGCCTACTACGAGGGATCGGTCAAGCTGCTCGGTGACATGGACGAACTGGACGCCGCGGTCACCGACTCGGAAGAACACCTGACCGGGACCCTGAGGCTGGCGGTGCCGCTGTCCTTCGGCTTGAGCCACCTGTCGCCGGCGATCGAGGAGTTTCTTGTTCTGCATCCCGGTCTCGACATCCACCTGGATTTTTCCGACCGCCGCATCGACCTGCTCGAGCGGGGGGTCGAACTGGCCATTCGAATCGCGGACCTGGATGATTCCACGCTGCAGGCCAGGCGCATCTGCCCGATCCGCATGGTTGTTTGCGCCAGCCCGGGCTACCTGGCGGAAAATGGTGTACCGGAACACCCCGGGGAACTGGCGGAACACCGCTTCCTGCGTTACGACGGCGGGTCCGGTCAGCCAGTGAAACTGGTCGACGCATCGGGTCAAGTCCATGTCGTTCGCAACCGCCCGCGCATTGTCGCCAATAACGGTGAATTCCTGCTCTCCATGGCGGTGGCCGGTCACGGCATCTACATGATGCCCACCTTTATCGCCTGGCAGGCCCTCGAAGCAGGTGAATTGCTGCCCCTTTTCGAGGATTCACCGCAACCCCCGATCTCGGCGTGGGCCGTGTACCCGCGGACTCGCTACCTTTCGCGGCGCGCCCGGGCTTTTATTGACTTCCTGCTCGAGCGATTTGGCGAGGATCCTTACTGGGATCAGACCTTGCGGGGCTTATAATGGACAGCAGAAAAACAGCCGGCAGGCATACCACCATGAAAACCAGACTTTTACTGACGCTTCTCTTCACGATGCTTGTTTTTCCAGGCCCTGCCTCGGCGGAACAGCTTGTCCGGGAATTTTCCGGTAGCCGCACCATGGAAACCGCGGTATTCGAGGTTGATGCTCCCTGGATTATCGACTGGCGGGTCAACAGCGAGTTCGAGGAGTCAATGGGGCTTACCATCGTATTGCTGAACGCACCGACCGGCACGCATGCGGGTACCGTGATGAAGACCAAGTACCGCGGCAATGGTGTGCGCCTGATGAGCGAGGGCGGCCGTTTCAGCCTGAAAGTTGACGCGGTCCTGGCCAACTGGACCATCAAGGTCATCCAGCTCACAGAGGCGGAAGCCGAGCTTTATACGCCGAAGGAAAAAGGTCTTCTTTGACCCGGAAAATGAAGAACCGGCCGCGTGTTTTTCCCCGCCCGGAACAGGTCCGCGAGTTGCCTCTGCAGCTGCAGATGGAGGTCCCGCCGGAGTGGGAGGACCGCAATGGCCACGTCGGTGTGCAGTATTTCCAGGCCCTGTTTGCCATGGGCGCCTGGCGTGTGCTGGAAGAGATCGGGGTCGACGAAGACTGGTTTCGGCGCAATCAACGCAGCCAGTTTGACGTCGAGCACCACCTGTTTTACCGCTCGGAGATTCACGTCGGCGACCAGGTGAGCACGTACAACCGCGTGCTCGGTAAAAGCGACCGCCGTTTTCACGGCATGTACCTGGTGATCAACGACAGTACGGTCCGCCTGGCCGCCACGCTGGAGTACATCACGGTCGGCGTCGACATGAATCGCCGCCGCATGGCGGCATTTCCCGAAGACCTTTCCTGTGGCCTCGACTGGCTGGTGGAAAAGCACCTGAAACTTGCCTGGGACGTTCCGGTCTGTGGCCTGATGAAGCCCTGATCAGGGAAAATCGACGAGCTGGCCCAGGCCTGAAATACGCGCGGCGGAGAGTACCTGCCCGGCTGCAAACAAATCCTGGGCGACAAGACCGAGTGACTTGTAGACCGTGACCTGCCGGCTGTTGCTCCGCCCATTTGCACAGCCGTTCAATACATCACCGATTTCGGCCTGAATGTGATCCGCACCGACCTTGCCCTCAGAGACCGGTATCAACAGGTCGCCGGCTTCGCGCAGGGCGCTTTCGCGGGCGTCCACAAACAGGGCTGCGTGCACCATTCCCTTGCTGTCGATTTCCCGGTGGTCCGCCCGGTGGGCGCCGACCAGGTTGACGTGAGAACCGGGTGCCAACCACTTACCCTGCAGCACCGGTGTCGCGGAGTTGGTAACGGTGCTGACGATATCGCAGCGGGCTGCCTGTGCCGGGTCTTCAACCGCGGTGATGCTGAAATCGTAGTTTTCGGCCTGCGCCGCGGCAAACGAGCGTGCCTTTTCGGGATCCCTGGCCCAGATACGTACCTCGCGTATGTCGCGCACACAGGCGATGGCTTCCAGGTGTGCGGCCGCCAGCACGCCGGCGCCGAAAATACCGTGGCTGCTGGCGTCTTTACGGGCCAGTTCACGCGTTGCCAGGGCTGAAGCCGCCGCCGTGCGCAGCCGTGTAATTTCAAATCCGTCGACCAGCGCGACCGGTGTCCCGCTCGCCCTGTCGAACAGGGTAATAAAACCCTGCACATTGGGCCGTCCAACTGCAGGATTTCCGGGCAGCAGGGAAACCAGCTTGGCGCCAAAAACCGGCGCGTCACGCGGCAGGCCCGGCATCAAAAAGAAATAGCCGCTGTTATCTTCCAGTGCCGTGACCAATCGTTCGGGCATGTCGACCCGGTGGTCTGAAACAGCCCGCATGGCCTGGTCCATGACGCGGACACAGTCCTTCATCGGCAGCAGTTTACGGACGTCGGCTGCGTTGATGATCAACAGGGGCATAAAGCGATTCCCGGCATGTGAACAGGACAGATACAATAAACCACATTGTTTCCTGGAACGAGCGCAAGCGGGGTCATTCGTGGATCAATCCAAGCAGGCACGCCTGGCAGTAGATATCGGTGGCACCTTCACGGATGTCGTTCTGGAGTTGGCGGGTGGACAGCGCATAACGACCAAGTTGCTGACCACCTACGCACACCCGGGCGAGGCCGTACTGGAGGGTATTGCCCAGGTCATGCGGCAGGCCGGTATCGGGGCGGAACAAGTCGGTCTGATCATCCACGGCACCACGTTGGCGACCAACGCCCTGATCGAGCGCAGCGGCGCGACCACCGCCCTGCTGACCACCCGGGGCCACCGGGATGCACTGGAAATGGCCCACGAGGACCGTTTCGAACAGTACGATGTCATGATCGACCGGCCACGGCCGCTGGTGCCCCGCCACCTGCGCCTGCCCGTGTCTGAACGCATGGACGCAAACGGGGAAATCCTGTTGCCACTGGACATGGCTTCGCTGGAAGCCACGCTTCCGGCGCTGGACGAACACGGTGTTGAAAGCGTGGCCATCGGCTACCTGCATGCGTTTATCAATCCCGAACACGAGCAGCGCAGCGCGGAATGGCTGGCCCGGGCGCGGCCGGACCTGTCCATTACCCTGGCCTCTGAGGTTTGCCCCGAAATCCGTGAGTTTGAACGCCTGTCCACCGCCTGCGCCAATGCCTATGTCAGGCCTTTGATGGCCAGCTACCTGGAACGCCTGGACAGTGAACTGAAGGCCCTGGGTTATGATTGCCCTTTCCTCCTGATGACTTCAGGTGGCGGCCTGACCACGCTTGAAACGGCGGCCCGGTTCCCGATCCGCCTGGTCGAGTCCGGACCCGCCGGCGGAGCCATCCTGGCCCGTGACGTGGCTATTGGCGCGGGTCTGCCGCGGGTTCTGTCCTTCGACATGGGTGGCACCACGGCCAAGCTGTGCCTGATCGATGACTTCGAGCCCCTGACCTCACGCAGCTTTGAGGTCGACCGCGTTTACCGTTTTCGCAAAGGCAGTGGCTTGCCAGTGCGAATACCGGTTATTGAAATGGTCGAGATCGGTGCGGGCGGGGGTTCGATCGCCCGGGTGGATAAGCTCGGGCGCATCCAGGTTGGTCCGGAAAGCGCCGGTTCCGAGCCGGGGCCCGCCGCATACGGGCGCGGCGGCAAGCAGGCGACCGTTACGGATGCCGACGTGCAACTGGGCCGGGTCCTTGCCGATACGTTTGCCGGAGGAACCTTCGAACTGGACCTGCAGGCGTCCAAAGATGCCTTGAAGGCAAATATCGCGGAACCACTGGGGCTGGATGCGACGCTGGCGGCCTTTGGTCTCAGTGAAGTTGTTGATGAAAACATGGCTGCGGCCGCCCGTGCCCATGCCGCCGAGTTCGGTATGGATCTTGGCAGCCGCGACATGGTGGCTTTTGGCGGCGCCGCACCGTTGCACGCGGCCCGGCTGGGCGAAAAACTGGGTGTCAGGCGGATCGTGATCCCGTTGGAGGCCGGGGTGGGTTCGGCCGTGGGCTTTCTGCTCGCGCCAGTCGCCTACGAGGTGGTGCGCAGCCGGCGTCAACGGCTCTCCGACCTGGACCACGCATTGGTAAACCAACTGATGCAGGAAATGAGGAGAGAATCCCTGGACGTGGTGCGGATGGGAACACGGGAAACGGAACTGCAGGAATTCCGTCACGCCTATATGCGTTACGTTGGCCAGGGCCATGAAATTATCGTGGCCTTGCCCGTTGAACCGTATGGAGAGCAACACGGAGACGTATTCCGCGAGGCTTTCGAACTTGCATACAAGCGCTTGTACGGGCGCGTGATGGAGGGTATCGACATCGAAGTGCTGAGCTGGACCCTGACCATTTCTGAACCCGCCCGAAAGCTGGATGCCAGCCGCCAAGAGGGTGCCCCGCTCAGCCTGGCGCCGATGCCGGGACAGCAGGCCCTGTTCGACCCCAAAGACGAGTGTGTCATTGAGGCCCGGGTCTATATGCGCGAGGACCTGCACCCGGGAGACCGGATCGAAGGCCCTGCCCTGATCACGGAGGACCAGACGACGACGGTGGTGACATCGGCCTGGCGTGCCGGGATCGATAAACGCGGTCATATCGTACTGGAGCGGCGATCATGAGCACCTCGTCACTGGACCGGATCCATATGCAAATCCTGTGGGACCGCCTGCTGGCGGTGGTCGAGGAACAGGCCCAGACCCTGGTGAGAACCGCGTTTTCGACCACGGTGCGTGAAGCGGGTGATATTTCGGCCGGTGTGTTCGATACACAGGGCCGCATGCTGGCCCAGGCTGTTACCGGCACACCCGGCCACGTCAATGCGATGGCCGCCAGTGTCAGCTTCTTCCTGCAAAAATTCCCAATTAGGGATCTACACCCCGATGACGTGCTGGTGACCAATGACCCCTGGCATGGCACTGGTCACCTCAATGACTTCACCGTGATTACCCCGGTATTCAAAAAGGGCCGGCCCGTCGCGCTGTTTGCCGCTACTTCGCACATCGCCGATGTCGGCGGGCTCGGCTTTGGGCCGGATGGGCGGCAGGTATTCGAAGAAGGCCTGAATATCCCCATGGGCTACCTGTTCAAGTCGGGACAGCCAAACGAAGTACTGCTTGAAATCCTGCGCGCCAATGTCCGCGATCCACGCTCGGCCGAAGGTGACCTGTATTCACTGACCGCCTGCAACCGGGCGGGGGTGGAAAGCCTGTTGGCGACCCTCGATGAATTCGGCATGGATGACCTCGATGCCGCCGGTGACATGATCATCCGCAATTCACGCGAGGCGATGCTGAAAGAGATTCAGAAACTGCCGTCAGGGTGCTGGAGCAATACGATGCGCATCGACGGTTACGACGAACCGGTTGACCTGGTTTGCGCCCTGTCCATCGGCGAAGACGGTATCGAAGTCGATTTCGCCGGTACGTCTCCGGTGTGCAGCCACGGTATCAACGTACCGCTGACCTATACCCAGGCCTACGCTTCCTTTGGTGTGCGTTGCGTGATCGGCAACGACGTGCCCAATAACGCGGGCTCGCTGGAAGTGGTGCGGGTAAGCGCACCGGAAGGCTGCATCCTCAACGCGCCACGCCCGGCCGCGGTTTCGGCGCGGCACGCCATCGGCCAGATGCTGCCCGACGTGGTGCTGGGCTGCCTGGAAGAACCCCTGGACGGCCAGGTGCCCGCCGAAGGCGCCTCCTGCCTGTTCGGCCCGGTTTTCCTGGGTGGTAAGGGACTGATTCCGGGCAGTAAAAGCGAACCGTTCGTGATCAACGCCTTTTATACCGGCGGCACCGGCGGCCGCCCCGGAAAAGACGGCCTCGATTGCACGGCCTTTCCCTCCGGTGTCCGCAGCACACCGGTCGAAATCACCGAAAACACCGCACCCCTGATTATCTGGCAAAAGGAATACCGCCCGGGTTCAGGCGGTGCCGGCGAATTTCGTGGCGGTGTCGGCCAAATCATGGAATTTGCCCACGCGGGCGGCGAGGCATTCATGGTTTCCAAGATGTTCGACCGCATCAAGCACCCGCCACGCGGCCGCCAGGGCGGTGAAGCAGGCCAGGCGGCGCGTGTCTACGTCAAGGACGGGCAAACATTGAAAGGCATGGGCCGTGAGACCATTCCTGCCGGTAGCAGCATGATCCTGGAAACAGCAGGCGGTGGCGGTCGCGGTAAACCAGAAGACCGTGATCCGGAAAGGATCAAAGAGGACAAACAAAAAGGCCTGCTCTGATTTTTGAGGGCGAGTCATGTCTGTGATTCCGTGCCTCGCCGCCTGGGAAACCACGCCCTGCCTGGGCTCATGGCCAGCGGTCGCTGCGCGACTTCCCTCGCATTTGCGCTCCGCACGGGGCCGCTCTGGAGGTACGTCCCTGATACCTTCAGAGCTCGATTGGCCATCCGGGCCAATCGTCCCCTACTCCACACAAATACTCGGCGCTTCTATATTCCCCCATACAGGGCATGGTTCCCCAGGCGGCACCCACCAGAGTTCTTCTTACGAAAGGAACTGAGCTTACAGGTCTTTCCTGAGTCCAGGTCGTGGTGGCGTATACCCCCTTTCCGGGGTGTTTGAAAGAAGGACCTTTCAAGACAAGCGTCACATGGATGATGAGATGGACACCTCTCGTACTAAGCGGCGTCACAATGCGCCATTATTGAGTTTCTACATCCAATAAACGACAAGAGGTGTCCGATATGAACGTTACGCTAATGGGTATCG
>JAZBOH010000125.1:0-137688 GCA_036351055.1 Lysobacterales bacterium
AACATCGCGGATGCGATCACTCAGTACCGGGCGGATCGCAGCACCGTCAAGCTGCTGAACAACTCGGCCATGGCGCTGGCTGCGACGGTCCTGTTCGTATTCCTGTTGTGGGCTCTGAAACGGCTCTTCCGGTGGCTGGTGGACTGGGCAGAACGTGACGTCCGGCGCAACGTTCAGGATCTCGCCAGCAAGACGCATTACCTTGTTCACGCGGGGCAGTTGTGGACCCTGGTCGCGGGGGTGTTGCGCTTCCTGCGTACCTTGTCCTACCTTGCGCTGACCTATTTCTACCTGAACGCCGTGCTGGGCCTGTACCCCTGGACGCGGCCGGCCGCGCGCATGCTGTTCCGCTTCATCATCAATCCACTGGAGAGCATGTGGCTGGGGTTTGTTGGCGCGCTGCCCAACCTGATCTTCCTGGTCATCCTGGCGATCGTGGTGCGTTATTTACTCAAGTTCTGTCGAGCGTTCTTCCGGGCCATTGAGCGCGGGCGTATCCAGCTGGAGAGCTTCGAGGCGGAATGGGCGATGCCCACTTTCAAAATTGTCCGCATCCTTATCATCGCCTTCTCGATAGTTATTGCTTACCCTTACATTCCCGGTTCCGATTCACTGGCGTTCAAGGGTGTTTCGGTTTTCCTCGGCATTCTGCTGTCGCTGGGTTCTTCCTCGTTCATCGCCAACCTGCTGGCCGGGCTCACCATGACGTACCGTGGCGCGTTCCGCGAGGGTGACCGGGTCAGCGTGGGGGAAGTCCTGGGAACGATCGAGGAAGTCAAGGTCATGACCACGCGCGTGCGTACGCCCAAGAACGAGAGCGTGGTCATTCCCAATTCGAATATCCTGGCTACACACGTGATCAACTACACGCAGTTGGCCAAAACCGAGGGGCTGTTGCTGCATACCACGGTGGGCATCGGCTATGACACACCGTGGCGCCAGGTGGAAGCCATGCTGATCAAGGCAGCCAACCTCACCGAGGGCGCCAACAAGGAGCCACCGCCGTTTGTGTTGCAGACCTCGCTGGGTGATTTTGCTGCGCAGTACCAGCTCAATGCCTACTGCAGCGACGTTGAGGACCTGCCGCGAATCTACTCAGACCTGCACGCCAATATCCAGGACGTTTTCAATGAGCACGGTGTGCAGATCATGTCGCCGGCTTACGTGGCCGACCCGGAAACGTCCAAGGTCGTACCGCCGGACCAGTGGTACGCAGAGCCCGCGAAGCAGCCGGAGTAAGCGGTAATTTTCAATGACATTTGCCGGTGATCTCCCGTTCCACCTCCCGGGGGTCATCGATCACGGCGTAGAACCCGTCCATGTAGCGGGCGACATTTTCGCGCACGCTGGGTTCCAACTCCTCCTGGCCGGCGACCAGGGCGTAGAGTGCGTCGCGGGCCTGGCTGAATTTGGAAATGGAATCCCCGACATGGCCGTTATTCACGCAATAGCCGCGGTAAACACGCTGCCCCACCCGCTCGACACCGAATTCTGAATTGGGTACCGCGTTTGGCGCATTGACGATGCCGGCAAAGTCAAAGTCGTAAGGAATCGCCACCAGCGAGTCGACGCTGCTTCCGAACATCGCGTAGTTGTGGCAGCACTCATTGTTTGAGCCGCCGGTCGGTGAAAAATCAAAATTCCCGATCAGGTACTGGAACATCGAGGTAAGGTTCAGGTGTTCCGGCTCAATGCGGGCGACATCGGTATACTCGATCTCCTGTTCCTCCAGGTCAACCCGGGCGGCCAGGCGATTCTTGTGCTCGATCAAAAACGCATTGCGCACCATGCGCCCCCTGCGTCCATCACTGTCCACCCAGGTAACCTGCAGCAGCCGCACCCTGAAACTCAGGTCGGTCACCGCATTCAGCAGGCGATAGGCAAGGTACTCTCTCAGCACGGACTGCTCGTAGCGCCGGGTTATCTTGCAATGACCGACCATTTTCAGCTTGTTCTGCTGGTCAAACAGTGTCCCTTCGACCTGGGACCGCCTGAAATTCAGGGTCACCGGGGGAAAGTCACAATCACGGTGCCGGAAATTGCCGCGCGCACGGACCTGGACATCCAACTCAACCGGCGTGCCGTCCGCTTCATCGAATGCGAATACGCCCGCCAGGTACTCGGTTTCCGAGCGGTCGCGGACCAGCGTGCTCAACGGCGCGGTAATCTCCACCTTCAATGTAAAATGATCCTGGAACAGCGGATCGATAGGGCCGGCTTTGGCGACGGGCATGGCCAACACCACCAACAAGATCATGATCATGGCTCGAATAGCCTGCATACTGTTCCTTGTGTGTCCTTCTCTCACTGAGCGGAGCCGAGGGGTGTAATACCCCGAGAAAGACCATACGTTTAACGTTGATATGAATTATTTCGGCATCGCACGTGCTTTGGGCGAAAATTCTACACAATAATTCAAGCATGTGCCCCGGGCCGGTCGCGCCCTCCCGGATAGGGAGTATGAAACAAGCACCGCCGGCCCGCCCGGCCGACGGGAATTTTCAGCTGGACCGTGGACGCCAGTTTGTGGGTAGTGTAAAGGAGTTCGAATGACTGAAGAACGGAGCAGTGTGCCAAGAAAAACGCCTGGCCCGCCAATACGCGAAGTCACGCCGGGGGCAATCGGGCGCTGGTTGAAACTGGGGTGGCGTGATTTTCGCCGGGCCGGCTGGCCGAGCCTGATGCACGGGTTGATCGTTGCGGGCATGAGCCTGGTCATCATCGAGATCGCGCTGCTGTTCTGGCCTCTGCTGCCTGGCGCGGTTACCGGCTTCCTGGTGGTAGGGCCGATACTTGCGACCGGTCTGTACGCACTCAGCAAAAGGCTGGAGCAGGGGAAGCCAACCAGCCGGTGGGATGTCTTCAATGCATGGCGTCATGCCACGCGGTGCCTGCTGCGCTTCGGCTTGTTGCTGGTATTCATGGCGACAGCCTGGGTGCTGATCTCGGTGGTCCTGTTCCACTTTTTCGTCGACGTGGAAATCGGGGGGCCGCAGGACTTTCTGCGTTATGTCTTTCAACAGGATGACAGCGTGTTTCTGCTCTGGACACTGCTCGCAGGCCTGGTTGCCGCGGTGACTTTCGCCCTCACCGTGGTCTCGGTCCCGTTGCTGGTGGATCGTGACGTCACCACGCCGGTAGCGCTGGCGACCAGCGTGCGAGCCGTGGCCGAAAATCCCGTCATCATGGCGGTCTGGGCCCTGTTTATCCTTTTGGCCACGGGGTTCTCCATCGCCACCTTCATGGCTGGCTTCATCGTGTTCTACCCGTTGATGGGGCACGCATCCTGGCACGTGTACCGGGACGTGGTCGACTCCAGCAGCCTGCCTCCCCGGCGCCCCGCAGCTGAGCCATGTTCGGGCTGACCGAAGAACAGATTTCCAACTTCGGCCTGACCTGGGGCCTGGGCCTGATGATCGCATTCATGTTGTTCATCATCTGGGATATCGCGAAGGGCTCGAATGCCGGCAAGTTCGGGACTTTCGTGCTCTTTTTTGTCCTGGCATTCGGCATCCTTGGCTTCGTTGCCAAGTCGGTCATCCAGTGGCTGTTGGACATTTGATGACTGAATCGTGAAGGAATGGGCACTGACAAGTGGTTTGCAGGAGCGGATCCTGCCACTCAACGAGGCGGCCCCCGACGGCAGTGGCGAATTCGTGCTGTACTGGGCGCACCACGCACTTCGGACGCATGACAACCCGGCCCTGGATACGGCTGCGAGCCTTGCGATACAACTGGACCTCCCGCTCCTGGTTTACCAGGGGCTGGGTGGCCGTCACCGCTACAACGCCGACCGGCACCACCAGTTCATTCTCGAGGCGGCCAGGGATTTTTCTGATCAACTGACTGCCGTGGGGCAGCGTCTGCTGTTTCATCTGCCCCAGGATCCGCTTCAACCGGGTCCCCTGGGTGACCTGGTTGGTCGCAGCGCGGTTACCGTAAGCGAACTTTACCCGGTGCCGCCGTTTCGAAAGTGGTACCGGGGCCACGTTGAGCGAAATCCTTCACGGCCCTGGCTGTTGGTCGATGCCAGTTGCATTCTGCCCATGCCCCTGTCGGAGAAGGCGCCGACCCGGGCTTTCCGGTTTCGTCAACAGCATCGGGAAGAGATCGAACACCGACTCAAGTCGGGCTGGCCTGAGAGAACGGAGTGGCCACGGACATTCGAAGACGATCCCGGATTCAGGCCCTTCGACTTTGTCAGGCCGCTGCCGGAGGCCATCGCGGAGTGCCGCATTGATCACTCCATCCCTGCCGTCAGCGATACACCCGGTGGTTCGCAGCCCGGTTACCGGCGTTGGGAAGACTTTCGCGACCAGGGCCTGGACAGCTACCACCTGCTTCGCAACGATGCAGCGCGGCCCGAGGGTGCCAGCCGCATGTCGTCTTACCTTCATTACGGTTGCGTTTCCCCGTTTCGCATCGCCCGGGACGCGCTGGCGAGGGGAGGTGAAGGGGCGGAAAAATTTCTCGACGAATTGCTGGTCTGGCGGGAGTTGTCCCATCACTTCTGTAACCGGAGCGAGACGCTTGAAACCCTCGAGGCCTTGCCTGCCTGGGCACGGGATTCACTGCAGGCGCACGAGGCCGACCCGCGTGTCTCGACCTTTGACTGGGAGACACTGTCGCGCGGAAAAACCGGCCAGCCCCTGTGGGACCTGGCGCAGCGTTCCCTGCTACGCCGCGGTGAACTGCACAACAACGTGCGCATGACCTGGGGAAAGGCCTTCCTGCCCTGGGCGCAGCGCTCATCCCGCGCGCTCAAGCTGATGGTCGACCTGAACCACCGTTATGCGCTGGATGGAAACGACCCGAACAGCTATGGCGGTTTACTCTGGTGCATGGGGCAGTTTGACCGTGCTTTCCCGCCGGGACCGGTTTTTGGCAAGGTGAGACAGCGTTCTGTCGAACGGCATGCGCAGCGGCTGGACATGGACCGTTTCGCTCATTCCGTTTCCGCAGTCCCGGCGGCCAGGCGCCTGCGCGTGGTCGTGGTTGGCGCCGGGCTGGCCGGGTTGACTGCTGCCAGGATCCTGGATGACCAGGGGCATAACGTTGTGGTGGTCGACAAGGGCAGGAAGCCCGGTGGACGGATGAGCACGCGCCGTTCAGACGATGCTTGTTTCGACCACGGCGCGCAGTACTTCACGGCGCGCGACCCGCGCTTTCTTCGGCATGTCCTCGCCTGGCGCGAGCGTGGCCTGGTAGACACCTGGAGCGCCCGCATTGCCATTGTCGATGCAATCCGCGTTGGCCAGGACGAGGGATCAACCGAACGATACCTTGCTGTGCCGGGAATGAGCGCCATCTGCGCGGAGCTTGCGCGTGAATTGCCGGATTGCCGGAGTTCCTGGCATGTCAGCCAGGTTCGCCGGGAGGCTGGCCAGTGGACACTGACGTCGGAAGAGGGCCGCCAGTTGACGGCCGATGCCGTGGTGATTGCCATTCCGGCGCCCCAGGCCATGGCCCTGTTCCAGGACAGTACGGTTACAGGCTCGCTGGCGGGTATCGAGATGCAGCCGTGCTGGGCGGTGATGGCTGTGCTCGATCGCCCGCTGCTGCGCGATCATGACGCCGCTTTTGTCAACCACGGCCCGCTTTCATGGGTGGCCGGGCAGGCCTCGCGTCCCGGCAGGCCCGGTATGGAATCCTGGGTGCTGCATGCGGGCCCGGAGTGGTCGGCAGAACACCTGGATGATGATCCCGGCGAAGTCAGGGACAGGCTGTTATCAGCGGCCCTCGAACTGCCCATCGCGCAAGCCGCACAGCTCGAGTTCGCGGTGGCGCACCGTTGGCGCTACGCCCTGGCCCGAAAACCGCTCGACAAGGGGGTGATCTGGTTCGAGGAACAGCGCCTGGCCCTGGCCGGCGACTGGTGTCACGGATCCCGCGTCGAGGGAGCATTCCTCAGTGGTGCCGCTGCTGCCGGCCGGGTCATGGCCTCGGCAGCGCCAGGGTCGAGGTGACCCGCACTGGCCGGGGATCTACTCCGGCTTTTTGCAGGTGCTGATGCCCAGCATCGCATAAGGCGGGCACCAGCCGGAAATGCCGGTCGCAAGCGGAATCAGTCCCAGCCATCCCCATGCCGATTGCGGTCCGATGAATACCAGGCTGATGAGGATAAGTCCGACGATCACGCGCACGGCGCGCTCGATGTTGTGAATATTCTTTTTCATGCTTGCTCCAATGATTGTAGCGGTCACCCCCAGTATAGCGCCCCGGAGAGCGCCGGGATCAGTCCGTGGCAACATTTATCCACTTGCCGGCAAGCGCTCGCTCTCATAAAGTTTTTCGATATAGCCTGATGCCAGGGGGTAATTCTGGCGCCAGGCTTCGACCTCAGCGGCCATGTGCTGCGGGTACTGCTCACGCTCTATGCGAACGGAGTCCGCCTTGCCGCCGCCATAACCAGGTGGTTGCAACCACAGCCCCATGATGGCGCAAAACGCGATGTCGCTGTAATTGATGATGTCGCCGCCCAGGATTGACTTGCGGTCGTCGCCAAGCCGGGTTTCAACTTCAGCCAGCAGGGCCGTGATGTGGGCCACCGCCTTTGCATGGTGTGCCGGCGTAATCCGGAACGATTTACGGATCAGGAAACGCAGCAGGGGAAAAGCCAGTTTCAGAACTGACCTTTGCCAGGCGGGAATCTCCGGGTTGGAAACGCCCCAGGCATGCAGTGTCAGGTCCCGGTTATCCAGCACGTGGTAGTAGACCCAGACCTGTAGATCGACACCGCAGCGGTCGATTTTTTTCTCGAACTCCATTCGCTCGGGCGTGGGTTCGAGAAAACACGCCTGCTCCGGCATTTCAGCCGCATAACGGCCCCACAGGTAACGCAGGATTTCCGGAGAGTTACCGATTCGCGAGCGCACAGCGCCGGTCCTGAAATTCAGCAACGGTACTGTTCTGCCGAGGAAGAAAGCGCCCAGTGTTCCCCCGCAAGGTCTCTCCGTGTAGTCCACGCCAAGCCGGTCCATGCACCAGCGCACTTTCTCGACGAAATGACTGGCCGAGATGGTTTCCAGCTCCAGTGCGGGGGCTTGCGGCGGAGCGACCAGCAGGCTCAGGGAGATAGCCCAACGCCACAAAAGCGCGAGGATGACAAGGGCGGCCGCACCACCCGGGGAAATCCCGAAAAAGGCGACAGCCAAGGGCAATAAAAGCAGGAACAGCGAATGCAGGAAGAGTCGTTTAGCGGTCATTGCCGCTCGCTTCCAGTGCCGCGATTCGTTCTTCCAGGGGCGGGTGACTCATGAACAACTTTTTCAGCCCGCCCGCGCGACCGCCGGAAATCCCGAACGCGGCGAACTCGCCCGGCAGGTCTTCAGCCTTTGACTTGCGCTGCAGGGCGCGCAGGGCAGCGATCATTTTCTCCCGCGAGGCCAGGGTGGCGCCGCCCGCGTCGGCCCGGAACTCGCGGCGCCGCGAGAACCACATGACGATCGTGCTGGCCAGAATCGAAAGGAAAATCTGCGCCACGATGGAGGTGACGTAATAGGCCGGTCCATAGCCGCGTTCGGTCTTGAATACGACGCGGTCCACGACGTGGCCAATGATCCGCGACAGGAAAATGACAAAGGTATTGATCACGCCCTGGATCAGGCCCATCGTGACCATGTCGCCATTGGCGACGTGGGAGACTTCATGGCCCAGTACGGCTTCGACCTCGTCGGGGCTCATGTTCTGCAGCAGCCCGGTGCTGACCGCGACGAGGGCGTTGTTACGGCGCATGCCCGTCGCAAAGGCGTTCGGATCCGGCGAGTTGAAGATGCCGACCTCCGGCATGCCGATGCCGGCTTCTTCGGCCTGGCGCTGGACGGTGTTGAGCAGCCATTGCTCGGTGTTGTTGCGGGCCTGTGTGATTAGCTGCACGCCCATCGAGCGCTTTGCCAAGAATTTTGAGAGCGCCAGGGAAATAAAGGATCCGCCAAAGCCGATGACCGCTGACATCACCAGCAAGGCCTGCAAGTTCAGGTCAACGCCGTTTTCGGCCAGGATGCCCTCGATGCCAAAAAGCTGGAATACGATGCTGATCAGCACCAGGACCGCTGCGTTGGTGGTCAGGAAAAGCATTATTCTCATCATGGGGGCAGATTCTCGTTCAGGATGTTGCAAAGGAGATCAGAGCGGTTGCGGTCATTTTCAAGTCTGGCTGTCAATGATTTGACGCGCCGGGCTTTTCGATACCTAAAATCGCCGATTTATGTAAGACTGGGCATACACCCTGTTGCATGCGGGAGTGGTGCGAGAAGGACAGAAAAGTGAGTCTGGGACAGAGGATCGTAGTTACGGGAATGGGGTGTCTCTCTCCCGTTGGATTGAACAGCCAGGAAACGTTTGATGGCCTCGTGGCAGGCAGGTCCGGCATTGCCCGGATTACTTCATTTGACCCGTCCCACCTGGCATGCCAGGTGGCGGGCGAAGTAAAGGGATTTGATCCCACCGCCCACATGGACCGGAAGATGGCCCGGCGAATCGGACGTTACGCGCAGTTCTCGATCGCCGCAACCCGTGAGGCCCTGGCCCAGTCCGGGTTGGTCCTGGCGGCAGAAGACCCGGGCCGGATTGCCTGCGTGGTCTCCTCCGCCATCGGCGACTTTCCCATGGTAGAAGACCAGATGAACCTGGTTTTCGCCCAGGGCAAACGTAACCTGAGCCCATTTACCGTCCCGCGGGTGAGCACGAGCATGGCCGCGGGCAATATTGCGCTTGAATTCGGCCTGACCGGAGTGTCGTATGGCCTTTCGTCCGCCTGCGCCACGGGCAGCCATTCAATTGCCACGGCACTGATGCTCCTCAAGCTGGGCATGGCCGATGTGGTACTGGCCGGGGGGGCGGAGTCGGCGATCTGCGATACTTTCGTGAACTCCTACATCGCGATGCGGGCGCTTTCAAGCCGAAACGACGAACCCGGGCGCGCCAGCCGCCCCTTCGACAAGGACCGCGATGGCTTTGTTATTGCTGAGGGTTGCGGGGTGATGGTCCTGGAAACGCTGGAACGGGCACAGCGCAGGGACGCCCCCATCCTGGCCGAACTGGTTGGAGCGGGCATGACCTGTGATGCTTTTCATATCACCTCGGCCCACCCGGACGGGGAGGGCGCCGCCCGGGCCATGAGAGCCGCACTGGATTCAGCGGGGCTGACTCCAGGCGATGTTGATTACGTTAATGCCCACGGCACATCCACACCGGTAAACGACCCCATCGAAACCAGGGCGATCAAGACGGTTTTTGGTGACCGTGCCTTCCAACTGCCAGTCAGCTCGACAAAATCCATGACCGGCCACGCTATTGGGGCTGCGGGTGCCCTGGAGGCTGTTATTTGCGTAAAAGCGCTTAACGAAGATGTCATCCCCCCGACGATCAACCTGGATACGCCGGACCCCGACTGTGATCTGGACTACGTTCCGCATCACGCCCGGGAAAAGGAACTTAACGTCGTGATGTCAAACTCTTTTGCTTTTGGCGGACAGAATTGCGTGCTGGTATTCAGGAAATTTTTCTCCTGATCACCAGCATACTCCGCAACGAAGCCCCATTGACCAGCCAGATTCTGGCAAGATGAAGCGGTGAACACGCTGCTTATTGTCCAGTTTGCGCTTTGCCCCCTGGTGCTGTTCAGCCTGCTTTGGGTGACCGCGCCCTATGGCCGTCACCACCGGGCGGGCTGGGGGCCGGGCCTGCCGGGGCGGGCCGCATGGATGTTGATGGAATTGCCTGCACTGCTGACCATCACCCTTATCGTACTGTCCAGCCCGGTCGCGGCCCGGCCGCAAGCCTGGCTGCCCTTGCTGTTCTGGGTATTCCATTACAGCTACCGGACGTTCCTGTTCCCCGCCCTGATGCGCCCCTCCGACAAGCCGTTTCCGCTGCTTCTGGTGCTGTTCGCGGTCGGTTTCAACGTGCTCAATGGCTACAACAATGCGCAGGCACTGATGGCCGCGGGTGCAGGCGCGGAGCCGTTGCTCTCCGTTCACTTCCTGGCTGGCTCCGCCCTGTTCTTCGCCGGGTTCTGCTTGCATTTCAACTCGGACCGGCGCATCCGCGGTCTCCGTGCACCCGGAGAGACGGGCTACCGCGTTCCGCATGGGGGGGCGTTCCGCTGGGTCAGTTCACCGCACTACCTGGGCGAAATCATTCAATGGTGCGGCTGGGCAGTGTTGACCTGGTCTGCTGCAGGCGCCGCTTTCGCCCTGTTCACCCTGTGTAACCTGGCGCCGCGCGCGCTTTCGAACCATCGCTGGTACCGCCAGCAGTTTGTCGACTACCCTGCCGGGCGGAAGGTCCTGATACCGGGCATCTTCTGAGGCGGCTGTAATCCGCTGCCGGCAAGCGCCAATGGCAAGTGGTATGCGATACTGGCGCCATGAATGGACTATATGAAGCGGCCATTGCCTGCCCCTACTGTGGCGAGACCGGCGTTGTGATGGTGGACGAATCAGCCGGTGAACAAAGCTGCTTCGAGGACTGTCATGTCTGCTGTCGGCCGATCCTTATTCAGGTGGGTATCGCCGCGAATGGTGACTTGTTCATCGAGGCAAAACGCGAAGATGACACTTGAAGGAAGTGATGCAAGGAATCGCCGTCGCTCCAGCTTTCAGCGGGTTCGACGCTCTCGTCGACTGGTGCGATAATCAGCCGGGCAGCGTCGCCAATCCACCAACATCGGGAAACAGCATGCAAGAAACCCAGATCAATATGAACTCTGAGATCGGCAAGCTCAAGGCCGTGATGGTCCATCGCCCGGGCAGGGAGATCGAGAACATGACGCCCGCCAGCGCGGCCGAGGTGTTGTATGACGACATTCTCAACCTGCAACTGGCGGAGCGGGAGCACGGTCAACTGACCGGTGTTCTGCGCCGGGTCGCCGACGTCTTTGAGTTCGAAGATCTGTTGCGCGATACCCTGGTGGACGGGCGCATGAAGGGGCTGCTGGTCGATGAACTGGTGAAGCTGTATGGCTGCGAAGAACTTGCGCAGGAACTCAAGGACACGGACAATGCCTTGCTCGCGGCGCAGCTGTTCCAGGGCACGCCGATGCGAAAAGACAGCCTGGAGAAATTCCTCAGTCCGCTTCGTCACGCGATTCCTCCGCTGCCAAATGCGTTTTTCACGCGGGATGCCGTCATGGCGGTGAACCGGAGCGTGATCATTGGCTCGATGGCTTTCAAAGCCCGCTTTGCGGAGGCCTTGCTGCTGAAGGCCATTTTCAAGTACCACAGCAAAATCCAGTCGGACGAGTTCTACTTTGACGGCACCACCAGCAGCAGCGAAAAAATCACCATCGAAGGCGGCGACCTCTTGGTGCTGCGCGAGGACCTGATCATGATCGGCTACAGCGAGCGCACCACCGCCCGCGGAATCGACACCCTGATGCGCGCCATTGCCGAAAAAGGCGGTGTGCAGAACTTTATCGTGGTTGAAATCCCCAAGTCCCGGGCGACGATTCACCTGGACATGATCCTGACCATGGTCGATCGCGACAGCTGCGTCGTCTTTCCCCCCCTGGTTACCGGTTTACACAAATGCAGAGCCTTCCACGTGCACTACGAGCAAAAGCAGGTCAAACGCATCGTTGAATATCCAGGCGTGCTGGAGGCGCTGCGAACCCAGGGCCTGGACCTGAAACCCATTTCCTGCGGTGGCGACAACGAGTTGCGCCAGGAGCGTGAACAGTGGGCGTCGGGCGCCAACTTTTTTGCCATGGCCCCGGGACACATCATCGGATTCGAGCACAACCAGGCCACGGCCGAGGAACTGGCCAAAAACGGCTTTGGGATCGTGACGGCGGACCAGGTGATCAGTGAGGAGGTTTCCCTGGTGCCGGGCCAGCCTACGCTTGTGACCATGCAGGGCTCGGAACTGGCGCGGGGTGGCGGTGGTTGCCGCTGCATGACCATGCCGCTGAACCGGAACCCCGTCGACTGGTGATATCCCCGGTCACTGCACGCGCATTTTCTTTGGCTTTTGCCGACCAGCCAACTATGCTAGGCAACGACGGTAGACACGAAGAAACTAGAACTTGTCATTTTTCAATGAACTCAAACGCAGGAACGTCTTCAAGGTAGGCATTGGTTATGTGCTCATTGCCTGGCTGATTGCCCAGGTTTTGCAACTGGTGTTTGAGAGTTTTGAAACACCGGAATGGGCGATCAAGGCCGCACTGGTTCTATTGGCAACGGGCTTGCCGTTCGCCTTGTTTTTTGCCTGGGCATTCGAGATGACTCCCGAGGGAATCAAGCGCGATCATGAAGTGCGGCGGTCGCAAGCCATCACTCCGCGGACAATCAAGCAGCTCAAGGGCGCCGCAAAAGCGGGTAGTACGCTGAACTCGATGATCTACAAGAGTCGTTGCAACGGCGTGGCTGACCTGGAACTGGTGGACTCTATCCTAGCCAGCAGTGGCCGGAATAATCCTGAGAACGGCATCACAGGGGTGTTGGTGGCAACAGAAACCCACTTCCTGCAAATATTGGAGGGTAACTTCGAAACCCTGAACGCGACCTTTGAACGGATCGCGCGCGATACACGGCACGACACGATCCAACTGATCAGCTTCACCGAGATAGACAAGCGCAGCTTCGGCGATTGGGCCATGCACGGTATCGGCCTTTTCAACCTCAACCGCGAACTGGAAAAAAGCTTGCGCAGCCGCTTTGGTGAGGAACAGGGCAGCGTTCGATTACCCACCACGGCAAATGAAGTCAGAGAATTGCTGGACACCTTACTGCCGGAAGATGGCCCCCGGCCGGCCGGAACTGCGTGACGCCAGCCTGGCGTATCCGCACCTGCTGCCGGCGGTTGCGCGCGCAAAGAGCGCGTGAAAAATCTTAACCCCTGGCAAGTCTTTCCGGCGACTGCCGGGCCAGTTTGACACAGGACTCGATCATTTTCTCCAGGGCTGGCGGAATGCCAGGTGAGTTTTGCGAGGCAATGGCTTCGACCACGCTGAGTGCGAGGAAGGGCTTTGAGCGCTTGCGCACCGCGGCCTGGATGACCTTGCCCGGTGAAGCATGTTCCATCTGCCTGGGATTCATACGAGAGTATTTTTTGAACACATCATCGTAACCATGAGCCCAGAAACAGCGCTCGATGTCTTTTTCGCCCAGAACCGTCATCCGCTCCGGCTCGTTTTCATTTTTCAAGAACTGGCGTGCAACGCCCGCGTAACTTTGGCCTGCCGGGTCCCCATCCGTTAACAGGTGCCACTCGATACCAAGGTCCCGGGCCGCCTTGACCGGGGGTTCCAGTCCGCATTGTGCGAACTCGATGCAGGCGATGCCCTCCAGGGCAAAATCATAACCCATCAGCCGTGCGATCTGCGGCAGGATCCAGTACTCCGATTCACCCTCCACCAAAAGCCACAATCGGGCAAAAGTCGCGACGCTGAACCGGGTTCGAAGGTGATAGTGAAAGCGGCGCATCTCGCTCCGGGACAGGGTGTTCTCGCGCACGCGCCGTTGATACAGGATACCCTTGTGCCGCACCAGGCGGCGGACCTGGCTGAGCGGAGTCATCGACAGCAGGTCACCCGAGTAGGTCGTGAGGATTTTCTGCCGCTGGATCAGGCTGACGAACATGGCGACGGAAGTCAGCGTGATCGGGTGGAGGTGCGCCTCGGGTTCCTCGATGATCCACAAGGGATCGGCGTCGGGTGCCATGCCTCCCGGTCGCGCTCGCAACAGGGCGCCGATCAGTAGGAGGATACCCAGGCGTTCAGGTTCCGTATCGGGGTCCTGGAAAGGCATTGCATTGGCCGCCTGACCTCTGCCGGGCTGCCAACCGAGAATTTCCGCCACAGACCGGGTCAGGCCCGACTCCCATTTCCCCAGGTTGAAATTTCCCAGCTGTATCAGTTGTAAGGCAGCCTCGAAACCATCTCTCAGATCGTTTGCCAGGTTCAGGCTGGTCCCGGAAACCCGCGAATCCACGGCCTTGTTGATCCGCCTGGCAAGATCCTGGATTTCGCCCGACACTTTCAGTCCTGCTGTTGATTCCCGGGCTGGTTTGGCTGTGTGCCCACCGCGTCCCGTCAGCATACCGGCGGAAACACGAATAACCGGGTTCATGCGGCGGAAACGGCCGATCAGCTTTGCATCGGATGACCTGACCTTGCTGCCCGGCGATCGCAGGCGGTACTGCGCCACGGCGCCGTCCTGGTCGCCGGGCTCAATGGTCGCCTCGCACCAGATTTCGCGCAGGCGCTTTGCCCGTTCGGGCAGCAGGAACTGAAACGGCTCGTATTCTTCGCCGACCCACTCACGCTCATGCCGCTCGATGAACCGGAGCTGGATCCGGATTGGGCCGACGGGGTCCTGTGTTTCCGAAGGCCGATGAAACAGCCAGGGTGGAAAAACCTTGTTCTTTTCATCAAAACCGAGCACGAGTTCCAGTGCGTCCAATACACTGGATATTCCGCAATCGTTCTCGCCGATCAAGGCCGTGCCTTCTCCGAAACTGATGGTGCTGTTCCGGATGGCCCGGAAGTTCTCTATTCGCATTCCGCGCAGGAGCATGGATGAACCAACCGTCTTTTCCCGTATGAGTATAGGGCCAAAAGGGTGGCTGGCAGAACAAATTACCTTTGAAATGGCGGCCCGGGCGATGGCCGCTTGCATGGGATGGGCTCGAAAGCATGGCTTTTGGTACTGGTGCAGCGCATGCGCCTTGTTAAAATGCACGCCTGAAGCCTGATTGGAAGCGGGTCCGGACCACCGTCCCGCTCTTACGCCATTCTGCCCACGAGGTTGAAAATGAAAACGAAATTCCTGCTATGCACGGTGTTCCTGTTGGTCCTGGCAACGCAAAGCGCGGTGGCCAAAGATCTGCCGCTTGACTATTTTTTTAAAAACCCGGAGTTTGCCGGATTCCAGATCTCACCCAATGGCAAGGAACTGGCCGCCATGGTGAATCTCAATGGGCGCATGAATCTGGCGGTGATGGATATCAAGACGCGCAAGGCCCGGGCCATTACCAGCGTGAAGACCCAGGATGTCAGTGGCTTCATGTGGGCGACCAACGAACGCATTCTCTTTTTCATGGACAAGGACGGCAGTGAGTCCTTTGGCATATTCGCGGTCAATACGGACGGCAGCATGCCGCGCACATTGGTCGAACCCCTGGCGTCGGTGATTCGGAGCGGTGGTGCATCCAAGCTGCGGATCGTCCAGGTCCTGGATACCCTGAAAGATGAGCCCGACTGGGTGCTGGTCAGCAGTAATGAACGGCGGGCAGCTTACCCGGATGTTTACAAGATGAACATCATGAACGGGAATACGACCATCATCGAGCGGAATCCCGGCGATATTACCAACTGGTTTACAGACTGGGACGGAAATGTGGTGGGCGCCGTTTTCCAGGATGGGCTGGAAGTTGGTTTCAAGCTGCTCAGGGATGCCAAGACGGATGAATGGGAAACTGTCACGCGCGCCCGCTTCGATGCCGCCTCATTCATGCCTGCGGGGATCAAGGGTGACGGCAAGACCGGCTACGTTACGTCAAACCTGACACCGGAAGGCGAAGCACGCGACAAGTCGGCCATCTACGAATACAACTTCGAGACCAAATCCTTTGGAAAGCTGGTTTATGAGCACCCGGAAATCGACTGTTGTGACCTGATCCAGAACGAGAAGATGCGCGACATGGTCGGTGTGGCCTACATGGTTGGAAAACCGGAGCAGGTCTACCTCGACGGGCTTTGGAGAGCCAGGATGGACGCCATCAACAAGGCCCTGCCCGATACGTTCAACCGGTTCAGCAGTTTTGACGATGAAGAAACGGTGGGCGTCGTGGTGGCATCCAGCTCCACCCAGCCGACCAAGTATTACCTATTCGATTTTGTGAACAAGAAATTCGAACACATGGCGGACTCGCGCCCCTGGGTCGATTCCTCGGAAATGTCGGAGATGAAACCCTATTCTTTCAAGGCCCGTGACGGCAGGTTGCTGCACGGTTACCTGACGGTTCCCAAGAACAGCGATGGGAAGAACCTGCCTCTGATCATGAACCCACATGGCGGCCCCTGGGCGCGTGACGGTTGGGGCTATAACCCGGAGCACCAGTTCCTGGCCAACCGGGGGTACGCCGTGATCCAGGTGAATTTCCGTGGTTCGGTGGGTTTTGGATCGGATCACCTGCGGTCCAGTTGGAAGCAGTGGGGCCAGGCGATGCAAAACGATGTCACCGACGCGGTCCAGTGGGCCATCGACCAGGGCATCGCAGATGCCGACCGGGTCTGTATTTACGGCGCCAGTTATGGGGGCTACGCCACGATGGCTGGCCTGACCTTCACCCCCGAGCTTTACAAGTGTGGCATCAATTACGTTGGCGTGACCGACATCCCCCTCCTGTTCGAGACCGCGCCAGATTCCTGGGCCGCGGGCGAAGAGCAGATGAAAATAATGGTTGGCGATCCGGATACCGAGGAGGAATTCCTCGAGCAATGGTCACCGGCTTTTCACGCGGACAAGATCAAGGCACCGGTTTTCATGGCCTACGGCAAACAGGATCCCCGGGTCAGCATCAAGCACGCGAATGTCATGGAAAAAGCCATGAAAAAAGCGGGTGTTGACTATGAACTGATGGTAAAGCGGGACGAAGGCCATGGCTTCCGCAAGGAGGAAAACCGTTACGATTTTTATGGGGAAATGGACAAGTTCCTGGCCAGGCACCTGAAGCAGGAGTAAAGCCGACGCTGGATCTGTTCAAGCGGCCGATAGCCTAGTGGGTTACTCTGCGGCCCCAGAATCTGCGCGCCTTGGCGTTCATATTGAACAGCCATTTGACATGTTCTGCTTTGTTTTCTCCATGTGAATACTTGAAGTACGCCGGGGGCGCCACAGCCCCCTTCCTGTAGTGCCCGTCCGCGTGAACCCGGTCGTGGCAGAGTTCGCATAAAATCACGCAGTTATCGATTAACTTCAGCCATTCGTGGTCCTGGTTTGCGGCGCTTCCAGACTGGTTTGGTATTACGTGGTGGGCATGTTCATAAATATCATCGAGAGGGTCAGCGCATACAGCGCACATGCCGTCCTGCCTCAGTCGGGCAATTTTTTTGACGCCGCCGGAAAAGGCAAAGTACCTGGGCACGAGTCAGCTTCCTTTTTGAACCCGTTCAGGTCACGGTGATGAAGAGCGGCGCTGAACTGGTGCTTTCCTTGGGTACACAGGTCTGCAGGATGGGAATATCCCGGTTATTCGGGTTTGCCATCAACTTCACACCCAGACACTGGTACCGGTGAGAACTACTGCTAACCGAGGCGCCACCCTGTTCAAAGGCGTCGACCACTCCCTGCGGTTTATCAAAATTGATGTTGACCCAGATATCGGTTTTCTTGGGCTTCGGGTTGCGGGCGCTTTGCGTGTTCTGGCTCTGTACGGCTTCCTGGCGCTTTGGATGCCAGCTTGGGTCAACCTCCCTTTTCGGTGGAGGGTCGAGAAGCGCGAGGTGGGCCTGCATGGCGGCGCTGTTCATTGCCTTGCAAAGGTTTTTCGCCATTTCATCCGTGTCCTTCACCACCGAGTGTTTGCCGACATCGCCGGTCGTCACGCGAGCTTTCTGAAACAGCTTGTTCTGGTGCAGTTCATCCATGGGCGCATGAATACTCGCATGGGGGTTGGGAGCAGCCCCGCCGCCACCCCCGGCAGACACGCTGGTATTGACAGCGCCTTTGAGCATGGTTGTGATTTCGGACATGGAGTAATTCTGACGAGCGTAGGGCATAAGTTTACCAATGGTTGTTGTATGTAATGATAATTAATAGACGAAACCTCACCGAAGTGCCACATCCCCGGTGCTGGAAGAATTAGAACCAAAATTGGTTTTAATTAGCTCGTTATGCCATTCACCTGATTTTGCAGGCCCTGCCGGCCGGTGACCGCAATGGCTTGAGTTTTGTTCGATCCCGCCCAATTAAAGGCGGATGAACGCAGAAAACAAAAGCCTGAACATGGACCGTACGCTTCGCGTCGTGATCGAAACAGCGGCGATGAACTGGGGAAAGTCACCGGCAGCGGGCGTCTGGCGCAAGAAGTTGGAACGCGAGGGTGGTGAGTCGGGTCAGGTGAGCAGCGTGGTCCGTTACGAACCGGGCTCGCGTTTTGCGGAACATCGTCATCCGCTTGGCGAGGAGATTTACGTTCTCGAAGGTGTTTTTGCAGACGAGCATGGCGAGTATCCTGTTGGCAGCTACCTGCGAAACCCGCCCGGTTCGAGCCATGCGCCGTTCAGCGAAACCGGTTGCGAGTTACTGGTGAAACTGGACCAGTTCGATCCGCAGGATAAGCAGCGAACCTGTATCCGGACAGCTGCAAGCGACTGGTTTCCCGGGCTGGTTCCCGGGCTCTCGGTGATACCACTGCATTCCTTCGGCCCGGAAAACACGGCGTTGGTGCGCTGGGCGCCTGGTACCTATTTCAATCCACACACGCACCCCGGGGGTGAGGAGATCTTCGTGCTGGACGGCACTTTCGAGGACGAGGAGGGGGTTTATCCACAAGGCACCTGGCTGCGCAACCCGAGATGGAGCCGGCACACCCCGTTCAGCCGCAATGGCTGCACCATCTTTGTCAAAACGGGCTTTCTGTCCTAGCCCTCACCCGGTTTCCGAGGCTTCGTAACCGCTCAAGGCAAGGCTTTTACCAGTTCGTCGCCGAGTGAATCGATAGCGTCTTTTGTGCCAAACAGGTCTTCAGCATGGTTTTCCGTGTAGACAGCGGAAATCTGGTTTCCCCATTTACGGGTGATTTCGCCGAGTTGCTGTCCCGTTGCACCGACGTATCGGGGTTTGAAGTAGGTGTCCATGAAGCGTTGGTCGCCGGTGGCCTTACGCAGGTCGTTTGCGATAGTCACGGGTGCATCGAAGGCGCTGTAGCCGGTGAACGCACCGTAGGTCCCGGTGAACATCCTGGCGGTCCAGCGGGCCAGCAAGTCCACGATGCCAAACTTGAGCACGGAACCCAGTGAATCGGAGGCGAACCCCTGGTAAAGGGAGTGAATGTATTCGTGCAGGATCGTTTCACCGTTTCCGATATGCACGTTGAGCAAAATTTTCCTGACCGTTTCGTCGTAGAACCCGGGGGCCCCGTTGGATTTCATGAACCTCATGTAGGCCGATATCGGCGGGTTCAGCCTGGCTTCGATCTCCGTGCCCCTTTTCTTGTAGACCGCCGGACCGATATTCACACTGCGCCCGTCTGCAAGGTAGTTAAGGTCACCCCAGCGGCTATAGAGCGTGTCCCAACCGTTGCACCTGAGCTTCGGGTTGTAGAGAAGGTTGTAGCCATTGACTGAAATATCGTAGTTGCCGAGGAACAGAACACCATCCGGCGAATTGGGGTCAATGTACGAGCTGATTTGGTAACGGTCGTCGCCAGTGAGAGTCCGGACCAGTTCAGTCACGTGGGCTTCGAGGGTGTAAATCGCCTGGGGGGCAAACGAGTTCATGTTCGGTACGATGCTGTTTGATGGATCGCCAGTGGAGATGCACCATGTATCGTCGAACGCTGGGAGCTTGGTCATTGCCGCGGTTCTCTCATTGCATATCGTAGCAACCACCTTAATTCAGCCGATACTGAATTAATACAAATAACGAGAGAGCCCGGTCATTGAATGAAGAATAACCTGATGCCAGGGGGTGACCGACTTTTGCTAGGATGGGTGTTGCAAATACGGGGAATGACCTTGTGGCCGTGAAGATACTACTGCGAAAAAGCTGGGACGCTCTCCAGCCGGCACTGAGAAAACCACGCTGGTGGGTAGCGGGGATTCTGCGCAGCTTTCTCTGGCGTACAACCGTTGTCGCCATTACCGGCAGCAATGGAAAAACCACGGCTACCCGGTATCTTGCTGCGATTCTTTCCACGCAGGCGCCCACGCAGTGGACACGGTTGAATCGCAACAGCCAGGGCGGGATTACCGAGACGATCGCATTCTGCAGGCCCTGGAAAACCCGTTACGCCGTGTTCGAAGTCGGTTTCGGTGAGTTGGGTTCCATTCGCCGTGCCGCTCGCCTGATCCGGCCGCACCTATCCGTTGTACTTTCCGTATTGCGGGAGCACCGCCTCGTTCTCAAGTCACTTGAAACAACCGCCAGGGAAAAGGCCGAACTGATTGCCGGCCTGCCCGAAAACGGGGTCGCAGTACTCAACACGGACGATCCATGGGTGGCGAAAATGCCCGTTCCTCAGGGGCGAACATCGATCCGCGTGGGTGCCTCCCCCGGCAACGATGTCTGGTACGAAAATGCTGAATCCGCCTGGCCGCATATGTTGCGGTTTACCGCGGTGGTGGATGGGGCGCGCCAGGAAATCCGTACCCGAATGCTGGGTGTTCACTGGATCGGATCGATCCTGCCCTGCATCGCGGTTGCGCACCACCTGGGCGTTCCGCTCGAAGAAATTGCCCGGGTCATCGAGGAAGTGCCGCCTTACCCCGCCAGGATGCAGCCAGTACGTTTGCCTTCGGGCGCCGTCGTGATTCGTGATGAATTCAAGGGAACCCGGCATACGGTCGATGTCGCCTTCGATGAGTTGCGCCGGGCCCGGGCCTCGAGAAAATTCCTCGTATTCGGTGACCTGTGGCAATCTGCTCTCGAACCACGGGAGCGGCTGGGAGAGGTTGGCCGGGAGGCTGCAGAACTGTTTGATTATGCAATATTTATCGGCGACAACGCCCGGTACGGTATGGCTGGCTCACTCAAAGGGGGGCTGGCACAAGACCGCGCCCGGGCATTTCCTGATTACCAGTCCGCCGCGCGGTTTCTTAAGCCCCTTCTCGGGCCGGGTGACGTCGTGCTGACGAAAGCAGACCGGAACAATCAATTATCACGGCTGTTTTATAGCCTGCTGGGCGAGGTTCGTTGCACCATACCGCTATGCGACCGGCCGATGGTCTGCGATGATTGCCGGGAGTTCCGCAACCCGGAACTCGTGCAGCAAGCCAATGAGCAACTCAGCGTGAGAGTGGACTGAACCGTCGCCATGTGTGGAATCGCGGGAATTTACCAATTCAAGGGCGATGCCGATGAGCTTCGGGATCGTTTGCACCGGATGAACGAGGCGATGATCCACCGGGGCCCGGACGAGGCAGGTGTGCACGTTGAGCCCCACATAGCTTCCGGCCTGGCGGTTCGCCGCCTGAGCATCGTCGATCCCGAAAATGGCTCACAGCCGCTGTTCAACGAAGACAGAACCCTATCGGTCGTGTGTAACGGCGAGATCTATAACCACCGTTCCCTGCGCCGGGAACTGGAGCAGAAGGGGCACCGGTTCCGGGGTCATTCCGATTGTGAAGTGCTGGCTCATCTTTACGAGGAGGAGGGGGTTGATTTCCTCAAGCGGCTGAACGGAATGTTTGCCCTGGCCATCCTGGATGCCAAGCGCCGCAGGCTCCTGCTGGCGCGCGACCCGGTGGGCATGAAACACCTGTACTGGGGCGAGACGGAAGAGGGTATCGTTTTTGCATCGGAGGCCCGGTCCCTTTTTGCCGCGGGCCTGGTAACGCCTCGCCCGGACTGGGATTCGATCGCCGCGTATTTCTCCGTTGGCTGGATCCAATCGCCTGGCACGGCTTACCAGGGCCTGCAACGCCTCAGGCCGGGCAGTTACGCACTGCTCAGCGAGGATGGAGTCAGCGAAGGGCGCTTCTGGATACCGCGCTACCGGCAAGCGGGGCAGGAACGTAGCCTGCAGGATTACTCGGATGAACTGCGAGGCTTGCTCGAGGGCGCCGTGGGTACGCACCTGGATGCTGACTTCCCTGCTGGCCTGCTCCTGAGCGGGGGCTGGGATTCTTCGTTGATTGCACTTTATGCCAGTCGCCAGTCCAGTCAACGCCTCAAGAGTTATTCCCTGGTTTTTCCTGATGACCCGGCCAGTGACGAATCGTTTTATTTTCGCCAGGT
This sequence comes from Lysobacterales bacterium, assembly GCA_036351055.1. GTDB lineage: Bacteria > Pseudomonadota > Gammaproteobacteria > Xanthomonadales > SZUA-36 > JABDPF01. The sequence continues at coordinate 21,906 of JAZBOH010000125.1, forward strand.
CGCACAACAGGTCGGCAGCGACAGCCACGAAATCGAAGTTCGTGACACCGATATTCGTGATGCGCTCACGCAAACGTCGCTTGCTCTTGAGGAACCGAACGGCTCCTGCCCGACCGCGCTCGGGTTCCTGCTGTCAGAGTCTGCAGCCAGCGGTTCCAAGCTGGTCCTTGGCGGCGAGGGCGCAGATGAGCTTTTTGGCGGTTACGACTGGTTCAAGCCCAGCCTGGCGCAACGCTTGCTGCGCTTGCTTCCCCACCAGTTGTTTCCGGCGTCCCTGCCCATTCCACTGGGCCCCAGGTTCAGCAGGGCCTTGCGTTTCGTGGCGGCGCCTGACGAGGAACATGCCCAGATATCCTTGCGCTCCTCGGCCTCACCAAAACGGCTGGCCAGGTTCCTGAGTGAAGGCTACGCCCTGGATACCCGGTTTGGCCAAGAACCCATCGGCCTGACCGATGAGACGCGAAAGACGTTTCGTGATGCCGTTGACCTCAAGCTGAGCCTCGACCTGACCGGCCGCCTGGCGGACGGCATCCTGCTGGCCCACGACAAGACCGCGATGGCGCATTCGCTGGAGGTCAGGATGCCTTTCCTGGACATGGGCATTGTCGAATTCGCGCACCGCTTGCCGACCGGGTACAAAATCCGGAATGGACAGATGAAAGCGGTTCTCGCCGGCCCGGCCAGCGAGCTGCCGGATGACGTGGCGAAGCGGGCGAAACAGGGATTGCACGTGCCGGAACGTGTGTACCGGTCACAGACCTTGCGGACTTTCTACGCGGAGACCATCCTCGAGACATCGTTATCAACGGGGCTTTTTGAACACCAACGCCTGGAGCCATGGGTCAGGAAAACGGCATCCAAACCCAGCCTGCAAGCCGCCCAACTGTGGTCGATATGCCACTTCTGCCTGTGGTGGACCCATTTCATCGATCGCCGGGACTGGACATGAAGGGCAGGGCCGCTACCGGGACCGCATCAGGTGGTGACTGGGGCTTGCGTTACCTGGCAAGCATACCGTTTCGCACCCGCCTGTCCAGGGAACGGATGAACGCCATGCGCGACAAGCGACTGGGATGGCTGGTTCGCCACGCGGCACAAACCATGCCTTTCTACCGTGACTTGCTCGATGATCACGGGGTCGACCCTGCCTCGGTTGGCGGCTTCAGCGACCTGGAACGGCTTCCGCTGATCAGCCGCAGTGCCCTGCGTTCTGCCGGTGAGACGGCCTGGGCAAATGACCTGCCGGCGGCGGACCGGATCATCGCCTCAACCTCGGGCAGTTCTGACAAGCCACTGACGCTGGCCTACCGTTTCAGTGACCGGCTTCGCAAGCACGCTATCGGCCTGCATTGCATGTCGATGTATGGCTGGCGGCCGTGGCACCGTGGCATGGCCCTGGGCAGCCAGGCCTTGCCACATAGCCATCAGTTGCAGCGCCTGGGAATCAGCCGCTGGACCTGGGTCGATCCCGCCCGCCCGGTCAAGGAGTGGCTGGAAGAGTACGACCGCCTTAAGCCACAAGCCCTGCACAGCTACCCCAGCGCGCTGCGTGAATTTTGTTTCCAGGCGCGGGAACGCGGCCCCCTGAAGTGGCTGCCACAGGTCCTGTCGGTCGGCGGTGAGCTATCCCCCGAGGACCTGGCGCCGCTCGCTGTCGAGGTGTTCGGCCAGGCGCCCCTCGTGATGTACGGTGCGGTCGAGGGCGGCCGGCTGGCTTTTGAATGCCGGGCCCAGAACAGCCTCCATGTGCGGCCGGATGCTGTCCATATCGAGATACTGAAGGACGGCCAGGCCGTGGGGCCGGGCGAGACGGGTTCGGTGTATATCACCTCACTGATCAATACCGTGATGCCGATTATCCGTTACGAACTGGGTGACCTGGCGGCCTGGGAAGCGGGTGACTGCAGCTGTGGCTTATGGTGGCCGCGGCTCAGGATGCACCAGGGGCGAAAAGGCGATGTGATTCCCTTGCCCGGCGGACGCCGCGTCCCGGTCACCAGCCTGGGCGCGATTGTCGGCAAATCACAGGACATACGCCAGTACCAGTTTATCCGTTGCGCAGAGAATACCCTGCAGCTTCGTTACGAACCGGTTGGCGGTACCGGTGCTTCGCTTGAAAAGGTGCACGAAATGCTGCGCCAGGCATTGCCGGGAATCGAAGTGCAAATGCTGCCGACGGGGCAATTGCCGCGCACCCAGAGTGGCAAGGTCCGGCGCTACATAGATGAGTGCGACGCGGTTCGCGATGCAGAAACGCCGGGGCGGACTTCTCCATGAAGGGAAAAGATCTGTTTGATCGTTTTGGAATCCAGCCAAACGTCCGTCAGAGCGGGAGCCTGGAACTATATTTGCGGTGCCAGGTGCATTTTGTTCGCGCGCTCTTTGCCGAGTTGCGGTCCAAGACCGGACTGCACTGGAAGCAGCGCCTGAAAGCCTGGAAGGCCGGTTTCAGCTCACATTCATGGATGCTGTACGAATTGGATCGGAAGGATCCGGGCCTCTACCTGGCGGATTTACGGGCGGTGCGCAGAGGGTACCGGGTCAATGGTTTTTACAACCCGGTGCTCGGCAACAAGTTACTACTGTCCCGCCTGCTCAGTGCGCATGGAATTCCCCACCCGGGGGTCGTTTCCATCCTCCTGGAAGGGCGGTTGTATGAAGAAAATTCGCACCTTGATCCCGACATGCCGCGCGCGCTCGCCCGCTCCCTTCACCGACATCCCCGCCAGGTTTTCAGGCCCGTCCTGTCCGGCAACGGCGAGGGTGTGTTTTTCCTTGACCGGGATGACGATGGTCTCTTCCTCAATGGAAAGAGGACGGCGCTTGAAGACGTGTGTGCACTACTGATGGGGCTCGACCGCTACCTGTCAACGGAATTCCAGGAGCAGGCCCCCTATGCGCGGCGAATTTACGCGGGTTCGACCAACACGCTGCGGATACTGACCCTGTGGGATGAAAAAAGCGGCAAGCCGTTTATCGCGGCCACGGTGCACCGCTTTGGCTCCTCGCGCTCGGGTCCGACGGACCACTGGCACAGGGGACGTGGCGGTGTGTGTGCATCGGTCGACCTGGAGACCGCGACCATGGGGTTGGCCGCATCGCAATCGGCGGATAACCGCTTGATCTGGACAGCAAGCCACCCTGACAGCGGTGAGCCTATCGAAGGTGTGGTTGTTCCGGGCCTGGAACGTTGTGCCAGCGGGGTGCTCGAGGCCGCCGCTTGTTTTCCTTTTTGCCCGAGTATCGGGTGGGACGTGGTATTGACCGGGGACGGTTTCAGCATTATCGAGGCCAACACCATGCAGGGCCTGTCCGTGATGCAGGTTCATGAGCCCTTGTTGAGGGACCCGCGTACCCGTGCATTTTACAGTCGCCACGGCATGGTCTAGACCAGCGAGCGGCAGAAATGCAGCTTGCCGCTCTTATCCCGCTCGATGCTGTCGGTCCATTCGATGTGCAAGCGGGCCTGTGTACCCAGTTTTTCCAGCAGGGTGGCCCGGAAAAGGTTTTCTTCATCACGGCTCAGCGGGCGCCGGGAAACGATCAGTAGCCGGAAGCTGTCCGCGCGTTCCTGGATAAACTGGTACTCGACCAGCCAATCTCCGGACTCGGTCACAATTTCGTTCAACACCTCAAAGGGATGCACTTCACGACCGTCGGGCAGTTGCAGGAAGTCGATGGTGCGGCCCTGCAGTGCCTTGATGGTGGAAAACGGGCGGCCGCAGGGGCAGGGTGAAGGCCCGGCCACGGCCAGGTCGCCCAGCGCGTAACGGATGATGGGCATGGCCCGGGAATGAAGCGAGGTGATGACGACCTCACCGGTTTCGCCTTCCGCCACCGGGACACCGTCGCGGCAGACTTCCAGCAGGATTCCGTCGTCGTTGACGTGATACAAGCCGGTTTCCTGGCAGGTCCAGGCCACCAGGTTACATTCCGATGTGCCGTACGTGTCATGGACCGGTACCCCGAACCGTTCTTCCAGCATTCGGCGCTGATAGGGCGCCAGGTTTTCACCGCCACTGGACACCCTGCGAAGACAGCCCAGTTCGCCATCCTGCTGCCCTTGCTGCTGGGCGATTCTGACCAGCGCACCCGGGTAGCCGGTCAGGACATGAGGCTGATAGGCGACAATTTTCCGGTAGTTTTCGGCAGGATCCTGGAGACAATCGAAAACGCTTCTGTCAATCAGGCGGACGAAACGCGCGATGCTTTGCACCCGGTCAAATCGCCTGCCAAGCGGTTCCCAGGTTGTCTTGACCTTGGCCATGCGATCCCCCGGGCGCAGCCCCAGCATCCATTGCATCCGCCAACGCAGCATGTTCAGCCTGCGTTCTTCCGCCGGCGTGCGAAGGATGTGCACGGGTATGCCCGTCGAGCCGCTGGTCTTGTGTTCAATCAGCCGTTTGCCAGCAATCTCCTCGCCTGGCAAGGATTGAAAAAGCTCCCGCAACGGCTGTTTTTCCATGACCGGGATCTTGCGCAGGTCATCAAGCTGCCGGATATCGCCGGGTTGGAAGCCGTTTTGCTCAAACCAGTCACGGTAAAACGGGATGTGGGAATTGGCGTGTCTCAGCAGGCTTTTCAGCTTTTTCAGCTGGTATTTTTCCATATGTGCCCGCGCAAAATACGGACGGGCGAACGCGGCCGCCGTGAACCCAAAGGTATGGAGTGATTGCAACAAAACCCTGTCCTGGTCCGGTGTGTTCGACGATGGCTTCAGTATGGCACCATCACGGGTTTCTTGCTGGAAGGCGAGGCGTCCTTCTGTGCTACCTGGGCGGGGCGAGCGGGATGCGAATGGGGAAAAACCCCCGGCTCAGGGCCGGGGGAAGCAACGGGAGAGACCGTTACAAACCGGGTTCAGCGGTAAAGGCGTTCCAGGCGGTTGCGCCTTCTCTGGCGGCGATGGTGCCAGCGCCCCATTTGCTCGAGGTAGTTCTGTTCGGCCTCACTGCGGCCGGATTTCTTTTCCGGTACAGCTTTTACAAGGCGGAGGGAAGGGCGCGGTTCGGTTTCCACGGTGTCCGAACGTTCCGTCCAGGGCAAACAGACAGCAATATCTTCAAAAGTCATCATGATTCGGACTCCGTAACACGACCTCCGGATATAGCAGGAGCGAGCTTTGCCCGCGAGGGACTCTGGATGTGACACGGGGGGATTTCTTCGCCGTTCAGGATTTGGAGGTCGCCTGAGTCGCGTCTGATATCCATTCCCGCAACGGTCCGGTCTCTGTCTTTGGGTCAGCCCACCCTCGTACTTCAATTCGGACCTTTGCTCTACACATTTCCATCCCGAGCCAGGCTCGCTCCTGCCTGGAAAACCTTTCACCGGCTTGACCCGCGTTGGACAAGCCTTGTGGGTTCACCCCGGAATTTAATGTGCCGGCGCCCGGGCGTCCTGACGAAAGTCCGACGAAAACCCGAGCGTGACGATCGTCACTTATCTGTCGGAAGCATTCTGATTTAAGATACGACAGTCTGGAATCAGACTTCAGAGCAACAGGACAGCCAATCGTCGAGCCATGTCGGAAGCACGCGTCAACGGAGCTGACTTTTCCCTTGGTAACTGGATAGTCAGGCCGGATCGGGACTGCATTGAGCAGGATGGGCGCGTTGTTCGCCTTGCCCCGAAGGCGATGGCTGTGCTGCTTTGCCTTGCGCGGGCATCGGGTGAGGTCGTGTCGCGCCAGGACTTGTTTGACAGCGTCTGGCCCGGCTGCGAGGTGTCGGATGATGCGCTGACCCAGCGCATCGGCGAGCTGCGCAAGGCCCTGGGTGATTCCGCGCGAAACCCGGAATTTATCGAAACCATACCGAAGGTCGGCTTCAGGCTGGTTCCGCCCGTCCAGCCCCTGGCCACCCCAGCGGGAAACGGAACGCCGCCGGATCCCGGCCCGCGTACGGGCAGCAGGTGGAGGCGCCAGGGAAGACTGCTCTTGCTGTTTTCGCTGGTGGCGGTCCTGGCATTGCTGGCGTTTCGCCATGAATGGCCGTGGGATGGCGTTGAGCCGGAAATGGCTTTTATCGCGGTACTGCCTTTCGTCAACGTCAGTCAGGATGCCGAGCAGGAGTTTTTCTCGGACGGTATCTCCATCGAGGTGCTCAATACGCTCAGCAGGATTCCCGGCCTGCAGGTGATTTCACGTTCATCCTCGTTTTCGTTCAAAGGAAAAAACAACGACATCCCAATGATTGCCAGCCGCCTAGGTGTCAGCCACGTGCTGGACGGCGCCGTTCAAAAAATTGGCGGCCAGCTGCGTATCACGGTGCAGTTGCTCGATGCAAAGGCCGACAGGCCGCTGTGGGCTCAAACCTATGACCGCAAGTACTCGATAGACAACCTGCTGGCCATACAGCGTGAAGTTGCCGAATCTGTGGCGCTTGCATTGCAGCACCGCTTGATCCCGGTGGAAGACCAGGCTGCCTTGTCGACGCCTACCGCGAGCATTGCTGCTTTCGAGGCTTATCTCCTGGCGCGCCAGCGTGCCGGCCGGCGAACCAAGGAAGGTTTCGACCAGGCCATCGAGTACCTTCGGGAAGCCGTTTCACTGGATGCCGGTTTTACACTGGCCTGGGCGGAGATGAGCAAGGTATACCTCATCCGGCAGCTTTATTTCGGTGCACCGGGAGAAGAGGCCCTTCACTTGGCCAGGGCCGCCCTGGAACATGCACTGCAGCTGGATGAGGGTCTCGGTGAAGTCCAGGCGGTTCTTGGCCTGGTCAGGCACTCTGAAAACAAGCTGGAAGAGGCGGGCTGGGCCTACAACCGCGCCTTGGAACTCAACCCGAGCCATGTCGATGTCCACTTGTGGAAGGCCATCCTGTTGCGGGACCTGGGGCACTGGGATGAGGCGTTGGCCTGTTATGAAAATGCCCTGAAACTGGACCCCTTGTCGGTCCCGGCCAGGATCAGCGTGGCGTTTCACCACCAGATGTTCGGCCAGTTCGACGAAGCCATGCAACAGTACGATCGACTCGTCGAGATAGACGCGGCAGATTTCCAGGTCTGGGATGGAATCGGAAGCCTGCAATACGGTGCGTTCAACCGCCTGGACGAGGCCGTCTCGGCCTACGGTTACTCCCTGATGCTGGAACCTCACTTTCCGGATACCTACCTGCTGCTGGGCCTGGTCTTCCTGGACTTGAACCTGCCGGGCCGCGCAAGAACGGTGTTGGAACTGCTGTATGACAACACCCTGAGCCGGGAGAACCAGCAATGGTACAAGATCATGCTGGAACTGTATGAAGGAAACCTGGCGGGGGCTGCCGAATTGGCCTGGGACTTTCCCGAGATGCGTGGCGGCAAGAGCTTTCTTTACCAGATTTCCGCGGCACAGGTCAGGAACAAGCTGCTGGAAGAAGGGCGTGTTGCAGATGCACTGGCGTTCTACGAGGAGAAGTTTCCGCGCCTGTTCAATACCCCTGAACCGCTGATCCACCTCGACAACTACCGTGCTGCCATCGATCTTGCCCTGGTATTGCAGCTGGCCGGCAGCACGGATTCGGCATCGCTGATCCTGGAAAGCACGGCCGCCTACCTGGGAAACCGCTTCCGGCTCGGGCTGCACGGTGGCTACTGGGTCTCGGATGTCCAGATCCTGGCCCTGCAGGGAAGACAGCAGGAAGCGCTGGCGGCCCTGGAGGAAGCCGTCGATGCGGGCTGGCGCACCCTGTGGTGGTACTACATGCAACGTGACCCCAACCTGGATTCGATTCGGGAAGAGCCGGCGTTCAGGGAGCTGGAGCGTGAAATCCGGCTGGATGTAGCTGCACAAATGTTCCGCGTATACGAACTCGAGAGTGAATACGAGTCCGAAAGCCGCACGGACGAACGCGGAATCCGCTATTAAAGGTTCGCAGCCGGATTTCCACTGGCCAGGAAAGAAAGCAGGAGCAGGCAGGCTCCCAGGACCAGCGAGAAGACGAGGCTGGTCATCCAAGTCTCCCTGGCATAGCCTTTCAGAAAGACCAGGCTGAACAGGGCGCTTCCCGCCGTGATGCCCGCCGCCATCACCGCCAGCGGAAGGGTCGAAATCCAGAGAATCACGACCAGCTTGCCCTTACCGCTGGCCGGGGAGTCATCTGTCGGGTCTTCCCGGGACCGCAACTCGCGGGCCAGGTTCATCAACAGCAAAACCAGTGTGGCCAGGGAAATAGCCCGTGGAACCGAGCTGGCAACGGGGCTGAGGGAAGCAGATGAAACGAGGAAGCCCGCCGTAAGCGACAGGAAGATCAGCGTGAGCCACGTTCTTGCCAGAATTCTAGTGATCCCCATGGGAGCCCTCCCTGAAGCGGCGCAGCGTGGCCAGGAACGTTGGTAGCAGAAGGTTGACGGCGGTGAGCAGGACCAGGGTCACGACCACCGGGCGCGACCAGAAATCGATTCTTCCAAGTTCCTGTAAACGCAGGGTCAGGTGCAGGTTGTTTTCGAACATGGGCGCCAGCGCCAGCGCCATCACCATCGGTATCCGGGGCCAGTCCCTTCTTTTCATCAGGAAGCCCACCAGGCCAAAAACCAGCGCGCAAAACAGGTCGGCCAGCAAACCCCGGTATTGGAACGCACCAAAAGCAGCAAGCGCCAGGATGACCGGCACCAGGCGTGTTGTCTTGATGGTGCTCAGGCGCGCCAGCGGATTGACCAGGGCAAGGCCGAGAAGAGACGTGAGCCAGTTGGACAGGAAGAGTGACCAGGCGAGGACAAAAACCAGGGTCAGGTTGGTGGTCAACATTTCACGGCCGGGCGTCATGCCGTGCAAGGTGAGCACACCGAGCAGGATGGCGGTACCGGTTCCTCCAGGAATACCCAGGGCCAGGGTGGGAATCAGCGCTCCGCCGTCTTTTGCGTCATTGGCCGCTTCAGGCGCAATCACACCGCGGATATCTCCTTCTCCGAAAAATGCCGGTTTACGCGCGGTCTGACTGGCATGCCCGTAGGCTATAAAGCCGGCAACCGAGCTGCCGATGCCAGGAATGGCACCGATAACCGCACCGATGACCGAGCAACGAATGAATAGCCAGAAGTTCCTGAAAACGGCCGCGATGCCTTCGCCAACACGGCCGCTCAACTCGGCGGTCTTGTGCCGGCCGGACAGCGTCACCCGACCGCTGACCAGCAGGTCGATGACCTCGGCCAGGGCAAACAGGCCCAGCAGAACAGGGACCAGGCTGAGCCCGTCGCTCAGGTAGTCCAGCCCAAAGGTGAAGCGCAATTCAGCGGTGCGCGGGTCGTACCCGATAAAGGCAAGCTGAAAACCCAGCCCGGCGGCAACCAGCCCCTTGATCATGGAGTTGCCCACCAGGGCGGCCAGCGCGGTGAGTCCCCAGACCGCGAACATCAGGTATTCGGCGGGCCCCAGTGTGGTTGCCGCAGTGCGCATGAACGGGATCATTGCGAACAGAATGAAAACGCCCAGGGTCGCACCCAGCGCGGAAGCGGCCGCGGCAGCGCCAATCGCTGTCCTGGCCTGTCCTTTCTGAGTCAGCGGGTAGCCGTCCAGCAGGGTCACCGAGTTGGAGGCCTTGCCGGGGATATTGAACAGAATCGCGGTAATCGAACCCATGAAAGTCGCACCACCCACAAACGCCCCGAACAAGAGCAGGACGGGCAGTGGTTCCCACGCAAAGGTCAGGGGAATCGCCAGAGTCATCAAGGTGGCGCTATTCAGCCCCGGTGAGGCCGAGAACAGCATGGCGAGCAGGGTTCCTGCCACGGGGTAGAGGATGTATGGCCAGGAAAAGACCAGGTACAGGCCATCGATTGCAGCGTCGATCAATCCCGCGTCCATGTCAGCCGGCCTTCATTGCCGTGCCTGCTGCATGGCGGCACGTACAAGCGGCTCAAATCCGGATAGCTGCTCATCTCCGGTGCGCAAGTCGGCCAGGGTTTCCCGCGGACCAGCCGGGGCCAGGGAGAGCCCGGCGAGGGCCGCGGCCTGTTGCAGCTCCGGGCCGGACAGGGTTTCCAAAAGGGCTTGTGAAATGCACTGCTGTAATCCATCCGGCAGGTGCGCCGGTGCGACGATAATTCGTCCGGCCGCCATGATGCTCGACAGCCCGGCAGCCTGTTGCCTGGCGAGCCCGGGATCGGTTCCACGCTTTATCGCCTGTTGCGTGGCGAGGCCCTGTGCCCCGCCGAGTACGGGGTGGCCCGAGTCCTGGCCGGATATTCGCAGTAAAGGAAGCAGTTCGCCCGACTCGACGAAACGGCTGACCGAATCAAAATTCTGGATAATCAAGTCGACGTCGCCGCGTTGTACGGCGAGGGCGCGGGAAGTGCTTCCGACGTAACCGGTCACCGTGGCGTAGTCGAATCCCAGCAGCCTGGCGGCTACAGGGAGCGCCAGGAAGCTGGCTGAACCGATGTCCCGCACACCGACCACGATGGGGCGCTGCGCGGAAACCTGCAACAGGTCTTCAATGCTGCCTATGCCCGCGTTGCTCGAGCTGAAGAGAAAAGTCTGGTTGCTGACGATTCGCGCCAGGATGGTGAAGTCGCGTAACAGGTCCGGGGCCGGGCTGTCCGGCAAGATCCCGGCTGCCATCAGGCCGGAGGCGTTGACGATGCCGATTGTCCTGCCATCAGGCCTGGCGTCGCGTACCTTGATGGCCGCTACCAGTCCGCCGGCTTCAGGGCGGTTTTCAATGACAATCCGTGTGTTCAGGCGATTTTCGAGGAATGGCTGAATCAACCTTGAGTAGAGGTCGTATCCGCCGCCCGCAACACTGGGCACCACCCAGTGAACCGTTTCGTTTTCGATCCCGTGGCAGTCGCCCGATACGGACGCCGGTGCAAGGAAAAAGAGCCACGCCAGGCGGGCCAGCCAGGTCCTGCTCGGGCTCAGGCCCATCAGATGCCGACCCTTCTCAATTGACTGAGTTCATAGCGCAGCACGGCCCAGCTCTTCATCAGGAACACCATGGGGTCGCTCAGGGCATACCGAAACTGCGGCATGAAGGCCTTTTTGTGCGGGCCGAAATAATCCTTGCGCAGCGTGTTGAACGCAGAAAAAACGCTGACCGGCACACTTTCCGGGTCGGTGGTCTGGTGCCCGAACAGCCGCTTTGCCTGGTAAGCCATGCGGTCTCCAACGTTGAAGAAAAAGCCGAAAAAGTCCTCGAACGGCTCCAGCATCAGCGCTTCGTTCGGGTAGTCGTCTACCGGTTCAACGGGCTCGTCCTGGAAACTGCGCCAGTACATCAGCGGGGTATTGATACCCATCTCCGTGTTGTACCAGGTGTGCGACCCCATGCGCGGATTGATTTCCATCAGCTTGGGAATTCCATCCCGCGTATCGATCTTGGTCTGAACCGTCGCCCCGCCATGCCAGTTCAGCCGCCGTACCAGGTCCCTGACACGGTCGTTGTACTCGTGGTCGTGGTTGAATAGCGCTGCAGCCGAGGAGTTGCGATACACGCGGTGGGATGTGCGCAGCACCTTGGGCGTGATCATGCTGAGCACCTCGTGATCCCGGCCGATCATCATGTAGAAATTCTGTTTTTGGGTTCCCGGAATATATTCCTGCAGAATCAGGTCGCGATGACTGGCCTGGAGGCTGGCGACGGTCTCAGCGAGGTCCCCAGGTTTTTGCACCACGACCATGCCGCGGCTGCGGGCCGAAGCGGTTGGCCGGATCACCCAGGGCGGGCCGACCTGCTGCATGATGTCGGCCAGGTCGTGCTCGTCGAGTCGGAATGTTTTCGGGTGCGGGAAACCGGCTTCTTCCGCCAGTTTCAGGGTGCGTGACTTGTCCAGCAGTGTCAGCAACACATCGTAATCCGGTGCCAGCACGCTCACCCCCAGGCGGGCCAGGCGCTCGCTGTTCTTGGACAGGATGTACACCTGCGGATCGTAAGAAGGAAGAATAGTGTCGATGCGGTCTTTCCGGCAGATCCGTTCGATGTCTTCAATATACTTTTCTTCGCGGGGCGTATTTCGACGCTGGATTTTGCCGGCCGCCCAGTCTTGCTCCGGGCTGGTGACAACATAACGCGCATCCACCAGGCGCGATAAGGCCGCTGTCGCGGTATGCGCTGTCAGCCAGTTGGAGCCGTACATCTCCGCCGAAATCCAATCGGCATGGGGTCGCAGGCTGCGGATGATCGCGTAAGCTTGCCCGGTGCGGGTATTGGTCACCAGTAGTCTCATGGTTTTCCCCGTAGATCAGAATTCAAAATTGAGTCCCAGCATGATAGCCCGGCCTTCGCGCGGATTTCCTATGCGGTGCTCGTAGTCTTCGTCAAGCAGATTGGAAACGGCCAGGTAGGCTGCAGCATGCTGCCCGAAAGTTTTTGTCAGCCTCACATTGCCAACAAGATAGCTGGGCAGCCTGGTGTATACGCCTTCCGGGTCGAGGTCGTATAAGCCGGTCACGTAGATGGCGTTGAAGGTGAAAAGAAATTTCCGCGGAAAACGATAACGGTACTCAGCCATGAGGGTATGCTCGGGGCGGCTGCGCAATTGCTGTTTGTCACCTGTTTCCAGTTTTTCCTCTGCGTCGACCCAGGTGTAAGCCAGGCGCGCGTAAGTGTTCTCGGCGAGCCAGCCACCGGCTGCCGTTTCGATGCCCTGGAACGTTACCCGCTCCAGGTTCTGATAGAGGGAACGCCGGTCCAGGCGTTCAATCAGGTCGTCCACATCACTGCGGAACAGGGCAAAGTCGGCACTGATCCCGGCCCCTGCCTGGTATTGCATGCCCAACTCGAAATTATTGGCAGTCTGTTCCTCGAGATCCGGGTTGCCATACTTTCGACGGTAAAGCTCCCGTAGTTTTGGAAAACGTGTTCGCTGGGCGGCTGACGCATGAAAAGACAGCTTGCTGGAACTACGCCAGGCGAGGGCCAGTTGCGGGTTTAGCGCACTGCTGGATTGATCGAGGCGGGTCTGGTCAAAATAGGTATAGATCAGGCCGGCCGCCAGGGACAACCGGTTGGTCATCGAGAACTGGTCCTCGGCCGCCAGTACATAGGTCGTCAGCTCCGCCTTGTTGCCATTCTCCAGTTCTCCCTCGGCCTGGAACACGTCGGCTTGTGCGCCGACGGTCATCACCAGCGAGTTGCGATCGGAAGTCTCGATGGTTGAATAGAACTTGCCGCCCCAGGAGTGGTCCTGTGCCCGTTCCACCCCGTCGATTTCCCGGAACCCATCGTCCGTATATGCCGTGAGTTCACTGTCGTAGGCGTTGTAATACAGCTTGAGTGATAGTGGGATGTTGCGGAAATGGTTGGAAAATCCGACCGTCCGCCTTTTTGATTCGGTAAGTCTTTCGTAGTCCGGGTCCTCAACGCCCGTTTCCACCGGCAGGCCTTTTTCCGCGCCGGACAGGTTCACGAACAGGGAAGTGTGCCCCAGGAAGGATTCCTGGGCGTCAAATCGCATGAACACATTGTTGCGTTCGAAATCGCTGTTGAGACGCTTTCCCGGAGGCTGATTCAGTTCACCCGCGTAATCACCGGACAAGGAATAATCGTCGGCTTCCTGGTGGCTGGCTGACAGCGTGTAGCCGAGGTTACCGTTTCCGCCGCCTGCGGCAGCCTGGACCAGGCGCCGGTCATCGCTGCCGGCTTCAAGCCGGCCGGAAAAATGCTTTCCGGATTGCTCTGGCCGGGGCTGTACATCAATCACGCCGCCCATCCCGTTGGTCCCGTAGATCACCGAAGGCGCACTTTTCAGAACGCGAATTTCAGAAACCGCGGCCAGCGAGATTTCATTCAGGTCGATGGTTCCCTCGAAACCGGAAGCGATCGGAATGCCATCATACAGAACCAACACATCGCGATCGCGAAATCCCCTGACCCAGGCACGGGAATCACCGGAACTGCCCCCGACCTGGACATTGACGCCCGGAGCGAACGTCAGCGCGTCTCCTGCGGTCTGGGCGTTCCAGGCATCAAAGTCGTCCTCGGAGAGTTCTCTTACCACCATCACGCGTGGAACCTGGATGCGTTTTGCCGTTACGGCGATCTCCGGCAGGGGAAACGCATCCTCTTGCGCATCATCTGCCCACGCTGTTTGCAAAAGAATGCCGGGTATGGAAATCAGGGTGAGCAGATACAGTATGGGTGACTTCAATGTCATTTCTGGCTGTTTCTGGCCCGTTTCTCACGTTCCTGTTCCCACTCTTTCTTCACTTCGGGCAGATCCTTTTTCAATTGGTCGATAAACCTGAGGCCCAGGTTCTGGACCAGGTAGGGCGTGTTGATGGCCAGGTAGCGGGCGGGCTCGCCTCCGGGATTGAAGTGCTGATGGTACCAGTAGATCGGCGGCACGAATAAGGTCCCTTCGTGCCAGTCGACTCGCAGCCTCTTTCCATACAGGCCCTCGAGCCAGGTCAGGGAATAGCCCTCGCCGCTCAACAGCAGAATAAATGCATCGCTGCTATGCCGGTGGGCTTCTTTATACATACCGGCTTCCATTTCCGAAACACGGGCCGATAACATGGAGTTTTCACTCATGATCCACCGCATCCCGGTGGCTCCTTCAGTCCTGTGCGCTTGCTGCGAAGTTTCTGCCTGCAGTGCATCCGCGACAAAGTTTTTTCTCAGGGTGTTGTCATTCACCCGGGTTTCATGCTCGAAGTAACCGGCCTCGGCAGCGTACCGGTCGGTCATTGCAAAGTCGTTGTCAAAAACGAAACGCTCGCTGGGAAATGAGTTGATCACGAATGGAAAACTGCTGACTGCAAAAAGGCGCACCGCGTGGTCGCTGTCATTGAAATGCTGGTAGTGCGCATTGAGCGGAATGGAAATCAGGCTGCGATAGTCCCAGTCGATGCGCTGGGGCGGGTACCCTTCCTGCTGGATGATCGTGTGGCCGGGTCCGCCGAAGGCGTAGATTGCCATTTCGAAAAAGTGCCGCTGCTCCAGGGCCTGTGCATGCGCCGGAAGTTCGACGATCCGGCCATCCGACATCTGGTAGTCTGAAAACCGCAGGTACATCCCCCTGATATCCGGTCCGAGTTCGGGCCAGGGTTCGAGTTTAACGCTTCGCACGTCCTGGATAACGACTCCCTCGAACACCGGTATTTGCGCCCGGGCTTTTTCCATCCACTGATCGTAGGGTGTATTGGCCGGTGGCATTCTGAAGGTGTTGGCCGCCAGTTTCTGGTGTCCCGTGACAGCCTGGAACAGGTCAAAAAGAAGGGGCTTTCCAAGCTGGTCCCAGCTGAGAACGGCCAGCAGCAGCAAGGCGACCAGGGCGCTGAAGACCCACTTCGCAGTAATCTTCATGGGAAGTTCCGGATTTTTGAAAGCATTGCGACATTCTCTATTTCCCAGGCGAGGCTGGCAATGCAAATCTGTGCGCCGGGTCCAGGTTTAACGACCGGTCCAGCCCGGGAATATGAAGATTTCGAGGAATCATTGGTTTTGTTTGCTGCAATGGATTAGTCTCGTTTGGGATCGAATTACAGGCTCCGAGTGTATTGAAACAGGAACAGGACCAGGCCTACTGGGACGAGGTATCGGCTTCCTTTGGCGAGGACGGCAATTACCGACTGTGGCGCCGCCACAGCGACCGGGTAAACCGCCAAATGCTCGAGGGCTGGCTGCGAGGGCAAGCGGTAAACCGCTTGCTGAAAACCGATCTCTTCGACGAGGCGACTTCTGCGGGCCTGTACCCTTTCCTGGCCAGTCTCTGCTCACGGGTTGAAGGTGTCGATATATCCATACGGGCAGTCGAAGCCGCCGCCGCCAAATACCCGGAGTTGAAAACCCACCTGGCCGACCTGCGTGAGTTGCCTTTTAAAGACCATACTTTTGACTGCGTGGTTTCAAACTCCACCCTGGACCACTTTCAGCACAATGAAGATATACACCTGGCCATTTCGGAGCTGTTTCGTGTGACCCGGCCCGGCGGTTACCTGCTCGTAACGATGGACAACCTGCAGAACCCCATGGTCTGGCTGCGCAATCACCTGCCCCAGGCGCTGCTGCAAAAAGCAGGAATCGTTCCTTATTACGTGGGCCGGACCCTGACCCGATCAGGCCTGGTCAAGGCGCTTCGGCGGGCCGGATTTGAAACGCTGGAATCCCGCGCCATCATGCATTGTCCCCGCGCGGTCGCTGTCGCGCGTGCCGGGGCCGTGCAAAAAAGCGGCGACGCAGATGCACAGAACGGCTTTCTCGAGCGCTTGCTGCGCTGGGAACGCCTGGGTCAATGGCCAAGCCGCTATTTCACGGGCTATTTCGTGGCGGTGAGAGCCAGGCGTCCGAAATAGCGGCTCAAGTGTATATTTGGCTGGATTCCGCCCGGCTGAAGATCTGCTTCCAGGAAAAGCGCGCCTGGCAAACCTCGAATGCAATGCGGCTCATCGACTCGCGGTACCCGTGGTCATTGAGCAGCCGGATAGTCGCCGCCGCCATGGCGCCGGGGTCATCATCGA
This sequence comes from Lysobacterales bacterium, assembly GCA_036351055.1. Classification (GTDB taxonomy): domain Bacteria; phylum Pseudomonadota; class Gammaproteobacteria; order Xanthomonadales; family SZUA-36; genus JABDPF01. The sequence continues at coordinate 38,284 of JAZBOH010000125.1, forward strand.
TCAGGATTCCTTGCCCATTCTCCAGGCCCAGGCCCTCACAGCCCTTGTGCGTACTGACAACGGGCAGGCCGATCGCCATGGCTTCCATGATCTTCAGGCGCGTGCCGGCGCCGGTGAGCAAGGGGACCACGAAAACGGTCGATTGGTAGTAGAACGGCCGGATATCACGGACATTATAGGAATACCAGGTGCTGTCCGTTTTCTCCAGCAGACGTTCGGTGCGCAGGGTCGGGTTTTTGCCCACCACCTGCAGCTTGACCCCGGGAACGGCATCCCGGATGGCAGGCAGGCAGGCCTCGCAGAAAAATTCGACCGCCTGCGCGTTTGGAAAGTAATCCAGGCTGCCCGTGAACAGCAGGTTCGTACCGATAAACGGTTCTGATTTTCTCCGGAACCCGTCCGTATCGACCCCGGACGGTAACAGGTGAACCTGTTTGCCGGTCATCGCGCGCAGCAGGTCCTGCTCAGTTTTCGAGCAACTGATGTGCTCGTCGAACCGCGGTATGACTTCCTGTTCGTAGTATTGCCAGCGGACCTTCTCGGCCTGGTAGGCCATTCTTTTCTTCGGGTTTCTGGTGCAACGGCTGGCGTTCTCGAAAAACAGCGACTTCACGTTGTGGTGGTCGATCAGGCAGGAAATGTTTTCGACATGGTGCACGAGGTAGAAGGCCATGTAACTGTGTGAAATGTGCACGCGGTCGTACTTTCCGCTTCGAACCAGCTTGTCGATCAGTTTCTGCAGCTGTGGTGAAAAATAGGACAGGCACCAGCGCGGCAGATAGCGAAGTTCGAAGAAGTCGCGCATCCTCATCAACTTCGGCTCGGACAGCAGGTGGCATTTCTCCCGGGGAATGAACTCCAGGAAAGCATCCTGTTCTTCGAGCTCAGGATCCCTGAAGCCGACCACGGTCACGTCGTGGTTTTTCGCCAGCCACTTGAGCATGTGGAAATCCCGTATCTTGCCGCCGCCATCCAGCGGCTTCGGGAAATTGCTCGTCAGGTAGAGTATCGAGTGTCGGATGTTCCTGACTCCAGTTGTCGCAGGGCCATTTCGTCGATCTGCCGTATCATTTTTTTCAGATAAGGGTACGAGTCGACAAAGCGGAAAGGGTGCCATTGCTGAATGCCGATTTCGTTGCCAAAGCGTGCGCAGGCCCAGGCAATGACTTCGTCAACAGCCCCTCCGGACTGCTCAATCAGTTGCAGGTAAGCCTGTTTGTCTTTCAGGTAGCCGTAATAATTGAACAGCATTTCGGTCTCGGCGCGCTCGTAGATTTTGCAGAAGTCCATGCCTTCACCTTTTGCCAATGGGGACATCATGAACGGCAGGTAAAACTCCTCGAATACCGCCACCGATTCCCTGATTTTCTGCAAAGTCCATTGCTCCTCCGGCAGGCGCAGCTTCAGGCCGCCACGTGGCGCATAGACCGGCTGCGCTGCGAGGATGTAAGCCTCGAGCGCCACGTGGCCCCACAAACCGTAAAACTGTGAAGTCAGCAGAACCGGCGTCGTGCCGTTGAGGATGATCTTCTGCTTTTGAAAAGTTTCCCGGTAGCGGCGGGCCAGCTTGATGAAAGCGAAAAAGTCTTCGAACGGTGTTTCCGGTGTGATCACCAGGAAAAGACGCCTGTGATACTGTTTATACGGCGACTTGAAGGACACCAGGCTCAGTCGGCCTGAAAAACCTTGCTCCACTTCCCGCAGAAAGTTTTCCATGCCGCTACCCGGCCACTCAGCGGGGAACTGGTGCCCCGGTTCCGATTCCGGGCTCTCCGCATGCAACAGTTTTTCATGTGCCCGGCTGAGATCGAGCAAGGCATGGTAGATGGAACGGGCTATCTCCCGGTCCCGGTCCTGCTGGCCGGGCCCGGGCTGCAGCAGCCCGTCGAGTACCTGCCTGTAATGTGACCAGGGTTGTTGCGGCGGTTGTTTTTCCAGTTCCTCCTTCAACTGCGGCACCGTGACGTAGTCACCGGTTTGCAGGTAATGAAGGTGCTGGGTGATTTTCACCGCGCACTTGGCCATTCGGTCAATTCGCAGAGAAGGCTGATCTTCGTTTGAAAACAGCTGCTTCTGAATATAACCGTACAGGTTGAAATCGAGGAACATGGTCAGCGGCAGGCCGGGCTTCATGGGTGGATCAAACACGGGGACGGTCAACGCCGGATCCTCCGAGCGGCTGAACACGCAACTCCACTGTTCCGGGTTCAACAACAGGTGGACTTCCGCCTGCGAATGAAGCGGGTGCTTTGCCAACCGCCGTAGAGGAATCCAGCGAACTTCGGACACGCCGCACAACATGGGAAAAATGAGCCGCAGGACCCGGTAGCGGCGCCAGAACGAAACAAAGAGCTGGCGGTCCTGAGCGGGGTCGGGGTCGTCATAGAAAATGATCAGGTCGATATCGCTGATGCCCAGGATCCAGTTCTGGTGACGGTTGAATATTGCCTTGATATTGCCCGTGTGCTTTCCGTGCACGATCAGCGCCAGGCCTTTGAGCGACAGCCGGTACCAGCCCGCCAGGACCCACCTGGCCGGGGCGAATCGCACCAGGAAGCTGAGCGTTTTCCTAAGGGTGCTCTTGAGTGACTCGATCAATGGACTCAAGCAGATTCGCCTTCTCTTTCCGGCGGAGCAGAACGTAGACATCCATCAAGAACATCAACAGCCGGTTCAGGATATGTTTTGAATTTCGGTCAACAAATGCCATGGGTCATCAAATTCCGGCAACTCAGCCTGGCGCCTGATCCAGGCTGAGTGCAAACTCCTTGAACACACGCCGGTTTTCCTCGATATCCCGTGTGATGACGAAGCTGTAGGTTTCTGCGCGGCGCAACATCTTCCAGGCAACGATGGCGCGTTTGATCACGGTTCCGATCTGCGCAAAGGTCGTCCAGGGAGAGTGGCTGAGCATGAATTCAAGGCCCTGGTAGAGACCAACCCCGATGATGGCATCCCGCGTGATGCTCTTGAGAACCTTGTACTTCGGTATCCTTTTTATCGCTGGCGTGCCGTTGAGAACGCGTCTGGCGACGATGTAGATTATCTCCTCCAGTTCCCGGTGTTCCAGCTGTTTTTCCCAGTAGCGTATATCAATGAAAAATTTTGGACCAAACTCCATGCGATCGATAGTGTAGACAAATTCTTCGGGAATGTTCCTGGCTTTATCTTCGTCCAGGGTTCCGATGCGCAGCGCGAAGGGCAGAATATGACCCGACCTGGAAATTACCGGCTCATCGTCTGAAATCAGCCGGAAGCCTTCCTCCTGCAGCATGCTGAACGCCATGGTGGATTTGCCGCCACCCGGCGGTATGGGAACCAGGAATGCCCTGTTCCCATACGAGACCGACATGGCGTGGACGCGCAACATGCCGTGTCGGTCACAATATTGGCCAAAGATTGACAGGACCAGCAGGTAAAACGCCTCCTGCAGAAAGTTGTCGTCATCGCCGTAGATCGTAAATGAGCTTTCGGCCTTGTTTTCGATGGTGGCGCCCTTGCCGAAATAGTCGACCAGCTTGTACTCCGGGGTGTCGTAAACGATGTTGCGGGGCGTGGAGAAGCTGGATTCCAGTTCCGGGAAGTCTTCGTACGGTGGAAGTGATTCAATAACCTCGATGGTTACTCCGGTCGATCCCTGGTCTTCCAGGAACAGGCCGAACGGCCTGAGCAGTTTTGCCTCGAGTTCAGGCGAGGGCGCTTTGCACTCGACGACGAGGCCGTGCAGATTGATATACATGTCAGGCTCGGTTTGTTGTTCTGGTGTCGGGGCAGTATACCCTCATGTTCCGGCGTCCTGAAGCCGGCGTCCGGCTTTTACCCACGGTGCTGCCTGGCCGGGCTTTCTCAGGGCCGAAAGGTTTTCCCTGACGGTGAACGCGGTGCCGCGCCATTTATTGGGACGGCTCCGCGGAAGCGCCCCTTGCCACACGTCCTCGGACTCGCTGCCGGCGGTGATTCCCCTCATCAGTTGCATAAAACGTTCCCGGTGGGGTGCAAACCTTTTGAGCGTACCGCCGCGGATTAATTCAGCGGGAGGCGGATGGGCGCAGAAGTCTTCCACGGCTGCTGCCACGGCAGCCGGGTCGTCGGCCACGATACGGGTGTAGGCCGGGTCGTAGAAAATATCGCGGCCGCCAACACTGTGTGTGCTCACCACGGGCAGGCCGGCCAGCAGGCATTGTGCGCTGCCATACATGAATCCTTCTTCAGCCGACAGGGCCAGCCCGACCCGGGCCCGGTTGATCGCCTGGTTGACCTGCCGGTCATTGATCCAAACGGTTGGTTTATCGGGCGACCCGTTCAGCCAGGCGGCGTCTTTCAGGCCCTTCACCGTGGCATGGATGTAGCGGTCGGTGGAGTCCCCCTTGCGGTAGGTAATCAACGCGAGTTTTTTTACATCAACGGCCAGTTCATGGCGCTTGTAGGGCGATACGACGGCGTCGTATACGGCATTGAAGTCTTTCTCACTTCCAGGAACCGGGCAGTGTACCGACTCCGAGAGAAATACCGAGCCGTTGCAGTAGACAGCATCGAGCCCTGTTGCCTGCAACGATGCCTGTTCATCAGGCGTATTGGCCAGGAAGGTAATGCGGTGTTTTCTGTGCCGCGCCAGGTAGCGGGCCGCAGATTTTGCCATTGCCCTGGCCCGGTATTCAGGTTCGTGATCCCAGGAAATCTGGACCAGCAGGTGAGCCTCCTGCTTGCTCAACATCTGCAGTGTCAGCCACTGCTCTTTACCGAGTCTTCTGAGGAACCAGTCCTTCATGTAAAAGACGGCAGGGTTGGCGTTCAGCAAAAGGAAAAACCCGTTGTTCCAGTCAAAGAGACTCATTGGGTGCTCCTGGGCCCTTTGTTTGCAGCCGTGGGCTGATCAGACAGCCGCCTGATCATCTCGAGCAGCGCACGGCCATTGTGATAGGGCGCTTTCCACGCTCCGGCCTTGTAAATTTTGCCCGCTTTCCTGTCGAGGGAGGAATACCACCGCCACTCGCCGTGATGCGGGTCGATATGGTGATCACGGATAAACCGCCAGCAATTGAAACTGGTTTCGAGGAACTTCTTTTCGCCGCTGAGTTGCCATGCGTTCATGAATCCGACCATGGCTTCGGCCTGCGCCCACCATTCGCGGCTGCTGTCACGAAGACCTCCACCGCGCAACTCCCTGGAAATGCCGCCGAACTCATCCACGCCGTTGGCGAGTACCCCGCGGGCCAGGCGGATGGCAGATTTGCGTGCGAGTTCTTGAAGGGTAGTATCTGCCACGGTCGCTGCGGCCTCCGGAATCAACCAGCTTGCCTCGATATCGTGTCCAAAGCTGATGGCGGCGGGAACTTCTTTCCAGTCTTGCGAATAGTGCTGGACAAGGTGGTCGCCACCGGGCCGGGTGAATCGATCGATAAAGAGTGCGACGAGGTCTCCGAGAATGCAGGTGAAATCCGCATCAGGTTTTGCCCGGCAGAAACTGCTGTAGGCTTCCAGGATGTGGAGGTGGGTGTTCATGGTCTTGTCCGCATCGAACCCGTCGATGCATTCGCCTTCCATTGCCGACCAGTCCTCGGTCCGGGCTTCCAGGTAGCCGCCGCACCCGGCGTCGCGGACATACTCCTCCAGCAGCGTGACCAGCTTGCAGGCTGCATCGAGCGCCTCTGGGTCAGCAAAGGCCATGTAGTACTCACTGAGGGCATGGATGGCGAAGGCCTGGCCGTAGGCCTGTTTTTTCCGGGCGTTCGGCCGGTGCCGCCAGTCGAGTGACCAGTACATGCCGCCGTGAACCGGGTCCAGGAAGCGGCCCAGCAGGAGACGGTAGCCCACGCCGGCGGCTTGCTGGTATTCCGGCCGTGCATCGTGGCGGTAGAGTGTGGAGAAGAACCAGGTCAGGCGGGCAACGAACACCAGGGACTTTCCTGCAAAACGCTTTTTCTTGTTTCTGTTGGATACTTCACCGGCGATTTTTATGTGCTTGGTATCCACGACGTGACTCAACCACCAGGAAGCAATGGCCTGGAGTTCGTTTTCCAGTTCTCTCCTGATGTTGGTGTGGTTTGTCACCGTCGAAAGTCTGTCCTCTGCGTCTGTTGAACCTTGCTGCTCACGTCTCGAAGTGGTATCCGAACCGGCGCAGATCGTCACTGGCAACCCGGGCTACCATGTCCCGCGTTTCACCATCGTAATACGGAGTGTAATCGCGCATTCGATTGGCATTGACCCCAACTTCCGGCAACTCGATCAGGCCATTTCGCCGCGGAAGGCCTGCAGTGCATGCCAGGCCTTCAAGGGCAGCGCCAAGGTCCCCGATCAGGCATTCGAATCTCACGATGCGATCAAAGCGGTCATCGTGGTACCGCAGTGCAGTGCGGTAATAGACCATGTCAAGGTGCCTGGACCCGGCCAGCCAGTGGATCCATTCGCGAAAATCCATGCTGCGGGCCGCCTTTATCTCTTCCCTGAGCCCCGGCACCTGGCGAATCCAGCCGATGCGGTCCTTCAGGCCGTAGGACCGGTTTTTGAAATAGGCAGAAACCATCAGGTCGAAGGGGTTGCGTACACCGCGAACCTTGCGCAGGCCCTGCATCGTTTCCGGGTCGACAAGCCCAAGGTTTTCCAGGTCTTTCAAGTTCATGTGTTTTTCACCCAGCCCACGGAATTTTCCGCTGGCCTGCAAAAGCTTCTCGACCGCGGAGCTCGCGGTGGTGGGCGCCCGCACAAAAAGCAGCTGTTCGTCTTTTGAAATCAATGCCATAGCCGGTCCTCGGTGCGCCTGGCTGTCGCCACTGCCTCGCGCCAGGTTTTGCACATTGTAACGGTAATCGGCTTTACCGCGCCTGGCCGGCGCATCGGGCAACGATGTTTCTCCCGGCTCGCGGCGGAAAAAAAAGAGCCGGTGATGAGCAGACAGTTGGGGGAGTACTGTCTGCCCGGCACCGGCCAGGGGAGCACACACAGGGAGGGGTGTGTTCAGGGGCCTTCTTAAATTGTTGACCCCAAGTAAATGGTACAGTATATGTATAGATATAGCAAGCATTAAGATCAATATTAATAAATTTATATCAATTAATGTACAATATATGTATAGTAATTAATAGATTCTAATACCAGACGTAATTTGCTGAATTGAGGACGCTTGAATGAACTATCCGCAAAGCCATAGCGGGCAAACACCCCCCGGGTCGCAAGCCACCATCAAGGTGAGGAATCTGCGCCTGCGCACATTTATTGGGTTCAACCCGGAAGAAAAGGCCAAAAAGCAGGACGTCGTCATCAACATCGAGATTCGGTACCACCTGGCCGGGGAGGTACTCGATGATCATGTCGAGCAGGCCCTCAACTACAAGACCGTCACCAAGCGCGTGATCTCATACGTGGAGGATGGACGTTTTCTGCTGCTCGAAAGGCTGGTCGCGGATGTCCTGGGTATCTGCAGTGACCATCCTGACGTGGTCTATTCCCGGGTGACGATCGACAAACCCAATGCGCTGCGATTCGCGGACTCGGTCTCGTTATCACTGGAGTATCGGTCCGACGTCGCCAATCAACTGAGAATACTGGAGAGAGCATCATGAGCGCCAACCCCGTTTACCTGAAAAAAAGCCTGGACCGTGAAACCGGCGGTCTCAGCCCCGAGGCCATCCTGGTGCGAGACACCCTGATCGAACACGGTCTTGAAACCCCGATGATCGATACCGGTTTGACGCCGGAGCAGAAATACACGCGCATCGAGGAATTGATGTCTGAAGTGATCGCGACCCTCGGTCTCGACCTCCGGGACGACAGCCTTGCGGAGACGCCGCACCGTATCGCCAAGATGTACGTTCACGAGATTTTTTCAGGCCTGGACTACGGCCATTTCCCCCGGTTGTCGCTGATTGAAAACAAGATGGGTGCGGACGAAATGGTCAAGATCCGGGAGATCGACCTGACCAGCACCTGTGAACATCACTTCGTGACCATCGACGGCATGGCCAAGGTTGCCTATATTCCCGGGGACAGGATCATCGGCCTGTCCAAGATCAACCGCATCGTGCGCTTCTTCGCTCAACGCCCGCAGGTGCAGGAGCGTCTGACCCGGCAGATCCTGGTCGCCCTGCAGGCGTTGCTCGGGACCGACGACGTGGCGGTGAGCATTGATGCGACCCACTACTGCGTGAAATCCAGGGGTGTGATGGACAGCAATTCGCAGACCAGCACGACCGCGCTTGGCGGTTGCTTCAGGGAAAACATCCACACCCGCGCGGAATTCCTGAACCCGTGAGTGCAGATGCCATCCTGATCACGGGTGTGGCGAAGCGGGTCGGCCTGCACCTGGCGCGAACCTTCCTTGCGCGTGGTATCCCGGTCATCGGAACCTACCGGACCGAACGCCCGGCCCTGGATGAACTCGCGCGTGGCGGGGCCGAGCTGCACCATTGTGACTTTTACGACGAGGTTCAGATCGGCATGCTGGGCCGTTCGGTGGCGCAGCGGCACGGTGGCTTGCGAGCCGTCATTCACAACGCGTCGGACTGGCTGGGTGAGGACTCCGCCCTTTCGCCCGGTGACATCATGTGGCGCATGATGCAGGTCCATGCGAATGCACCGTATCAACTCAACCTCGTCCTGGCGCCATTGCTCCAGGCTTGCGCCGACCCTCACGCCGACATCATTCATATCGGCGACTATGTCAGCAGCCGCGGAAGCAGCAAGCACATTGCCTATGCCGCCAGCAAAGCGGCGCAGGATAACCTGACGCTATCGTTTTCCAGCCTTCTTGCGCCAAAGGTCAAGGTCAACAGCATCGCACCGGCCCTGGTGATTTTTGACGAAGCGGACGACGACACCTATCGCGAAAAAGCGCGTAACAAGAGCCTGATGGGGCACGAAGGCGGGCTCGATGAGCTTCAGCACGCCGTGGACTACCTGCTGCGCAGCAGCTACGTGACGGGGCGTGTATTGCCGCTGGACGGTGGACGCCACCTGCGCGTGGCCTGATTGGCATAATCCTTCAAAAAGGCCTGGTTTGCGATGACCAGGAGTGAGCCCGGGCCGGTTGAGACCTCGTGTCGGCGGGGGGGAGGGAGCTTGCGCGGGATCAGAAGGCGGAAGCGGAGAAACGTGACTCGTAGTATGCTGCCAGGCTGTTGCGCCAAAACACCCCGGGTAGAAAATGAACCGTAGAACGCCGCTTGTATTCCTGTTGATCCTTGCCTGCCTGCTGACGGGCGCCTGCCATGTTGAAAACGGTCGTTCCGTGACCACGGAACCCCTGTCGTTCTCCATCACGATCGACCGTTCGATAACGGACCTGGACCAGGATGGCCGTTTGCTGCTGATGCTGGCGACCCATGATGAAAAAGAACCGAGGTTCCTGGTCGGTGCTTCAGCCGACAGCCAGCTGATTTTTGGCGTCAATGTGGAAGACTGGAAGGGTGATGAGAAAATAGTTATCGACCAGCAGGCGATCGGTTTCCCGCTTGCTGACCTGTCCGCGGTGCCTGCCGGAAAGTACTACGCACAGGCGTTGCTCAATCGATACAGGGATTTCCACCTGGGTAACGGCAAAGTGGTCAGCCTGCCACCCGATCGCGGTGAAGGGCAGCAGTGGAATCGCAAACCGGGTAATTATTTTTCCAGCCCGGTGGAAGTTGTGATTGATGAAAACGGAAGCGGTTCGATTTCGCTTGTTCTCGACCAGGTGATTCCGGAGATCGAGCCACCGGCCGACACCGAGTACGTCAAACACATCCGCATGCGCAGCGAGTTGCTGTCAGAGTTCTGGGGCGAGGACGTGTACCTTGGCGCGCACGTCCTGCTTCCCAGGGGCTTTGATGAACACCCGGAAGCGCGTTATCCGCTGATGATTTTTCATGGCCATTTCCCGGCCGATTTCGGAGGTTTCCGCACCACACCGCCTGACCCGGACCTGGTGCCCGAGTACAGCGCCCGGTTTGATGTCGACGGCTACAACATCATCCAGCAGCAGGAAGCTTACGATTTCTACCAGCGCTGGATCGGCGACGACTTTCCGCGTTTTCTCGTGATAGAAATCCAGCATCCGACACCGTACTACGACGATTCCTACGCGGTCAATTCGGCGAACCAGGGTCCCTATGGTGACGCGCTGACCTATGAATTGATCCCTTATATCGAGGAACAGTTCCGTGGCATCGGCGAGGGCTGGGCGCGCTTCACCTATGGTGGTTCGACCGGGGGCTGGGAGGCCATGGCCGTGCAGGTGTTCTACCCGGAGGAATACAACGGTGCATTTATCGCCTGTCCTGACCCGATTGATTTCCGCGCATACCTGACCAGCAATATTTACGAAGACAGCAACGCTTACTGGTACGACAGCCCTTTCCAGAAGTTACCCAGGCCCGGTCACCGGGATTACCTCGGGAACGTCCATGCCAGCCAGTATGATTACAACCGCCTCGAGGCCGTCCTGGGCGACAAGAGCCGTTCCGGCCAGCAGTACGATATCTGGGAAGCCACCTACTCACCCATGGGCGACGATGGCTATCCCGTCCGGCTTTGGGACAAGGATAGCGGTGAGATCGACCACGAAGTGGCCGAGTACTGGCGGGAGCACTACGACCTGAGGCACATCCTGGAGAGAGACTGGGCGACGCTGGGCCCGAAACTTGAAGGCAAGCTGCATATTTACGTCGGGGATATGGATAATTACTACCTGAACAACGCGGTCTACCTGACCGAAGCGTTTCTCGAGCAGACGACAGATCCCTACTACGGCGGAGAGGTTGACTATGGCGATCGCGCTGAACACTGCTGGAATGGTGATCACGACAACCCCAACCACATCTCCCGCCTGCGCTACAACACGATGTACCTGCCGAAGATATTGAAACGGCTGGAAACGACAGCCCCCGAGGGGGCTGACCTGAGCAGTTGGCGTTACTGAAATGAAAAATGGGGTCAGAGTAGTTACTCTGACCCCATTTTTTCCATTTTTTCTCAGGCGTAGCGCCGGAACCCAGCCAGACCGGTTGCCAGCATCAACAGGCCCAGCAAGGCCAGGCTGTACTGGCTCAGGGTCGGGATGCCTTCGAAGAACACCGTGTTGGTAATCAGGCAACTTGTCCCGTTACCTGCGCTGACTTCGATGTCCAGGCAACCATTGTCCACTTCCACCGCTGAACTCATCGCCTGTTCGATCACCATGCAATGTGCAGACGGGTAGGTGGGTACCACCTGCGCGATGTGGATGGCCGAATCGTCGCCACTGAACTGCTTGCACCAGCCGCCAAACCTGGCCCTGGTCCGCAGGTCATCGATCGGCGGGCACTCATTGTCCGCTTCAACGATCTCGCTGTTGCAGTAAAGGGTCAGCAGGTAACGGGTATCCACGGGATATCCGCCGCTGCCATCGATATTCCAGTCTTTTTCTATCGCGATTTGCACCGGGTCAGGCGCATTGGTGATGTCACAGGTGAAACCACCAAACGCGACACCCTCGAAATGGCACCCTTCGGCATCATCGCTGTAGCCTTCGGCGAAACCACTTTCCGTCACGCCGGCGGTGTAAACCGGCGTATAACCAGCCGGTGTGACTTCGGCAATGTCACAGTTCATTTCACCCGCTGTAAACGAGGTCATCGAGAACGTTACGAGCTTGTCCTCGCTGATTTTCGCGGTCTGGGTAAGAGGCAACCCGGCGTTACATGTGATGGTCACCTCGACGTCCATGGGGTTGCCATCAGTGAAATGCTTGGTAACCCGGAAGGTAGTCGAGCCGCCAACCTGGGTAGACACCGCATCGGCATTGTTATCCGGCGTGGGGTCTTCTCCATTGCTGCCATCATCGGTAATGCTGGCGCTGTTGAGTACCTCCAGTACCTCGTACGGCCAGGGGTCGTCCAGCATCACGGCAAAGATCACCGTTTGCGGGTCAGCGCCGGCGGCGAGGTCACCAATATCAAACGTACAGTCGGAACCTGACAGGCCATCGGGCGTGCAGACCCAGCCTGGATCGCTGGCGGCCGCGTCAAAGGCAGTATTCTGCGGAACCGTTTCAGTGATCCGTGCGCCGGTGGCATCCTGCGTGCCAACATTCTGATAGGTCAGCGTGTAGTTGATCGTTTCACCCGGCAGCATGATTTCGCCACCGTCGTACTTGGTGATCACCATGTCAGGAACGGCTTCGACCGGGGTATTGTCGTTGTCGCTGTTGTTTTCGGGTGTGGGGTCATCGCCGTTTCTGCCGTCGTCGGCAATGCTGGCACTGTTGACGATTTCACTCACGCCTGCTGACAGCGGGCTGTCTACATCGACGGCAAAGATCACGGAGACGGGGTCCGCGCCCGCCGCGACATCACCGACGGCAAGAGTACAGACCGCCCCCGGGTTCGCATCAGGTACACAGAGCCAACCGTCCGTGCTGGAGGCAGCGTTGAACATGCTGTCGGCCGGCACGGACTCGGTAATGACCACCGCGGTTGCATCCTGGTCACCGGCGTTCTGATAACTCAAGGTATAGCTGACGGTATCGCCCGGAACGGCGCTGAAATCTCCGTCATCCTTGCTGATGACCATGTCCGGTGCCGCCTCAACCGGTGTCGTATCGCCGTCCTGGTTGTTTTCAGGCGTGGGATCGGGCCCGTTGTTGCCGTCATCGGCGATGCTGCTGCCGTTGATGATTTCCGTCACTCCAGCCGCCAATGGTGTATCAACATCCACAGCGAAGGTGGCAGTGCCAGCTGCAACACCGGCCTCGACTGCAGCAACTGCCAGCACGCAAATCGATCCGGGGTTGCCGTTGGGCGCACAGGTCCAACCGGGTGTGCTGGCCCCTGCGTTGAAGGTGCTGTTGGCCGGCACGGTTTCGCTTATCACGACCCCGGTAGCGTCCTGGTTGCCGACATTCTGATAGCTCAGGCTGTAGCTGACCGTATCTCCGGGACTGGCGACAAAGCCGCCATCGTCCTTGAGAATCAGCATATCCGGCGTCGCGTCAACCGGCGTGGTGTCACCATCGCTGTTGTTTTCAGGGGTCGGATCGGGACCATTGTTGCCATCGTCCGCGATACTGGCCGCGTTGATGATTTCGGTCAATCCGGCAGGCACCGGGTCGTCCACGGTTACGGCAAATACGGCCGTTGCTGAGCCACCAGCTGCCAGGTCACCTATAAGCAGCGTGCAGACCGCGCCCGGGTTTGCTCCTGGGACGCAGGCCCAGCCAGCCGTGCTTGCGCCGGCATTGAAAGTACTGTTGGCCGGAACGCTTTCGCTGATGGTGACACCGGTTGCATCCTGGTTGCCCGCGTTCTGGTAGCTCAAGAGGTAGGTGACGGTATCACCCGGTACGGCGGTGGCTCCACCATCGTCCTTGCTGATAACCAGGTCGGGCATGGCAAGCACGGGCGTGGTATCACTGTCAGAGTTGTTACCCGGCGTCGGGTCCGGCCCGTTATTGCCGTCGTCGGCGATGCTGCTGCTGTTGCTGATCCCGGTTACACCGGCGGCCAACGGGTTGTTGACGGTCACGGCAAAGACGGCCGTGGACATCGTCACGCTCACGGCGAGTGCATCGACATTGAGAGTACACACGGATCCCGGGTTCGAATCCGGTACACAGGACCAGCCGGGCGTGCTGGCTCCAGCGTTGAACGTGCTGTGGGCTGGCACCGTGTCGGTGATATTGACGCCACTGGCGTTCTGGTTGCCGACGTTCTGGTAGCTCAATGTATAGCTCACCGTATCGCCGGGAGCCGCTGCGATGCCACCGTCATCCTTATTGATAAGCAGGTCAGGCACGGCCGTCACGGGCGTCGTATCGCTGTCGTTGTTGTTTTCGGGGTTGGGGTCATCCCCGTTGCTACCATCATCGGCAATACTGACGCCATTGACGATTTCGCTGACGCCAGCCGGCAATGGGCTGTCCACAGTCACTGCAAAGCTGGCTGACGCGGCCGCCGCACCCGCCGCCATGTCCCCGATGGCCAGGGTGCAGGTGGAATTGGCGGAGTTGTCGGGCACACAGACCCAGCCAGGCGTGCTGGCGGCAGCATGGAAAACACTGTTCAGCGGCACGGTATCGGTAATGAAAACACCGCTTGCGTCCTGGTTGCCCACGTTCTGGTAGCTCAGTGTATAGACCACGCTCCCACCCGGCTGTGTGGTTGTTCCGCCGTCGTCCTTGCTGATCAACAGGTCCGGCGCGGCAATGATTGGCACGAACGTCGGGCCACCCATTCCGGGTATATCAGGATCGTGGCTGTCGACCGGGGGCAGTTCGGTGGTGTTCAGAACGGCCTGGTTCGCGGCTTCTGTCACGCCGGCGGGTAGCGGGCTGACGATTTGAACATCATAAGTGACGGTCGCCGAACTGCCTGGCGCGATTGTACCCAGTTCAACCAGGATGGAGGTGTCACCCGCGCTGTTACCTTCAAGCACATCACCCTGTGTCGTTGACACGCTGGCCAATACCAGTGGCGTGTTCGCATCGGGGGTATCTTCGAACAGTACGCTCGTGGCAGGTCCGGCCCCCGTGTTGCTTGTCACCACGGTATAGCGCAGGACATCGCCTGGCGAGACATTGCCCGAGCCATCAGCGTCGGTTAATAAGGAAGCACTCTTGCTGGCCTGCAATACCGGGATGCCGATCTGCGCGGTATCCTGGTCGGGTGGCAGTTGGCGGGCATTGGGGTCGTTACCCGGCAAAGTATCCGACTGGTCCAGGTCTGCTGTATTCACCACGGGATTGGGCGCCGGCGGCAATGTTGCCAACGGAACTTCGAACACAGCCGTGACCGAGGACCCTACCGGAATCGAGCCCGCCGGAGAGGTCGCCAGCGGATCGGTGCTGAAGGTGATCGTGGTCTGGTCCGCGGCGGGGCCCGGTGTGCTCTCCAGCAGGAAGCCGGTGGAAACGGATACCGGTGACAGTGCTGCCGCATTCCAGACACTGTGGTCCAGTACGTCACTCACACTGATGTCGTAGGCTGGAGCGGTACCGGTATTTTCCACGGTCAGGGTAATGCGTACGGCGCTGTTGACGACCGGCCCCATCGCCTTGCTCAAACTGAGCGATGGCTCCACGATTTCGACGTCGGCAGTGTCCGTCAGTTGCCCGCCCCTGAAGTCAACCAGGGCGTGGTTGACCAGTACATTGGCCTCTGAATTGAAGGGGGTATCCACCACCCTTGCAACGACCTGCATCACGATCATGTCTTCTGCGTCGTTGGTATTGTCGGGTGTATTGGTAACGGTGCCAAAGTTGAAGACGACGCGGTCATTGATTCCATCCACGTTCTGGAAATCATCAAAAACCGGGGTTCCGGGTTCGGTGGTCGTGATCTGTCCACCCACGGCGCTGACGTTCGCACCAATGACTTCCATGAAGCCATCAACATCGCTTGCCGGTAACAGGTCGGTTACCGTTACATCTGATACAACGCCCTCGGGCGCGACAACGGTCAGCGAGTAGGTGATGGTTTCACCAATAGCCAGGTCCACCAGGGCGGGGTCCAGTTCGTTGAGTGCAGTGTCCTGCAAACTGCTGAGCGTGGCCAGCTTGACCAGGGTCGGCGCAATCACGGTGACTTCAGCGGTACCCGAATCCGACAGGGTCCGGGTCTCACCCGCGGTAAACGCGGGGGTGCTGCTGTAGTCCATCTCGGCGACGTTGGTCAGTTGTTCGGCTGGCTGGACCGACGCATCCACCAGCGTTTCGTAACTGATGGTGCAGCTATCGGCGACCAGGGTAAGGTGCGGAACCGTAAATTCGATCAACGGTGCAGCGTTCGAGTCAATTAGCAATCCCGGGCAGTCGCTGCTGACCGTGGTGTCGTTTACCCATTGCAGGCCGGGATCGGGCAGCGTGTCGATCAGGGTGATGTTGTATGCGTCGGCCGTGGACGCATCGCCGTGATCGATGGTCAGCGTGTGGATGACCGTGTCGCCTGCATCGGCGAAGCCGCTGAGCGGGCTACTCACGACTTTTGTTACAGAGACCGCGGGTGCAACCAGGTCGACATCCACGGTGCCGGAAACGGTGCTGGTTTCGGATGCCAGGCTGGCTGTATTGGTTTGTGTTACCACGCCGCTTTGGTTGGCGGCCTGGTCAAGAACAACCGCAACGACCTCGAATGTCAGCCTGTCATCTTCCGTGGTGCTGCCGTCGGGTGTATTGAGCAATGTGCCCAGTGTCCAGGTGACCCGGTCGTCAAAGGAATCTGCATTGGTATCGCTGGCGCTCCCCGGGGTGCCCGGTGCCGGGAGGCCGGCGCCACTGATATTGTCACCCTTGGCGACAAAACGGGAACTGACGACCTGCAGAACCGAACTGCCGGTGGGTAGCTGGTCCGTGACGACCGCCGAGTTGGTTGTGCCTTCCGGCAGGGTGACTGTGAACTGGTAGGTCACTTCCTCGCCGATCGTGAGATCCGTTTCCGGGCCAAACTGGCCGCTGCCGGTATCCGCTTCACTGGTGGCGGTAATGACCTTGACCACACCCGGTGCGGTAGCGGTTATCGAGTGGCTGCCGCTGACACTGCCCGGCCGGTCATGCGGCTCGGTGTCGCCCGGCAGGCTGTCCCAGTCGGCCGTGGCCGTATTGGTCAGGACTTCGGCTGGCATCACGGTATTGGCAATGGTCGCCTTTACCGTGAATACCGAACTGGCCGTCAAGCCAAAAGTAGACCAGGTGGCTTCGATGCCGTTCGCGGTTTCGGCGAGGCTGTCCGGAGCCAGACCGGATTCATGTGTGAACGAAGCGGGTACGAGTACCAGGTCTTCGGGCAGGGTATCGGAAAGCAGTACATCGAAGGCATCGGCCGTCGAGGAAGCTGCATGGCTGAGCGTCAGTGTAAACGTGACCGTATCCCCGGCATCGCCCTGGCTGATATCACCCGACTTGATCAAAGAGAGGTCAGGTGCAACCGTATCTGTCTCGGCATTGGCGGAAGCACTCAAACCGCTGCCGAACTGCACCAGTGCCGTGTTGGTCAGGCGGTCACCTGAACCGTTGAACGTCAGGTCAAGCAAGCGGCCCTTTACGGCCAGGCGGATCTGGTCATTTTCATCGGTCACGCCATCGGCACTATTGATAACCTGGCCGAAATCAAAGCTGACGGAATCATTGATGGAATCCGCCAATTGTTCGTCCGTCAGTACGGCTTCGTAAGGTGGCAGCAGGTTGTTGGCAGGTGTCAGGTTGGCGCCAACGGAAACCACCGAGGCGCTGATCATTTCCATGACACCGTTGGTGTAGGGCATGGTGTCACTGAGCACCACCAATGGCGTGGTGCCTTCCGGGATGGTGGCGACGATTTCAAAGTCAACGGTTTCGCCGATGGTCAGGTCGTCGATGGTCTGCCTGTCCTGTTCTTTGCCGGTGCTGGGCTGGGAAGTGCCCGTGACGATCTTGCTGAGCACGAGGCTGAGAACGTTTACCGTGGCGTCGTCGCTTTGTTTGTAATCATTGGCGCCCGCGCCGTTGCCGTTCCGTTCACCGGATTCGTTACCGCTTGCGCCGGGCGTGGACGACCCGGTTGGGTTGGACGTGGTGCCATTCGTGCCCGGCAGGCTGGTCCATTCCGAAGTGGCGGTGTTGACGATCGAAGTGCCCGGTGCAACGGACGCATCCAGTTTTGCGGTGTAAACGATGGTTACGAGACAACCCGGCGCCAATTCCTGAAAGGAAAAGCTGAGCTGCGTGGCCGTGCTGTTGTCCACTGCGCCCAGGTCCGGGCAGGCCGCAGGCGTGACAGAAGAAATACTGAAATCGATCAGCCTCGCATCGAGCGGATCGGTGACGATGACATCATAGGCATGGCTCACGTTGTTGCCGCTGGCATTGGAAACTTCCAGTGTGAACGTGATGAGGTCGCCGGCATCTCCGGTCGCCGGGTTGGCGGTCTTGCCGGTTGTAAGCGCCGGCTCAGCGATACGGACCCGGACGTTCGCCGAGGTGTCCAGTGAACCTTCACCGTTGAAAATCTCGACACGGTTGTCGCGGTTGTTACCCGAATTGTTCCGGGGAGTGCCGTTATTGTTTGTCGAGTTATTGGCCAGTGCGTTGATCTCGACCAGCAGGAATTCAGCATCGTCGTCATTATCGCTGTTGGTGACGCTGCCAAAACTGAAAACCGGGTCCGTGCCCGGGCCAAATGATGCGGGACTGATGGCGCTGCCCGGCAATGCGAACGTCAACAGGTTCGAAGGAACGGCCGCCAGCGAGGGGTCGTTGCCCGGGATATTGGGTATTCCCGAAACGCCGGACGCATTCAGGCCCGGGCCATTACTGATAAACGCGGCCCTGGAACTGCCGTCGTCCAGGAAAGTGAGGCCGGCCGGCAATACGTCCGCCAATTTCAGTTCGCCGACCGTGCCTTCCGGCAATTCGGCGATCAGGCGATAACGAACGATCTCCCCGATAGTTGCGCGCGGCGGGGTGGCCGAGTCGCTGGTGGTCGTTTCCGAGGTCACAACAAACAACTTGCTGGCATTGGCATTGGCGATCGTTGCAGTGGCGTTGTCGGTAACTGGCGGAAAGGGCGTGGAATTCGTTTGGGATCGCCAGCTTGCACCGGCCGTGTTGTCAATCACCTGCCCGGGCTGAACGCCGATATCGAGTGCACAGGTGAACGTGACCAGGGCGGTATCGGTCCCGTAGGGTGCACCGCCACCCGCCGGGTTGGCGTCATTCATCGTGAGCTGTGAAATCAGCAGTCCGGCACCGAATAAATCGCCGGAAGTTGGAATCGCAGTGCCGTTACCGTCAAGGACGGTGCCCAGGGCGCAGTTGGTCAACCCGCTCGGCACGGTCTCCTGGACCAGGACATCGAATGCAGAGGCGCTGCCGATATTCTCCACCGTCAGGACATAGGTAAGGATATCGTTGGCGTCGCTGTTGCCAATGTTGCCATCAACCGGTAGTACCGATGGCGCGGGGTCAATAACGCTGTTGGGATTACTGCTCGAGCTGATGCCTTTCGTTAAGACCAACTCAGGCGCGCCAACCCGGATTTGTATCGGGGCGACCTGGTCTGACGAGACTCCCGGCGTATTCTGGGTTGATGATTCAGCGATATTGGTCAGGTACAGGTTGTCTGCAAACGGATCGTCCGTTACCAGCGCATCGATATCGACCTGTATCACGGAAGGCGTATCTTCGGTGATATCGGGCCAATTGATGACGATCGAATTCGTAGCCGAATTTGCATTGATGCTGTCTGGAACCAGGCCGGCCAGGTGGTTCGGGCCGGGGCGGATGTCGTTATTCCAGGTCGTATCGATATCGCTCACTTTGAAAACAGGCAGCGGCAGCGCGTCCCTGAGTTCGATTTCCCTGGTATCTCCCGATGGGACCTGTAGTGTCAGGCGGTAGGTGACCTTCTCGCCAGGTACATAATACGGTTGCGGGTTGACAATGGTTTTTGTCAGCGAAACGGGGACAATCGATACGGTCGCGCCACTGCCTTCAACACAGCCTGTCGCTCCATTGACCAGGTTATAAACGGCTTCGACCGTATTGTGAAGGGAATCGTTGGCGTGCACGGGCAGGCCGGTTTCCACGTAGCTTGGCTGGATCACGGCTGTGTAATTGAGCGAGATTGCCGTGCCTGCACCGATGACCGGCGCAACGGCGCCGATGTCATAAGTGACGGTCGTCGTGCCGTCACCATTGCTCACCGTGACAGGAGAAATGGCAACGGTTGAACCGGCCACCACCAGGGTGCCGTGAGCGGCAAATGCCGTGCCGTCCGGAAGCGTGTCGGTGACCACCAGGTTGCTGACATCGGCTTGATCCCTGATTTGGAAATCCAGGCTGTAGGTGATCGTATCACCGGGGATGCCATACTCCTGTGAAGCGCCCTTTTGCAGCGACAGGTGCTCGACGGTCATGGTCGAGTCGGCCAGTAACTGGCCCAGGGGGGCCTGGAGATAATCGACGTCCAGCGTGGCGTTATTGGTCTGCAGGCTCACAGCACAGCTGTTGGCGTCCAGGATCTGGGTGGCGTAGACCTGGAAACTGACCGTGACATCTGAACTGCTGAGGGTGCCCGTGGCACTGTCACACTCAACGACCAGGGTGCCACCGGGTGTGTTTGTGGACGGTGTGGCGGTAACGGCACAACCACTTCCGCCAGTGATTTCTACCGGCCCCATATATTGGATGTCGGCTGGCAGCGTGTCGCTAAACTCCAGGTTCTCGACGGTAGCGGTATTGGCGATATCCGCCGTGAGTGTGTAAGAGAACGGCCAGGTAGTGGATGGCGGCCGTTCTTCTTCAGGCAGCACGTTGGCCTTTTCGAACCGGATGATGGTGGGGATGACCGGTTTTGTATTCTCAGGTCCGACGATCGGGCCGTTGACCCCCGTGGGGGTGTTGCCAAATTCATAAACCGGCACCAGGGTGACATCATGCGGGATCCCTGCGGTTGCAGCAGGTTCAATCGTGAGACAGATATTCGTCGTGAGGTCAGGCCCGCCTGTTACCACGCTGCCCACCGGCAGCTTGATGATGGTCAGGGATCCGCCTTCAGGGCCGGTGACCGGCAAGCCGCTGACGGGATCCGTCAGTTGATTATTTGGCGGCGGTGCAAATACGCCTTCGTTACTGATTTCGGCGCTTGAGTTGAAAATCTCGGCTGAATTGAAACTGAGGTTTTCGGCAATCACCAGTTGCATATAGGGGCCGTATCCCGGTGCGCCGGCATTGGTGAACTGGGCATTGAAGCAGAACTGCTCCCCCAGGAACGATTCTTCCGGTGTGCCGTTGCTGATGTTGGGGGTTTGTGCCTGTGCGGGCGCGGCAATCAGCGTGCCCACGAGGACCAGCGCGGTAAACAGCAGTTTTTTCATTTTTTGCACTTCCATGTGCTGGTCTGAACTACGTAGCCAGCTTCTTACTTCAAATTGGCCCGGTGGAGTCGTGAAATGGCTCTTCAGGACGGTCCGCTTGGGAAAAGTTTGTTTTCTTGCATAAAAAACGATGGAAATTATACGCTTGATGGATACTCATGAGAAATGTTATCTGTCGGAAAATCCATACCGGTCAGTCAACCGAGCATCTTCTCGATGCCCTCGTAAACCGCGATCAGGTGACGGACGTTGGAGACAAAATCGATTTTTGATACGTCGACCCGTAAAACCGGGCCGGTATACCACCCGGATTCACGCAAGACCGGTACGAAGTTTTCGTAGCGATATTGCAGGGCTTGCACCAGGCGGGTCAGTCCCTCCGGGATTTCACTTTCGGCCTCCGGCGTCCGTTTTTCTTCCTCGCGCTGGCGCTCGCGGATGTTCTGGAAAATATAGTCGCGCGGGCCGTCGAGCAGGATAAGCAGGCTGGGGGAGGTCAGCTCGCGGAATTCCTCGTCGAGCCGCCGGTCGATAATGGCCAGTGCATCTTCGGTCAGGTAGGGCACATCCATATCGCGGTGAAGGACTTCACAGAAAGCATAGCGGTCGGCCAGCGCCGAGCCGTCGACACAGGTCGAGTTGGTCAGGTGCGGCACGGCCTGGAGCTGCATCTTGCGCAAGTCCAGGTAGGCGTGCTGGATGTCGAGAGCGGCGTTCTCGAGGTGGCGCCTGGCGGTGATCATCGCGGGACTGCCGTCCTGTTCCCTTGACTGGCATTTGATAAAGTCGTTGATCGCGCCGTAGTAGCGGCCCAGCGTGCGTTTCGCGGCGTCCTTTGCCGTCGCCAGCAAGGGGTACAAAGCCTCGTTCTGAACCAGGTGGTCCTCGAAACCCTCG
This sequence comes from Lysobacterales bacterium, assembly GCA_036351055.1. Lineage (GTDB taxonomy): Bacteria > Pseudomonadota > Gammaproteobacteria > Xanthomonadales > SZUA-36 > JABDPF01. Next base: position 59,980 of record JAZBOH010000125.1, read on the forward strand.
TCTGGAAGTTCGAAAAGCGCATTCATGCCCGTGTTATAGGCCAGGAACTTGACCAGGGAGCTCTTGCCTGCGCCAATGTTGCCAACGCACACGATGACCTCCTGCTGGTTCGAGAAGCGATTCATCAGGCGGCGTTCAACACTGGTCAGCCGGGTTGCGATTTCGTGCCGGCGAATCGCTGGGTCTTCCTGTACGTCGAGGATCATGGGGTCATCGTTCATGGTTTCTTATTCAGATCCGTCTCTGGCAAAGCGAACAACAGCGCCATACTGCCAGAATTTGCAGGAAAGTGTGAGGCCTGGGTCAATCAGGGAGCGAGCACCTGGGCGGCGAACGGGTTCGCTTCAATGAGAGCCCGGTAGTCGCACGGCGGTCTGATGCAATCGATGCACCAGTGCCCGCCCTTGAGCACGGCATGCGGGGTCATTTCAAAGGCATGTCCCTGGCAGCAGGTCCATGCAAGCGGTGCATGCATATCCCCGTCCCAGGAATCCGTGTGACACACCCCGCCGCGGAATGCCGCTGCCTGGTGCAGGTCACCGTGCCCGAGGCTCTCCCTGGACTCGTCGTACCCGTGGTCCAGCCGCTTCCCAGGCGGTTGCCGGTCCGGTGAAGGCACGGGTTCCTCCCAGCCGGGAATGGCCTGATATGCCTCCCGGGACCCGTAAAAGGCTTCTATCTTTGCCGAGTCCTCATGCGCCAGCCAGTACATGGTTCCATCGGGCTGATGCGAAAGTTTACTGAGCCGGGCATGGGTAATGCGCTCAACCAGCCAGCGGAAGGGCGGCAGCTGTTTGCAGCACCAGGCGGTCGTTTTCAGTTGCCGGGGCATCGCATCCCAAACCGCCCGGTAGTAGTCTTCCTGGTTTTGTCCCCCGTCCCAGTGGTGCAGAAATTGATCCAGCTTTACCGCATCCTCGTAAAACGACAGGCGGGAATTTCTCAGTGCAAACCAGTTTCTTTCCATCACCCGGCCGGCCTGCAGTCCAAGCAAGCCATAGATCCTTTCCAGCAGTTCAAAAAAGGTGGTGCGACACCCCGGTCCGCCCGAAATATTGTAGTAGTTACCCCAGAATTCCGAGTCGCCAGGAACGTCCAGGCAGTTCGCCAACAGCCGTCCCGAGTCCCTGGCCGTGATGTTTTCCATGCAGGAATTGACCGGCTGGTGAAACATGACGGGGTCCATCAGGGAAAGGAGGTCCGGAATCATGATGAAGGTCTGCCGGAGCGAAACCCGGTGCTTGATACGGGACTGCATCACGGTCAGTTCGGCCCGGACCTTGGTCAGGGCGTAATGGTCATACAGGCTGGGCAGGATGGGGTCGCCCGTTCTGCTCATATGCACCGGGGGTAACCGGTCGCCGTACTGGGCCACGGATCCGATATGGATCATCCGGATGTTATCGGGATCCTGTGCCTCGATGGCTTCCACGATATTCCGGGTCGCCTCGAAGTTGATTTTTTCTGCCAGTCCGGGGTTCCGGTCGGCTTCGGGAGGGATCAGGGCCATGGTGTGCAGGCAGCAGTCAATCGCCCTGCATGCTTCTGTCACGTCCGCTTTTTCAAGCGCATCCCCCCAGACAATTTTCAATCCATCGCCGCGGGCAATGCCACGTCCATCAAGAGATTCCGCGCCGGCTTCTCTCTCGTACGGCCTGAAGAGTTTTTTGTTTTTCGACGAAGGACGAAGCAGCAGAACGAGGTCGTGGCGCTCCCTCCGTTCCCATAGCTGTTTGAAGGTTTCAAACCCCATGGACCCGGATGCGCCGGTCAGAAGCACGACTGTTTTGGATTTGCTCATCGGACAAGATCGCTGTTTCAGTGTCGAGAAGGGTAATAGGCCTTGGAAACCGCCATGAAGCTAGATTTCTGAAAACCTGGCATCGAGATAGCCCTTGTCGCGCAGTAATTCGGCGAGTGTGCTGACCGCGCGGTCGATGTCTTCAAAGCGGTTGTAGAGTGGTGAAAAACCAAAGCGAATAATGTCCGGCGCCCGGAAATCGACAATCACAGCCTGATGGATAAGTGCTTGGGAAAGGGCAAACGCCTGTGGGTGTGCCAGCGAAACCTGGCTGCCGCGCTGGTCGCCCTGGCGTGGCGTCAGCAGCGTGACATCGGGCATATCCCGGGCCAGGATTTCATCGATAAAACACTGGCCAAGGGCGAGTGACTTTTTGCGAATGGCGCCAAGTGAAACGCCTTCGAACACATCCAGCGCGGTATCGAGCGCCACCATGCCCAGTATCCCGGGCGTGCCGGCGAGGTAGCGCTGCACCCCCTGCGCGGGTTCGTAATCCGGCTCAAATTCAAAAGCTCTTTTGTGGCCCATCCATCCGCTCAGGGCTTGGTTCACCCGGTCCTGGTGGCGGCGGGCCAGGTAGAGGAAGGCGGGTGCGCCCGGCCCCCCGTTCAGGAACTTGTAGCCACAACCGACCGCCATGTCGACGCCGCAGCGGTCCAGTTCAACAGGCATGACGCCCGCGCTGTGCGCCAGGTCCCACAGTACGAGGGCGCCCTGCGCGTGGGCGGCCTCTGTGAGATCGGCCATGTCGTGCAAGCATCCGTCGCGGAAATTCACCTGGGTCAGCATCAGGACGGCAACGTCCTCGTCCAGTGACGGCAACAGCCTGTCTGCGGAGACCATGCGCAGCTGACAACGCTCCGGCCCAAGAAGTCCGGCCAGTCCCTGGCCCATGTACAGGTCGGTGGGAAAATTATCCTGCTGCGACACGATCACTTTGCGCCCCGGCCGCAGCGCCAGGGCCGTGCTGAGCAGCTTGAACAGGTTGACCGAGATGCTGTCGGCGCAGATCACCTGGCCCGGCGCCGCACCCACCAGGGACGCGATCTTCTCGCCGACTCTACCGGGCAGGTCAATCCAGTTGTGTTTGTTCCAACTCGAAATCAGGTCCTGGCCCCACTCCTGTTGAACGAACTGGCTGATACGTTCGTGAACCGCGCGGGGCAGGGCGCCGAGCGAGTTTCCGTCCAGGTAGACCTTGTCCCGCGGCAAATCGAATAAATCACGCAGGCTCGCCAACGGGTCCACGGCATCCAGCTGCCTGAAGCTTGATGAACTCACGGGGTCAGCAACTCCTCGATAAGGGCGAGCAAGCGGGGGAAAGCCGCGGTGCGCGGGTGGATCAGGTCAAAATGCCCGGCGCCCTCGAGTCTCACCCGCTTCGCCTGTGGCAAAGCGTCTGCCTGGCCAATCGGGACGATCGGGTCCTGGTCGCCGTGCAGCAAGACAATGGGAACGGCCGAACCCAGTTGCGATGGTGACGCCTGCGCATAACGTTCCGGTTTTTCGGCGGGCGAACCGCCCACCAGTTGTGACGTGGCCTGTTGGCAGCTGTTCTGCCCTTCCGAATAGGCGGCGAGGTCGGTAATGGCGGCAAGGCCGATAACGGCTTGGGGCATGTACAGCTTCTCACGATATAGGGGGGCTGTTTTTTCCAGCAAGGGACGTCCCGCCGCCCACAAAGCGAGGTGCCCTCCGGCCGAGTGACCCACCAGGATCGCGCGCGACAGGTCCAGTCGCGGGTCTTCCATCGAGGCGATGAATTCCAGACCCAGCGAAATATCATCGAATGTTCCTGGCCAACCGCCACCTTTCTGCCCAAGTCGCCGGTATTCCAGCGCGATGACGGCGAACCCGCTGGCGGCTATTGCGGCAGCCAGCGGGAAAATGTGTGAAACATCGTATTCGGCCAGCCAACAACCGCCGTGGACCAGTACCACGAGCGGCGCCGGGGCGGAACCAGCCGCCGGGAACCACAGCTCCAGATATTGTTCCGGTTCTGTTCCATAGACCAGGTGCTGATCAGCCGCCCGGTAGTCGAGTTCGGTGATTTCTTTGAAGGTCGTCTGCAAGGCTGGCCCGGTGCTCAAATCAAGGGTTGGAGTGAATAGTAACAAGAAGGGCAGTACGGCAGAGCGCACCAGGGAGAGTCCTTGTAGCCGTTTACCTAGAATAACAGGCTCCAGCCCACGTTGAAGCTGTCCAGGTCGGCGCCCTTGTCGTTCTGGGTGCGCGCCCTGAGCCAGGAAAACTTGAGCCCCTGTTGCCGGTTGATGGGCAAGCCCAGGCTCAGCGCTGTTAGCCAGTTGTCTACCTGCAGATCCTTGTCGACACGGTTGACAAAGGCATCGCCTCCATGGCCGTACGCCGTGCTGAAAGAAGCCCACAAGCCGGGTTTGAAGGTATAGATCACGTGTCCCTGGATGGCCAAAAGCACCTCGTTTTCCAGCTTGTTGCCACCCCAGAAGTCATTGTTGTCGCTGTACCAGAACAGGGAGCCGGTCAGTTCGTAGGTCCACTTCTTGCGCGTGTGGGTCACGCCCAGCTGTGGGCGGACCACCCAGCGATTGGCGCCCAGGTTGATCAGCTTTTCGGGGTAATACTCACCCCAGGGGACCTTCAGGCTGACGGCAGCGCCCACGACGGTATTGGATTTTGGACTCCTGGCAAATTCCTGCAGCGTTTCCGCGGGTGCGCCGTACAGCAGAACCGAGAGCCTGACCCTGGGGTCGCGGAAGCCCCGCCTGCGGGTTTTGGCCGGCTCGCCTTCCAGCAGGCCATGCCAATTGCCCGTGGCGTAGGGGACCGTGAAATCAGCCCGCGCTGACTTACCCAGGAAGTTGAACGTCCTCAGATAAACCAGGCCGATACCCGCCATTTCCACCTCGACATCTTCCAGCTGCAAAACCGGATCGAAGTAAATATCACCCTCACCATAGGATGTACCAAGGCCCAGGACGTTCAGGCCGGTGGGCATATGGGTCCAGCGGCGAGGCTCGAGGTCTTGCGCCTGCAAGCCAAAGGAAGCAAAAAGCAGCCATGCCGCTACGACCAGGCGAAGCCAGGGGGTGGGGCCGGTTTTACTTGCCGAGGTTTGCCTCATGGTTCAGCCGTGCTCGTTTTGTGCTCAGGGGTGAATAGTACCGGACTTCGCCTGGGGCTGAAATTTCGATAACGCGGTAGCAGCGTGATTGCCGGCTGTCGATCACGTTCTTTGGCGCTATACTCCCTGTTTATGCCAGTCTTGGCGAAACCACTCCGGAAAGGAAGAAGAATGGCTCTATTCATCCTCGCATTGATGCTGACAAGCCAGGTGGCATACGCTGCCGAAGAAGGCCACGACCACGAAATCATCCTGAAAAACGGCACGGTTTATGACGGCGGTGGTGCGCCTCCTTACCAGGCTGACATCGCCATCGACGGGGATCGCATCACGGCCATCGGAGACCTCGCGGGGAAAAGCGCCGCAACCGAAATCGATGTCGACGGCCTGGCCGTCGCGCCGGGGTTCATCAATACGCTGAGCTGGTCCAATACGTCGCTGATCCAGGATGGACGCTCCATGAGCGACATCTACCAGGGCGTCACCCTGGAAGTAATGGGCGAGGGGCATTCCATGGGCCCCTTGAACGAGGCCATGAAGGCCGAAAAGCTCGAAGAGCAGGGTGATATCAAGTACGACGTTGCCTGGACCACCCTGGGCGAGTACCTCCAGCACCTCGAAGACCTCGGCGTTTCGACCAACGTGGCGTCCTTCGTGGGTGCATCCACCGTGCGCCTGCACGAGGTGGGTTACGAAGACCGACCCGCCACCGCGGAGGAATTGCAGCGAATGAAGGAACTGGTTCGCCAGGCCATGAGGGAAGGCGCCGTGGGGCTGTCCTCGGCCCTGGTTTATGTACCTGGCAATTTTTCATCCACCGAAGAATTGGTCGAACTGGCCAGCGCTGCAGCCGAATTTGATGGCTTGTACACTTCGCACATGCGCAACGAGGGCAAAAACATCTTCGAGGCGCTCGATGAATTCCTGGCCATCGTCCGGGGGTCCGGAATCCGGGGGGAAATTTACCATCTGAAGGTCTCCGGGAAAGAGAACTGGGACAAACTCGAAGGGGTCATCAGCCGGGTGGAACAGGCCCGCGCCGAGGGGCTGGCCGTCACCGCCGATATGTACACCTACCACGCCAGTTCCACCGGCCTGACCATCGAGTTGCCGGGCTGGGCCAAGGAAGGCGGCCACGACGCCATGATACAACGCCTGAAGGATCCGGAAATACGTGTCCGGATGATCGCCGATATGGACATGATTCCGCCGGAGGACCTGCTCCTCACCAGTTTCGAGACCGAGGCGCTGCGTCCGCTCACCGGCAAGACCCTGGCCGAGGTGGCCGCGGCGCGGGGAACCTCCCCCGAAGAAACGGCGTTCGACCTGATCGTTGAAGACGACAGCCGTATCGGCACGGTGCGTTTCACCATGAGCGAAGACAATATCCGCCGGAAAATCGGCTTGCCCTGGATGAGTTTCTGCTCGGATTCCGCCTCGCAGTTTCCGGAGCCGCCGTTTACCTACTCGCAGCCCCACCCCCGGGGCTACGGTGCCTTTGCCCGTTTGCTGGGAAAATATGTTCGTGACGAGCAAGTGATACCCCTTGAGGAGGCCATCCGTCGATTGACCCGCCTGCCGGCCAGCAACCTCAGGCTGGAACGCCGCGGCATGCTGGTGCCGGGTTACTTCGCAGACGTCGTGGTTTTTGATCCCGCCAGGGTCAGAGACAAGGCTACTTTTGAAGAGCCACACCAGTTGGCGGAGGGCATGGTCCACGTCTTTGTCAACGGAACCCAGGTGTTGAATGGCGGCAAGCATACGGGTGCCGTGCCGGGGCGGTTCGTGAAAGGGCCGGGATACGCACCTCAATCCCAATAGTGTTCTTAGAGACACGGTTGAGCTGACCTCTCTGCACGGCCATGGCTACCTGCAGTTTGCGCTCAGTGCCCTTCCCCGGAAGGTCTTTCAATGGCCTCCCGGGCTTCACGCACACCGTATTCGGCCGCCATTTCCACCCAGTAGTTTTTTTGCTGCTTCCAGTACGATTCCTGAGCTTCAAGGCCCAGCCTGCCGCTCTCAGAGCTGAGTAAAAGTTCATTGTAGTAGTGCGCTGATTCATGGCCCGCCTCAATGGCCTGCGCCAGCCAGTAAAGCGCTCTTTCCCGATCAAGTGGAAAGACTTGCCCGGTTCCAAGCAGGATGGCGAGATTCACCTGGGCGTCCGGATCGCCCTGTTCTGCTGCCGCTTTGAATAGCCGTCCCGCGGTTTTTGTTTCCTCGGGTAATCCGCCCATGCCGAAGAAATACAGTTCACCGAGCCGGAACTGTGCCGGCGCAAATTGTTGGCCTGCCGATTTCTTGAACCAATAAACTGCCTGCTGGTAATCGACGTTAACGCCCTCCCCGTTGGCGTACATCATTGCAACATTGTATTGGGCCACGGCGTTTCCAAGCTCCGCAGCCTGGGTATAGAGGGAAAAAACTTCTTCGAGCCTTGCTGAGCCATGCAGCCTGATGGCTTCTGCATACAATCGATCGGCCTGCTTGTCAGCGTGTGCTGTAAGCACAAACAATGTCAGGAAAGACAGGGAAACGACTCCGGTTCTTTTCATGTTGATATCCTGATCTTGTCCGCTTCGATAGAGATCCGGTTCACGTCCATTTAGTATTTGATCATGAATTATCCACTTGCCGATACGGGGCACAAGACTGTCGATGACCTCGGGTCCTGGGTCCGGGCACACCGGGTTACTGCCCACCTGGTGATTCCGGCTGTTGCTTCTCTTAGCCTGATGGCCCTGTATTTTTCAGGCGTCCAGACACTCCAGTCCATCGTTGCGCCTTCAATCGAAGGGCTGCCAGCGTTCTCCTGGCGCGAGTTCGGCGCACTCGAGACGATGCAGAACCTGGTCCTGCTGGCCATCATTTTTCAGCTTGTCGAGGCACTGATTCGCCTGCGCGGCCCCTGTGTGAAGCTGGGTTGTACAGTGCTGCTGACCTTTACCGCTTTCCTGTTTCTGGAAGAAATCGACTACGGAGCGCACTGGGTTGGGCTGCTCACGGAGCAAAAGCAGCCTCTTTCGCCACACACCTGGGGCCGCAACGTCCACAACCGCTTGACCGAGGACGGCGTGCAGTACGGCAGCTATATGAAAGCTGCATCCAAGGTCATCGTGGTGCTTGTGTTTGTTGCTGCGCCGTTTTTGCTTCGACGTTCAACCCAACTGGCTGTGCGCCTGCTTCGCCCCTCGCGCTGGATGGCAGCCACGGCCTTTTTGATGTTCCTTCTATCGCTGCTTGCACACGCACTCGATCAAGCCGGGCTGTCCGAAATCAATGGGATTCGAGGAAACCTCCAGTACAATATCTCGGAATTTCGGGAACTCAACTTGTATTATCTTTTCCTGTTGTATTTTGTCGATCTCAGGTGCCGGTTCCGGACCTTCGGCACCTGACGGATCTGCGGATTTCGGGCCGGGAACACGGCCACAGAGTCTATTTCTAAAACCTATCATAAACATAAGAACAATCAATTATACGAATGAAGTGATATGTGGGAACATTGCCCCACGTCAAATTTACCTGACCTAGTCAATACACTTAATCCGGTCATCGTGATGACCGAAAGGAGAAAGCCATGAGTAAGAAAGTACCCCAGGTTGTATTCAAGACCCGTGTTCGTGACGAATCTGTCGAAGGCGAAAACCCGTTCCGTTGGCAGGACGTAAGCACTGACGACATCTTCGCCGGCAAGCGGGTGGTCGTGTTTGCACTTCCCGGTGCGTTTACACCGACCTGTTCCACCACCCACCTGCCTGGCTACGAAGCAGCCTACGACCTGTTCAAGGCGGAAGGTGTTGACGAAATCTATTGCCTGAGCGTGAACGACGCATTTGTCATGTTCCAGTGGGGCAAGCACCTCGGCGCCGAGAAAGTGAAACTGCTGCCGGATGGTAACGGCGACTTCACCCGTGGCATGGACATGCTGGTGGCGAAGGATAACCTCGGTTTCGGCCCACGCTCCTGGCGCTACTCGATGCTGGTTGAGGACGGTGAAGTCGTTAAGGTATTTTCAGAAGAAGGCATGCAGGACGATTGCCCGACGGACCCCTTCGAAGTCAGCGATGCAGGCACCATGCTGACCTACATCCGAGGCCTGAACGCCTAAGAAGTACTTTTGCTAAATAAAGGGGCCGGATACATTTAACGGCGATAATTGTATCCGGCCCCTTTTTCTAAACGGCGCCACCATGCGGTTAAAGTAATGGGGCCGGATACATTTAACTTGAAAAATTGTATCCGGCCCCTTTTTTTTGAAACCTTCAAGGCGGTCCTGATAGTCCGCTTTCGACAGCGCCAGCACAGGCAGGTCCATTACCCCGGCTTCCGCTACCGCCTGAACAGTGCTTTCCTGTTGTTCGCAGCCAACCAGGACAAGCAGTGACAGCAGCAGGAACAGGTTCAGCAGGCTGGGGCAAGGTGGCTTCTTTGAACTCACAAGTGGGGTGACGATGACCGGCCGGCCGGCTTGCTGTAAATCCGGGCGGTTGTTCCGTCGCGTTCGTAGCCGTCCTCGATCTGTTTCCAGCCGTATTTCTCGTAGTAACCTTCGTGGTCCGTGGTCAGGTAGACCATTGAAAACCCGGCTTCTTCAGCTTCCTCGCAGGCATGTTCAAGCAGCAGGCTACCCAACTGCTGTCCCCTTTCCCTTTCTTCAATGAAAAGAGCGGCGAACCAGGGGTAAAGGTCGTGCCGGCTGATGAAGTCATTGGTGACCAGGCCATAGCAGCCGATCGGCCTGCCGTCGCGGAGCAAAAGATAAAAGCGCGGCAGGGGCTGACCGGGGCGGGAGGAGTGGGCAATGGCGTCCAGGTAGAACGTCTTGCTGATTCCGTTCCATGCCCGGTTGAAATAGGCGGCGGCCTTTTCAAGACCGCCGCTGTAGTTGCGTACGTTGACGATTTCGATCATGGTTTCCCGATCATACTTTCTCCAGAACCGTCGCGATACCCTGGCCGACACCGACACACATCGTGCAAAGGGCCCGCCTGGAATCGCTTCGCAGCAACTGGTAAGCCGCCGTGGTCGCCAGGCGGGCGCCGCTCATGCCGAGCGGGTGGCCCAGTGCGATGGCGCCGCCCTGTGGGTTGATACGCGGATCATCGTCGGCCAGCCCGAGTTCGCGGCTGCAGGTCAGGGCCTGCGCGGCGAAAGCTTCGTTCAGTTCGATGATGTCCATGTCGTCCAGCGTCATGCCCAGGCGTTTGAGCAGTTTTTGCGTGGCCGGCACCGGGCCCAGGCCCATGATGCGGGGCGGTACGCCGGCGTAGGCGGTTCCCAGTACGCGCACCATCGGCGTCAGGCCGTGGCGGTTAACCGCTTCTTCCGAGGCCAGCAACAGGGCGGCGGCGCCGTCGTTGATGCCGGAGGCGTTGCCTGCGGTAATCGTACCGCCGGGGAATATCGTGCGCAGGGTCGCCAGCTTTTCAAGGCTGGACAGGCGCGGGTGCTCGTCCCGGTCGACGATCAGCGGTTCCTGCTTGCGTCTTGGAATCTCGACCGCGACGATTTCTTCGGCCAGGTAGCCGTTCTCTTGCGCGCGGGCTGCCTTCTCCTGGCTCCAGCAGGCAAAGCGGTCCTGGTCCTCGCGGCTGATCGAAAATTCTTCGGCCAGGTTTTCAGCAGTTTTTGGCATGGGCTCGGTGCCGTACATCGCGTCAAACTTACTGTTGATAAAGCGCCAGCCCATCGTGGTGTCTTCCATCGTGGGCGAACGGTCGAAGGGACCATTGGCCTTGCCGATCACGAAAGGTGCGCGAGACATGCTTTCAACGCCGCCGGCGATGATCATTTCGGCCTCGCCGGTAAGAATGGCGTTGGCGCCAATGCCAACGGCGTTCAGACCTGAACTGCACAGGCGGTTTACCGTGCAGGCCGGCACTTCCGGTGGCAGGCCGGCCAGCAGGCTGGCCATGCGGGCCACGTTGCGGTTGTCCTCGCCGGACTGGTTGGCACAACCGAGAAATACATCGTCTATCAACAGGGGATCGAGCTTCGAATTGCGCTCCATCAGGGTGCTGATGGGAACGGCCGCAAGGTCGTCGGTGCGCAGCGGTGCGAGGCATCCGCCATAACGGCCGACTGGCGTGCGAATGGCATCACAGATAAAAACGTTTTTCATGGTTTTGTCTCGTTAGTTCTGGGGTCAGAGTAGCTCAGCTACTCTGACCCCGGTTTTAGCTCAGCTACTCTGACCCCGGTCTGCGGCTTCCCTAGTCCCCGTTCTCGCGAACGAATTTCCGGATCTTGCGGAATCCACCAAGCAGTGTTTCTGCGAGCATGTCCACGTGTTTCTGTGTCATGGCCGTCGACAGGGCCCCGGAGCAGGTGTTCATCAGGATGAAGCCGTTGTCGAACAAATGATTTAGTAACAGTGCGGTGCATTTTTTCTCGACATCGGTGGTAAACGCATCGCGGTAGTTCTGCGGCGGCTCGGGTTTCATCTGCACGCGGAACATCGATCCGCTCCCGGTGACACAGGCGGGTATCCCGGAGACCTGGATCGCCTGGGTAATGATGTCCCGGGTATAGGCCGCCAGTTTATTCAGTTTCTTCACCGCCGACCGGTCATACAATTCCATCGTGACCCGTCCCGCCGTCATGGTGATCGGGTTGGCGGAGAACGTGCCCGAGTGGGGGAACAGGACTTTCTCAGCCAGCGGATCCATGACGTCCATCACCTCGGCCTTTCCGGCCAGCGCGCCGACAGGAAAACCGCCGCCGATAATCTTACCCATCGCGGTCAGGTCGGGGTTGATGGTGTGCCGCTCCTGGGCGCCGCCGTAGCCGCAGCGGAACGTGATGACCTCGTCGAGCACGAGCAGGGCACCGTTTTGACGTGTCCATGTCTCCAGGGCCTCGATGAATTCCTCGAACACGGGAACCAGCCCGACGCGATGTGGCATCAGGTCGATCAATACGCAGGCCACGTCGTCTTTGTGTTCATCGAGGATGGCCACGGCATTTTCAGGGTCATTGAAGGGGATAACCACCACGTCATCCAGCGCCGCCTGTGGGGTGCCATAGGCCACCGGCACGCTCGCGGGATGTTCTTTTTCGCCCCAGTTTTTCGGCGTTGGACACTGGCTGACCTCGGCATAGTCGTACAGCCCGTGGTAGGCACCCTCGACCTTGGCGATCTTGGGACGGCCGGTGTAAGCGCGCGCTGCCTTCAGGCAGGCCATCACGGCCTCGGTGCCGGAGTTGGCGAAACGGATTTTCTCGAAGTGCTCGTTACGGCTGAGCAGGTGCTCCGCATAGAGGATTTCCTGCTCGGTGCCGACGGCAAACGCGGTGCCTTTTGCCAGTTGCGCCGTAACGGCTTCCACCACTTTGGGGTGAGCGTGTCCGTGGATCAGCGAGGCCATATTATTGGAAAAATCGATCCGGCGGACGCCTTCAATATCCGTCACCCAGCAGCCTTTTCCGCTCGCGGCGTAGACCGGGTGTGGCTTGCGCAGGATCGTATTGCGGCTGCAGCCGCCGGGCATGATCTTGAGCGCCCTTTCATAGAGCGCCGCGCTTTGTGAGCCTGCCTGGACTTCGTCTTTCGAAACGTCGTGTTTCATGGCCATTCCTTGTCTGTCAGGAGTCAGATGCCAGTAGCCTGGCGCCTGTTCTCTGCTGCACGTAGTCGAGATCAATCCCGGGGGCCAGCTCGACCAGCTTGAATCCTTCAGGCGTCACGTCGATCACGGCCAGGTCGGTGTAGATCCGGCTGACGACGCGGACGCCTGTTAACGGAAAGGTGCAGTGCTCCATCAGCTTGGGGTCGCCCTTCTTGGTGACGTGCTGGGTGATGACATAGATGGTTTTTACCCCGGCCACCAGGTCCATGGCTCCACCGACCGCCGGAATGGAACCCGGTGCGCCGGTTGACCAGTTGGCCAGGTCGCCATTTTCCGCCACCTGCATGGCGCCCAGGACACAGATATCCAGGTGTCCGCCGCGGATCATGGAGAAACTGTCGGCATGGTGGAAGTAGGCCGCGCCGGGGATCGCCGAAATACGTTTCTTGCCCGCGTTGATCAGTTCGGGTTCACCGCCGTCATCCGCTACCGGACCCATACCGAGCAGCCCGTTTTCGGTGTGGTAGATGACCTCGCGGCCTTCCGGCACGAATCGTGCGACCAGTTCGGGGATGCCGATGCCCAGGTTGACGTAGGCGCCGTTGGGGATGTCCAGCGCAGCGCGTTGGGCCATCTCTTCGCGGGTCCAGCCGATCGTCTCTTCCGGCAGGGTGCTTGCGGTGTCATTCATGGGTATGTCCTCCCTTCCGCGACCAGCAGGGACTCGTGCAGGGGGTCGGAGACCTCGACGATGCTGTTCACGAAGATACCCGGGGTGACGACGCACTCCGGGTCAATAGCGCCGACCGGTACGATGGCCCGCGCCTGCACGATAGTCCGGCGGCCGGCCATGGCCATGATGGGTGCAAAATTGCGAGCGGTTTTGTTAAAGACCAGGTTGCCCAGGCGGTCGGCCTGCCGGCACTTGATCAGTGTGAAATCAGCGGTCAGGCCATACTCCATTACGTAGTCCTGTCCATTGAACCGGCGGACTTCCTTGCCCTCGGCCAACGGCGTACCGACCGAGGAAGGTGTATAAAAGGCCGGTATGCCGGCGCCACCGGCGCGGATGCGCTCGGCCAGCGTGCCCTGGGGCACCAGTTCCAGCTCGATCTCGTCGGCCCGGTACAGTTCCGGAAAGACCAGCGAATTGGCGGTGCGTGGGAAGGAGCAGATCATCTTTGCAACCTGCCGGTTTTCAATCAAGGCGGCCAGGCCGACGTGGCCGCTGCCGGTATTGTTGTTAACCACCGTCAGATTATTTGTGCCCTGGTCGATCAGGGCATGGATCAGTTCGATGGGGCTGCCGGCTTCACCGAAGCCGCCGATCATCACCGTGGCGCCTTCGAAGATATCCCTGACGGCGTCAGCAGGTGAAGCGATTTGCTTGTTGATCATGGTTAAATGCCTCCGGGTTCAGCCCGCTTTTTTCACCTTGTCTGCGATGACCTGCTGGCGCAGCTCCTCGGGGTCGTGGTACAGGCCGAGTTCGTCGTAGACCACGCGGTCTTCATAGCCGCTGAACCAGATGGCGTCCGGGTTGCGGCCGACGATGCAGACCTTGCCGCGGTCCGTGGCGGCGGCCGCGCTGCGCAGCAGCTTGAAGATCACGAAACCGTTCTCGGTGTTCGGCACCCCTGGCAGCGGATAATGGGTGACCGCATTGACCTCGGTTTTACCCTTGTAGTGCGTGATCGAAAGGCGCGCGTGGCTCTCGACACCGGACAGACCCTTTTGTGATTCATTCAGGCAGTACCAGGCCTCTTCGATGGGAACGTTGAAATTCTTGTGACCGATGATGTCGCGGCCGCAGAAGAAATAGTGGTTCTCGATGCCATTGCGCTTCATCTCACGCTGCAGGATGCGCAGGATGTCCGGGTCGTTGTTGATGTCCTTGATGATCGGCGCCTGGTTTTCGATGTTGAGGTAGTCGCGTCCGGTAATCTTGCGCACGGCGCGCCTGGTATCCGGCACCCACTCGAGGCCGCCGCCGGGGTTGTCGATGTAGTCACCGTTGTCTGCTTTCAGAAGGAACTCGTCGGGGTGGTTGAAGTGGATGACGATACGGATGTTCACGTCCGGCCAGATGGCGTGGAACTTGTCCAGCATATCGAAGAAACCCGCGTCGAAGCGATTTGGGAAAAAGGCCAGTTCCTTGGTGCCGATGCGGATCTGCTCGATGCCGGACTCGGCCAGTGCGCTGAGCCACTGGGCAATGTTCTTGTTGCTGAGCACCATCGGGTCGCCGCCGGACATCAGGATTTCGCGCAGCTTTTCACGGCCGGAAACGGGGTGGCGCCCGCCGTTCTCCGCGACCTGCCGGTTGTGCTCGATGATGTAGTCGGTTACGTCCTTGATCTGCGCCAGGCCCTTGACCGCGACCGTGCCGTCATGACGTTCGACTTCCTTGCGCGCCACCAGTTCTTCGCGGTAGCAGAAGCGGCAATGGGCGGAGCAGGTTGAAGCCACGTAAGCCAGTCCGATCTCGTACTTGTGCAGTAGGCCCTCGACCGGGCTGTAATCCATCTGGTGGCCCGGGTCCTCTGCGCCGGCCAGTTCCAGCGTCTCGCGCGGGTTAGCCTTGACCAGGGTTTGCAGCGGCTTGCTGTTCCTGGCCCGCTCGAAGTAGTGGCGCGTCATCTTCACCGGCATGCGTTTCTCGACATCGAGTTCGGTGCCGGTCAGGGCGGACAGCTCTTTCAGTTCAATCGGGCTGTAAAAACCCTTCATATCGTCGGGCGCGCTGCCATCGACAAATTTCTTGATGCCGGTAATGATCTGCCGGTCGTATTTTCCGTTCTCGATCGAGTCCAGGAAGGCCTGCTCTTTCTCGGAGGGCTGGTACTTTACTTTTTTCAACATGTTCGCTCCGCTAATCACTGATACATATGACGGTTAGTATTCGATTGTCTGATCACTGATATTTGTGTTCAAGTCTGTTTTATTTAGATAAAGCAATATTAAACAAGGAATATATTCCGTATATTGAGATAGGTCACATGGTGGATCAATCGACTTTAAATCACAATATTAGTGAGTTAAGGTAATGGATATGAGCCAGCAAAGAAGACTGCTGCCCAGCACGAGCATGTTGCTCGCTTTCGAGGCGGCCGCACGGACCGGCAGCTTTACCGAAGCCGCCGCCGAGCTGAACCTGACCCAGGGCGCTGTCAGCCGCCAGGTGCGTGCCCTGGAGGGACAACTGGGGGTGGAATTGTTTGCGCGCGTGCGCAAATCCGTGTGCCTGACCGAGGCAGGCCGCCGCTACGCCGACGAGATCGAAAAAGGCCTGCAAATCATTCGCCTGGCTTCGCTTAACGCGATGACCGACCAGCGGGGCGGGACACTGAACCTGGCCATCCTGCCCACCTTCGGCACACGTTGGCTGATCCCGCGCTTTCCGGCATTTCTGCAGATGCACCCGGATATCACGGTGAACTTCACCTCCAAGTTTTCTCCCTTCGATTTCAAGAAGGAAAACCTGCACGCGGCCATCCACTTCGGCCGCAGCGACTGGCCCGGTACCGTGAGCACCTTCCTGATGCGCGAGGAAACCCTGCCCGTCGGATCGCCACGCCTGCTGGCGGAGCGCGAAATCGAACAGGCCGGCGATCTTTCGGACGTACCGCTGCTGCACCTGGAAACACGGCCCCAGGCGTGGAGCGAGTGGTTCGAGGCCGGTGGGCTGGAGGCACCCGCGGCGAAAGGCATGGTATTCGAAGAGATTTCCACCCTTGCGCAAGCCACCGTGGCCGGGCTGGGCATCGCCCTGTTGCCGCGGTTCCTGATCGAGAGCGAACTGGAAAGCAGTGACCTGGCCATTGCGCTGGACCGGCCGCTGAAGAGCACCTTTGCATATTACCTGGTAACGCCGGCCGACAAGGTAGACTATGCTCCGCTGGTCGCTTTCAAAGAATGGTTGCTGGACGTCATTCAGAAAGGCGGCCGTTGACCTCCACCCTTTTTCCACGATGAACCCAGGGGAACCTTCCAGGATGAACCAGAAAACGTTTGCCGCACTGAAGCTCCATCCCGGCTTGCTCTCCAACCTCGAGTCACTGGGTTACCAGACCATGACCCCGATTCAGGCACAGAGCCTGCCGCACGTCTTGCAGGGCGATGATGTTATTGCCCAGGCCAAAACCGGTTCGGGGAAAACGGCCGCTTTCGGGCTCGGGTTGCTGGAAAAACTCGACGTGAAACGATTCCGCGTGCAGTCGCTGGTGCTGTGCCCGACGCGGGAACTGGCCGACCAGGTAGCCCGGGAAATGCGGCGCCTGGCGCGCGCCATCCACAACATAAAAATACTCACGCTCTGCGGCGGCATGCCCTTCGGCCCGCAGGTCGGTTCGCTGGAGCATGGTGCGCATATCGTGGTGGGAACACCGGGGCGGATCGAAGAGCACCTGCGCAAGGGCACGCTGAAACTGGATCACGTCGATACCCTGGTGCTGGACGAGGCGGACCGGATGCTGGACATGGGATTTCAGCAGTCGGTGGACGCCATCGTCGCGCAGATCCCGAAAAACCGCCAGACGCTGTTATTCAGCGCCACCTACCCCGAGCAGATCCAGGGCCTGGCCAGGCGCGTGATGCGGCAGCCGGTTATGATCGAGGCCAAATCGAAACACGACGAGCACAGCATCCGGCAACGGTTTTACCGTTTCGAACAGAACAAGCAGCGCCCGACCATGCTGCGCCTGTTGCTGCTCAAGTTCCGGCCGGAGTCGGCGCTTGTATTCTGCAATACCAAGCGTGAAACCGACGAGGTGGCGGATGAACTGCGCAGCCACGGAATCAGCGCCCTGGCGCTGCATGGCGACCTGGAGCAACGGGAACGGGACCAGATGCTGGTCCGTTTTTCCAACCGGAGCGCATCCGTGCTGGTCGCTACCGATGTCGCCGCGCGCGGCCTGGATATCGACCAGCTGGACGCGGTAATCAATTACCACATGGCCCGTGACCCCGAGGTGCACGTACACCGCATCGGACGCACCGGGCGCGCGGGCCACAAGGGACTGGCCTGCACGCTGTTCAGCGCCAGTGAAGACTACCGGGCCGCAAGGCTGGAAGAATACCTGGACCGGAAGATTGAAGTGGAGGCGCTGCCGCCATTCAGTCTGCTCGAGAAACCGGCCTACCGACCGCCCATGGTAACTCTGCAGATCGACGGCGGACGGAAGCAGAAGGTCAGGCCGGGCGATATCCTGGGTGCGCTGACCGGAGAAAATGGAATCGCCGGGAAGCAGGTAGGGAAGATCAACATCTTCGAGAATTGCGCCTACGTCGCAGTCAACCGTGACGCGGCCAAGCCCGCGCTGAGAAAACTCGGTTCCGGAAGACTCAAAGGCCGCATGTTCCGGGTGCGGCGCGTCTGAAAACAGGGGGTCAGAGTAAAGCTTTACTCTGACCCCGGTCTTGCCATCAGGGGTTGGCAGCTGGTGTCTCTGCAGGCACCTGGTCCTTGTTGCGTATCAGCAGCACGCGTACCAGGGCCGGCAGAAGCACGATGGCGCCGATCATGTTGGCCAGGAAGATGAAGCACAACAGTATGCCCATGTCGGCCTGGAACTGTAGGGTTGAGAAGATCCAGGAGCCAACACCCGTGGCCAGCGTGAACCCGGTGAAGATCACCGCGCGGCCGGTCAGCCGCAAGGTGCGGTAATAGGCATTCTGCAGGTTGTGGCCTTCAGCCAGCTCCATGCGCAGGCGGTTGAAGATGTAAATGCCGTAGTCCACGCCGATGCCGACACCCAGCGCCACGACGGGCAGCGTGTTGACCTTCAACCCGATACCGTAGGTCGCCATCAGGGCTTCCGCCAGCGTCGAGACCACAACCAGTGGCAGCACGATGGCTGCTGTGCCCAGCACGGTGCGGTAGGTCAGCAGGCAGAGGACGATGATGGAACCGAAGACCAAGGCCAGCATTGGGTTCTTGGCGGCCTTGATGTTCTCATTGGTCGCGGCCATCACGCCGACGTTGCCGGTGGCCAGGCGGAACCTCAGCTTGTCGGCCGTCACTTCGCCTTCCTGGTCGGCGAGGTCTTCCAGTGCCGGGTCTTCCAGTTCGAATGCCAGGTCGGATACGTGCTGGTCCTGGCGCAACCGTTTAACTTCATCGACGATATTGGCGATGGTCTCGGCCTTGTGGTCGGTGGTGAATACAAGGATCGGAATAGCGCTGCAGTCGTTATTGAGCAAACCGGTATCGGTCGGAATGCTGCTCAAGGCCTGGCGCAGCACGTAGCGGTCGTTGGGCAGGATACGCCACTTGATATTGCCTTCGTTCCAGCCCGAGTTCACCACTTTCACTGCCATCGGCAGGGTGATGACCTTCTGTACGCCTTCGACGTTGGCCAGGTGCCAGGCGAAGTCATCGATGGCATCCATCACCTCGTAATTCTCGGTACAGGCGTTGGGCACCGTTTCGGCGATAACCGTCAGCAAGTCGACGCCGAGTGAAAAGCGCGAGGAAATCAGCATGGCATCCTGGTTGTAGCGGGCTGTCGGCCGCAGCTCGGGCACACCCGCTTCCGAGTCACCGATCTGCATGTCCTGGGCCTTCCAGTATCCACCGGCAAACAGGAGGATGGCCACGGCGACCGTTATCCTGGCGCGTTTCGGCTCGGTAAAACCGGCCAGGAAACGCCACAGCCTGGAGTCTTTTGCCGCTTTCTTGAGCAGGCGGTGACGATACTCCTCGGCGTTTTTCATGTGCAGCCAGGACAGCAGGATGGGCAGCAGGAACAGGTTGGTGAAGATGATGATCGCGACACCGATGCTGGCGGTGATGGCCAGTTCCTGGATGATCCGGATATTGATGAACAGGATGGTCATGAATCCGATGGCGTCGGAGACCAGGGCGATCGCGCCCGGCGTCAACAGTTTCTTGATCGTCTCACGCGAACCGTGGTGGGGCAGGTGGTGCGGAATATCCTCGATATTCAGAACGCCACTGCGTACCCAGTCGTCCGGCGTACGTCCGCCGAATTTTTTCTCGACAATCCAGACGCTGATCATCTGCACGCCGTGGCTGACACCGATCGCAAAGATCAGGAACGGGGTCAGGATGTTCATCGGGTCGAGGCTGTAGCCCATCAGGCTCAGTGAGCCCATCTGCCAGATCACGGCGACCAGCGAGCAGGTCAGGGGCAGCAGGGTCAACCAGATCGAACGCGAATAAATGTACAGCAGGATGCCGGTTATGATCAGGGTAAACAGGAAGAACCAGACCACCGACTTGGCGCCGTCGGAGATATCACCCACGATCTTGGCGAAGCCGATGATGTGCACCGAGTAGTTCTTGTTTTCGTACTTGGTCCGGATGCCCTCCAGCTCGGCGGCTACCGCGCGGTAGTCGAGCTGTTCACCGGTCTGGGGATTCTCTTCGAGCAGGTTGGCCCAGACCATCGCGCCGGAAAAATCGTTGGATACGAGGCGGCCGATCTCGCCGGACTTGACGATATTGCCGCGCACCGTTTCAAACATTTCAGCGGAAGGCGCAAAATCGCTTGGTATGACGTTGCCGCCGGCAAAACCGTCCTCCACGATTTCTACAAAGCGGACATTCGGTGTAAAGATCGAGCGCACACTGGCGCGGTCAACGCCCGGAATGAAAAAGACCTGGTCCGAGATTTCTTCGAATGACTCGAAAAACTCGGTCGTGAACATATTACCGTTCTTCGCCACCAGGGCGACCAGGATGCGGTTGGCTCCGCCAAATTCCTTCTCGTATTGCAGGAAGGTCTGCATGTATTCGTGGTCCAGCGGCAACTGCTTCTTGAAACCGGTTTCGATCTTGAGCTGCGTCATCGCGTAGAGCATCACGATGGTAATGAGTACAAAAATACCGACGATAAACGCACGGTTGCGGATCAGGAAATCAGCGATTTTATGGGTATGGGTCGTATTGTTATCAGTCATCGCTGTTGCCCTCAGCTGCGGTTTCCGGGAATTCGAACACGCCGTCCTCTCCGACGAGCAGGAAAGTACCGTCGTCCTGTGCGATCACCGCGGCAAAATCGACACCGCTCGAGTGTTGCCTCGCTCTCCACTCCTCGCCATCGTCATGGGTCAGGACCATGCCGCTGTTGGCCGCCAGCAGGACCAGGCCGTCGTTGTAGGCGCCGCCCGAGATGCTGGCTTCGGTTCCGGTGTCGTATTCCTTCCAGCTGGTTCCAAAGTCGCAGCTTTCCATGGCATGGCCGCGCAGGCCGTAAAACAGTACGCATTCACCTTCCAGGCGCAAGGCGCCCCACATGGAACCCATGTAAGGCATGTCCAGCATTTCCCAGGTTTCGCCATCGTCATGGCTGCGGTAGGAATAACCGGCTTCACCGGCAATCAAGCGCCTGCCATCATCCAGGCGGATCATGGCGTTCAGGTGGTAACCGCCATCGGGGTCAATCTCAATGTCTTCCCAGTTCTGCCCGCCATCTTCCGTCTTCAGGTACAGGCCGTAGGAGCCGATGGCGACGCCGTTGTCTTCATCGGTGAAGTACAGATCCATCACGGATTGCTGACGCTCCGCATCGTAAAATTGCCGTGTCCAGGTATTGCCGCCATCGCCGCTGGTGATGATCACCGAGTCGTGACCGCCCGCCCAGAGCCGGCCGCCCGAACTTGTGACCGTGGTCAGGGTGGAGCGCGTGGGCACAACCTCGGCCTGCGTCCAGTTTTTCCCGTCGGTGGAAAACAGGACGTGGCCGCGTTCACCCACCGTTACCAGGGTATTTCCTGCACGCGTGATATCAAGCAGCATGGACTCACCAACCAGGGGCATGTGTTCTGCGTACTCGACGTCAAGGTCGGATGCGCCGTTTGCCAGCGCGTGGTGTGAAGAGAAGAAAAGGGTGCAGAGAAGGGCAAGAAGCTGATGTTTTCGGGTCACAGGCTATATTTTCCAGACAAAAAGAGGCCGGCAAAAAGCCGGCCCCTTTGGTTTCAGGTTAGCGGCGGCCGCGCGTACGCAGTGCTGCCGGTGTGAACTGGCTCGGATTCAACTCGACGTTGAAGGTATTGACCGCCATCGTGTTGTCAAAGCCCTGGGCAACGTAACGTCCTGATTGCAGGTCGTAGTGCGCCTCGATCGTTGACCACAGGGTGGGTACCTCGTAGTAGTTGACCGAGTGGCATTCCGAGGCCCGCCACAGTTGGCCGCGGCCGTCGTAGTGGTCGATCAGCACGATCTGGTAGCTGTCCTCGTCCAGGTAGAATGTGCGCCGCGCATTGATGTGACGAACACCCTCCTTCAGGGTGGCGTCGACGACCCACACGCGGTGCAGCTCGTAGCGCATCAGGGCCGGGTTCAGGTGGCCTGGCATGACGAACTCATCGTTGGTGATGCCTTCGGCGTGCGCACCGTAGGAGTTGTAAGGGACCAGCATTTCTTTTTTGCCGACCATCTCCCAGTCGAAGCGGTCCATGGCGCCGTTGAACATGTCGGTCATGTCATTGGTGCGCAGGCCGTCGGAGCCGGTACCCGGGTTGTCGTAAGCCACGTTCGGCGCACGCCGTACGCGGCGCTGGCCCGGGTTGTAGATCCAGGCCTGGCGAGGCAGGGCGGTCTGGTTCAGGGTTTCATGCACCAGCAGGATGTTGCCGGCCAGGCGTGCCGGAGACTCGATCTCCTGGAAGAAATACAACAGGATGTTGTTGATTTCTTCGATGGTGACGCCGCGCTTGTAGTACAGGCCCAGCAGCTCTTCGCGGATCACCGTGGTGGTGAAATTGCCGTCCGTGGTCGGGGCGACCTGGTTGTTGTAACGCACGCCGCCCGTGCCCTTGTACTTGAGCTTGTGGTTCCACATCAGCTCGTAGGCGTTTTCCGGGAAGGGGAAGGGGAAGCCTTCCGCCGCGTCCAGCACGCCTTCACCGTTGTCCGCCAGTTTCGCGGTGGCACCGTTTTTCGCGGTCATTTCATAGATATGTTCCGGGAAGGAGGTGCTGCGGCGGCTCTGGTACACGTCCATGTAGTAGGTGTCGGGGTACTTGGCGAAGGTCGCCATCTGTCCCGGGCTCAACTGCTCGGCGTATTCCTGGTAATTCGCACCGGTGATACGGTAGAGCGGTTTATCTTCCGGCCAGGGATTCGGGTGATGATCGCCGGGGCTGTAATTTGCGGGCGGCTCGGTAATGCCACCGGTCCATTCCGGGATCGTGCCGGCCGCGTTGCCGGCCCGCTCGGAACCCATCGGGGTGAGGTCTTCACTGAGCCGGTGAATCTGGTCGGGTTGGGCGCCGGCAAATGCCTGGCCGATGCCAAGGGTGAGGCCAATGCAGGCTGAAAGGGTGAATTTTGTAAAAGTTCGCATGAGTATCTCCGGCGATCAGAATGAATAGCTAACACTGGCGGACCAGAAATCCCGGTCCCACGCTGCGTTGTAGATGCCCCCACCGGAATAGTCGGTGTAGGAACCGGTTATCAGCCACTTCTGCAGGTAGCTGAATCCGACACCAAGGGTGAGCTGTTTGCGGCCGTCAATAAACGAGCCGCCCGGTCCGGGCGTGGTGCCGCTGACATCGTGGCTCCAGCCGATGCTCGGGATGACCGTCCACGCCCCCATGGCATTGTTGTAGGTGCCACGAACGAGCATGCGGTAACCCCAGCTGACATCGTCGGCAAAGCCCGCGGGTTCGGTAATCGGGTTGCGGAAATCACCGTTGGTATAATCCGCGCCCCCACCGGTGTCGGTGCCTGACCCGTTGTACCTGAGGAAATCCTTGTCCGGCAGGTCGGCGATATTGACACCGATTTCGGTCACGAAGGCGATCTGGTCCGCTTTCAGGAAATTGTTCGGGCCAAACAGCTTGGTAATCGTGGTCTGGGCTTGCCAGGACTCGTGTTCGAACCAGCCATCGACGGTTTCGCCGGGCAGGAACCAACCGTTTTCACCGCTGCCGCGAAGCTGGCTCTTGAATTGCGAGACCGGTGCCGCGATCAGCGGGTTCAGCGGCGTCAAGGCTGCGAACAGCAGTTCCACATCGTCGGCCTGTAACGGTGCATTGGGGCGGTAGCTGACTTCACCGGACCACGCCCAGGTGCCGATATTGGAGTTGAAGCTGACGCCGTACAGCTGGATGTCTTCGGGGTACTCGGTGTAGTACTTGCCGCTGCTGGGCGACTGCGTGGTGATGGCCACACCACTGAGTACCGGCAACCTGCTGTGGTAGTTCAGGAAGTAGAAGCCGAACTCGGTCGCGTTCCAGTCTTCAGCAAACCAGCGCAGCGCCACGCCGTATTGCCCGCTGTCTTTCGCCTTGATGTCGTCAGTGCGACCGACCGCCGCGCCACAACCTGCCCCGATCAGTTCAGGCGGCAGGTTCTGGTCGGAAGCCGAGAAATTGCCTTCCTTGCAGACCGTGTAATACAGGTCCGGGTTGATGACCGGCTGGTCGGGGGCGCCGAAGCCCAGCATCACGTAAGTGCCGCCGGGTGTCGCGATATCGTTGGTAGAGAAATAAGTGCCAACGGGATCGGGAATGATTTCCTTGTGCTCGAACATGTACAGGGCTTCGAGTGACAGGCTGGGTGTCAGGTCGATAGAGCCCGAGATCATGTTGACGCCTTCGAAGGCTTCTTTCAGTTCGGCACCGGCGACGCGCAGGCGGGAAACGTCCACGGGGTTGATCACGTTGATACCGCCCTGGATAAAGGTGGACTCACCCCAGCTGACGACCTGGCTGCCAAGACGCCAATTGAGGTAACGGCTACCAATTTCGTGATCGCCCCAGACGTAGAGGTCGAGAATCCTGAGATCCTTGCCCACGCGTTCGTCCGCGATTTTTGGCAGGAAGTCCTGGTCGGTGTTTTCAAAGTCGTAAAAACCCATGAAGCGGGTGAAAAAGCCAAAGTTCCGCCACTTGATGTCGAGTTCTGAGGTGAACTTGATCGTGTTGGCGACCACTTCACCGCCATCGGGGTAGTTGCGGTTGCCGTCGTCGTTGTTGACGGACCAGCGTCCCGGCGACTGGCGGCGCTCGGCGTTGCTCAACGTAAAGTCGAGCGGGTTGAGGTAGCCCTTGCCCACGTTTTGCGGGTCAAGGTCATCAGCGCGCCACAGCAGGCCGTAGCTCACCGTGGTATCGAAACTGCCGGTCAGTTCTCCCTTGGAAAACTCGATGGCCTGTGCCGGCGCACTGACGGTAGCAGCCAGTGCCAGCGCCAGCGCTGCCGCGATCTTGCGTTTTGCGGTCTTTGTCTTGTTCATGCCTTGCTCCTCGATCACTCGTGTTCCGGGGGCTTTCATCGTTGCCAGATCTTTCATGTCAGCCTCCCTTCTTGATCGTGAGTTTCAGTTTGTCTGCCGGTGGCGCCGCTTTTTCCGAATCTCCGGATTGCTCCGCAGCCGGTACGGCGGCTGGCACCATCGTTGCTGCATCTTCTACAACGACCGTTGTTCCGCGTGTCGCCAGGAAAGATGCCATTTGTTTCTGCATCTCCGCGGTCGCTGCCGGTGAAGTCGCCGGGCTCAGGAAGGAACCATGGCTTGCCGGGGGAACGAATCGTCCAACCAGGTCCAGGCCAGCGGGATTCATCTGGGTGCTGGAGTAAGGTGTCAGGCCCATGGCCCGGATCATCGGTTCCGTGCCGGAAAGTGGCGCGTTGGGCACGTAGTTCGGATTCACGGTGTCGCCGATCACCTCGTGCAGGACGACGTTGTTATACAGGGCTGCTTCCGTTGACCAGTTGATCGGGTCACCCGAATCAATCACGGTCTGGAACGCGATAAAGAACTGCTCGTAATCGTCACTGCCCGGGAAGACGCCGGCGGCCGCGAGGCCAGCCCGGATTCTTGGCCCAAAGGTCTCGGAAGCTTCCAGGCCCCTGGCAATGCCACCCATCGGAACCGAGAGGAAGGCATTGTTCACCGAGGGCTCCAGGGCGACAAAGGGTGTGCCCATGATCGACCCCATCGACAGGCCCGCAAACGCAACGCTTGATCCATCAAGGTCGGGCAGCATGTCGCCGTTGTAACTGATGCTGGGAATCGTCACCGCCAGTATCGACAGGTCTGCTTCGCCCTGGCGAAGGTTGTCGCGGCTCGTCAGCATGCTGGTCAGGTTGATGATGTGCGTGCCGGAACCGTCCACGATCCCGTCAGGCCCCGGTGCGCCCGTCGCATTATTGACGTAGTCGACATCGAAGGTGCGCTCGTTGGCGATCGGCGCAAACGGTGTGTTCTCGATGTAGAGCGGCGCCAGTGCGGTGTCTTCAGGCGTGATGCCGTGAAGCGGGGCGTCGATGGCAATGACGGCATAACCCGCCAGGGCCGCCGTATCGGCCATGGCCAGCATCTGCGAGCGGTTGCCGGTGATGCCGTGTGCAAAAATCACCACGGGCCAGCCGGCGGATGGCCGTTGCTGTCCGCTATTCGCGTTGGGCACGGTCATCAGCAGCGGTACGGTCTGCATGCTGGTGGTTACCGGGAAAGGATTGGCGACGGTCACGTTGGTGGACGTCGGGTCAAGCCCCAGGGCATCGAAAGGCGCCACGTAGGCACCTGGCGAGGCTGTCCAGAAATCCGTCAATGGAGCAACGGGGTTTTCCGCGCTGGGAACACCCAGGTAGTAAGGCAGCGTGATGATGCCGGCATAGATATCGGCGATACCTGCACCGCCGACAGCGGCGGTGTTCAGGCCGGTGGGCCCGACCACGGTCGGGGCTGGCCTGGCGATGCTGCGCAGGTTTTTCAGAACCGGGGTGATGGACTGCGTCTGGGCGGTCCAGCTCAGGACAATGTCTTCCTTCGGGATACCGACGGACTCTGCTGCAGCTTCCTGGGCAAACGTCACTTGCCGCAGGCCTTCCAGGGTTGCAGCGAGTTCGTCGCTGACCAGCGGATAGGTGCTGTTGCCGTTTTCGTCCAACCATGGGGTCTGCTTCTTGGACAGATGGTAAGTGGTGTCCGGGGTGGCGTCGTTGCCCTGCGAGTCATTGATGTCGTTGGTCAGGACGGCCATGTAGGTCGTCATTTCCTTCAATGGTGAGAGCGGCAGAATAACCAGTGTATTGCCGCTCGAAACGGCCATGTACTCCACATTGGGCACCAGTTCGCGAACAATGCCGCTGACCTGGACGATGGTGCCGAACACGGTGCTCACTTCGAACAAGCGCACGGACTCACCAGCGACAACCGAACTGAACTCCAGTGAGTAGGGTTCGGATGTAAACGTTGTCACCCATTTCTCGGTGGTGCTGAAACCGTCGGTGGCGCTCAGGGCCACGAATGGGTCGCTGAAGTCGTTCGGGTCGTCAACCGGGGGGTTCAGCGTAAAGTCGGCTGTGCCACTGAAAAACAGGTTGGTCGGGATGGGAACGACCGAGTTACTGGGGTCGAAGTCCGCGGTCAGCAGGCCCGTTATGGTGCTGCCGTCCTTGTTGGTTGGGTACGTGACGTATTCGGCCAATGCATTGGCTGAAAACAGGGTGATGAGAAGAAGCAGGAAGATACGCTTAGTCATTGTTGTTCTCCTCTTCAGAGCCTTCCGCCGGCATCGCCGGGCCAAATGTGTACGTCGATACGGCGACGGCATCGGCGTCCTCCGTGGTCAATGCCATTGGGTGGTAACCGTTGGTCAACCACAAGGGCAACTGGCTGGAATAGTTGGGGTGGTAGAACAGGCCGCTCTGGCCGCCGGGGATCACTTCCTCGGCTTCTACTGCCATCGGTGCCATGTCGGCGACAAAACGCCGGCTTGGGCCGTGCCCGAACATGAACTCGTTCAGGCCGTCGGCGGTGGCACTGTGTGATGAAGCATCGACCGCCTGGTAACCACCTTGCCTGGCCAGGCCTGGCAGGTCTGGTTCTAGGTCCATGAATCCGCCGCCGTTGGGGATATTTAACGGATCGGCATTCAGGGTGTGGTCAAAGGTGATGCGGTGCAACTTGCCCCAGGCATAATCCAGTACGTCGGTGGAGTTGGCAAAAGCCGGCGCGAACTCGTCGGATGCCAGCCGTTCCAGTGCCATCTGCAGGCTGCCGGCCACCGTTTCGGCCAGGCCGTTGCTGAAGAAATTAACGCCGGAAGCTCCCACGCCACCCGCGGTCGGGTAGTTTTCGAGGTGGTACTTGAAGGCGTTGTACGCCGCAGTGCTCGGCGGCAGGTAATCACCCAGGCCGTATGCAGTCAGCGTGGCGTTGATGGTGTTTTGCACCAGCATGGAACGCCACATGGCAAATACCGTTGCGGCGGCAGCGCTGCGCACTTCCTGTTCGGTCGGTTCTGTCGTCATCACCGGGTCGTCGCCGGCGTCCCAACCTTCAGCGATACCGGTATTGGCCTTGTAGTCCCAGTCGGAAAGCACGTCCAGAGCCTGCGCCATCGGGGACGGGTTCGGTACGGGAACCTGTGACATGATCGCCAGCAGGGTGGGTAGTACCAGTTCGGCATCCGGCAAGTTCACGTTGGCCTGGATGTTTTTCAGGTGGTCCACCGTGACCGGGGTGCCGGAATCGATCAGTGCCTTGACTTCACGGTCGACCCGTCCCATCCGGTATGCGGAGTAGTGGGAATCCAGGTAATAAAGACCGGTGCCGCTGGGGCGCACCTCGTTATAAGGGACGTTGTCCAGGGTGGTGCCGACCGGATCGTTGTTGGCATTGGTCACAAAACCGTTCGCCGGGTTGATCAGGTGGGGCATCTCGTCGGCGGGCAGAATTTCGAAGTCCAGGGCCTGGTTGGGCTGCGGGTTCGAAACAGGCAGCCATTCGTTGGCCGCCGCTCCGGTACCGTCGCGGATAAACCAGGGTGGCAATCCATCGATGGTAAAGCTCGCGAGGTCCTCACGCAGTGGTTTCTCAGACGTGGTGATCCAGGCAATATTGCCCTCGACATCGGCCCAGTAAACGTTCTGGACGCCGACGTCGAAGTAGCTCAGTGCTTCCTGGAGTTCATCGAGGTTACGCGACAGGTCCAGCTTGCGGAACATCGTGAGTTCATGCGTGTCACGGAATCCGGTGAATGCGGCTGAAATACCGGCGTTGCCGTCGATGCTCACCACCGGGCCGTCGTTGCGGCGCGGGATAACCAGGGAAATGGCGCCGTCGGTATAGCCGACCGGGGCACGGACCATGTTGTCCGGTACTCCGTCACCAATCACGTTGATGAACCAGGAATTGAATACCTGCTGAATCGGCTCAGGCGTGCCCTTGTACACGGTATGGGTGGGCAGCGTGAGCGCGTTGGTCAGGAATTGTTCCTGGAAGAAATCCGTGATATCCAGCGGGTTGACCGTCATGCCCCAGCAGGCGGCGTTGTTGCAGCCAAGTAATGCGCCGGGTTCACCCGGGGGGTTCACACCGTTGATATGCCACTCCTCGCCGTCCCGGTTGAATACCAGGTGGGCCTCGTACCAGATGGCCGGGGTATTCATGGTCAGGTGGGGATCGTTGGCAATCATCGGGTTGCCGCTGGCCGTGTGTTCACCGGAAACCAGCCAGGCGTTACTGCCGTTGGGCTGTTCGCGGTTCTGCATGAATTTTCTGGCCAGCGGTGCGTTGTCCAGCTGTGCCTTGAATTTTTTGGCCAGCGCAAGCGTGGTTTCGGAGACCTGCTGGTTGCCGGTAACTTCGATCCGGGGCTTGTCGATCTTCCCCGGTGCGGCTTCCACGTTTTGCCCAGCGGCGGCCGCCATGGCCGACAGGAAGTCCGGGGCCGTTACTCGGCCGTCGGGGGGGGCGGAGCGATGGGTGTCTTCGAAGAACAGGGCTTGCCCGTTAATACCGGCGATCTCTCCGACCGCACTGTAGGCACCGAGGCGAATGGTGTTGTCGATATCACCGGTATCCAGTGAGAAACCGGCTGCCAGCCCTTTACCGATCAGGATGCTGTCCATCACGGTCCACGGATCGGTCTTGGTCAACTCGAGCAGCGTGTATTCCGGCGGCAGGGGATTGTTGTTCAGGTAGGTGTTGACCCCGTTCGCATAGGCCTGTAACCAGCCCTTGGTGTCTGCGTCCAGGGCGGCCCAGGTCTTCATGGCTGCGCGGTCGAGACCAAATGTCCGGTACAGCACATCCGAACTCAGTGCCGCCTCGCCGAGTAACTCGGCTGCCCGCCCGGCTGCGCCTTTGCGGTCGCGGTCCATCTGGAAAAAGCGGTCGCGTGCGTGCAGGTAGCCCTGCACAAAAACAACGTCCAGTTCCGAGTCACCCCTGATCGTGGGTATCCCATACTGGTCCTCGGTCACCGTCACGGTACCGCTCAAACCGGGAAAGCTGAAATCTTCAGCGAGGGCCGGTTGAACGAAAAATGAGGTGCAAATAACGAGGAGGAACGTACGGGTAAGGAACGGAGTGAAATAAGACTTTACAGGCTTGTTCATATATATCCCCAATACGGCATGAATAGTAAAGGCCTCTAACGGGCCCGTTAGCTTTCTAAAAATACACCCTAAATGGCCTTAACACCAAATCATGTCGATTACCGCACTTATTCAGGTGCATGGTTTGCGCGGCACATCAAGTCCTCTCTAGAACCAACTATCAAATTTCTGGAAATCAGCCCTTGAATCCCTTCTTCAGCCAGCGGGCCGCCACCATCAGCATGATCGGCGTGATGATGGCAATCATACCGTGCCAGAACCACATGGCTCCGGAGTGCATCGGGCCGCCCTCCGGGATGTAGTGCATCAGGAACCAGCCGGCGTAGAGGCCGGTGATCATCTTGGTCAGGAACCAGGGCAGGCGGGCGACTCCGAGGTAGGCGCCCATTTTGCCTTCGGGTGCGGTTTCGGCCACGTATTGCAAGAAGCGGGGTTGCCAGATCGCTTCGCCGAAGGTCATCAGGACCAGGTAGGAAGCCAGCATCGGCACGCTCGGGCCAAAGGCCAGGAGGAAGGTCGGCATCGCCATGATGGCTGTGCCCACGACCATCAGCTTGTGGATATCTGTTTTACGTGTGAAAGCCGCAACGATCGGGACCAGCAGAAAAATCAGCAGCGGGTTGAAGTTGACGGCTACTTCGAAATTGTTACCCAGCCAGGTTCCCTCGTAGACCCGTTTCACGTAAAGCGGAATGGTCAGGTAGTTGTGTGCGAACAGGGTTTGCACGGGTATCAGGATAAAAATGAAGAAGGAAAATCGCGGGTCGGCCATCGGGTGTTCCCGCAGCCATTGCTTGATTCCCCCACCCTTGGCTGCCTGGCCAGAACCGGAATCATCTTCCACCAGCGGCGCCTCGCCTCGCTCGACCCGGGCCGAGGCAATCGCTTCGGTCATGGTGCGCTTGTTCAGGATGATGGCGGTAAGAACGAGCGCAACGGCGGTCAGGCCGGTGAACACCCAGTACAGACCGCCGATTCCGATGGCGCGGCGGGCGGGACCAAGGAAGGACAAGAGGAAGCCGCCCAGGTTCATCAGTGCGTAGAGCATGGCGAAACCCATGGCCGATGTTTTGGCGGTGGTGACCTGGCGAACAATGGAATACGAAGCCGGTTCATACAGCCCGTACCCCAGCAGAATAATAACGATACCCCCCAGCAGCGTCATAAATGCAGGTGAAAATGCCCCTTCGGTGGGTAAACCCATGGTTCCAGAGGCAGAAAGCACAGCCCTTCCCACCAGCAGAACGCCCAATGCAATCAACAGCCCCCGCCGGGTGCCCCAGCGGTCCACCAGGCCACCCATCAGGAACTGGGTGAAAGTGATGCCGCCGGCCAGGATGGTGACCACCCAGCCGGCCTGTATTTCGTTGGTGCCGATGTTCTCGACACAGTAGATAACGAGGTAGTTGAGGATGCCGAAATACAGGAAGCCCTCGATCAGGTATTGAAGGTTGTTACCCCACAGGGGGCGGGGTGCGTGGGCGGCATCGACGAAAGGCTGGACAATTTCTCTTAGTGGGCTCTGCTTCTGGTCGCTGTCCGCCATTCCGTTTTCCTTTTGTGGGGCCAAGGCCATGTGGCTTGTTACTCTGACCGCGGATTTTCATGCCGTCAAGGCTTGCGTTCACGCCCTTCGGTGACGTAGCGTGGGCCAAATTATCGCCCGGCTTCGGATAGGTACTTTCATGACTGCAAAACAAGGTGTGCTGCGCCAGTTTCCCCGCTCGTTCTGGGCGGCCAACACGATGGAGATTTTCGAACGCATGGGTTGGTACGGCTTTTATGCCGTATCCGCGCTCTACCTGACAGGCCCGATCGAGGAGGGCGGGCTGGGGTTTTCATCAGCCGACCGTGGTGTGATCCAGGGGATCGCGACCTTTTTCCTGTACCTGTTCCCGGCCGTCTTCGGCGCATTGGCGGATCGCTATGGCTACAAATCGATGTTCCTGGCCTCAGCGTTGGTGATGGCGCCGGCTTATATCCTGTTGTCCCTGCCGACCGGGTTCTGGCCTTTCCTGGGCGCTTACTTCCTGGTCGCGGTGGGTCACGGCATGTTCAAGCCCGTCGTGATCTCCACGGTGGCCAAGTCGACCAACGAGGAAAACGGCTCGGTCGGATTCGGCATTTTTTACATGATGGTGAACGTCGGCGGTTTCATCGGGCCGATCTTCGCCGGCGTGGTGCGCGGCTGGAACTGGGACCTGGTGTTCTATGCCTCCGCCGGCTGGATCGTGGTCATGTCCATCGTCTGCCTTCTGATATACAAGGAACCGCCGCGGGATTCGGCGGCCGAGGCCCAGCGCTCGCTGCGCGAGGTGTTCAAGGGCATGGTGGAAGTGGTTGGCAACCTGCGCTTCTTTCTCCTGGTCAGCGGCTTGCTGGTGATCCTGGTGATGGGTTCCAAGTGGTGGAGTTTTTCGCTGGTCGGCTGGGTAGCGCTGGTCTGGATGGGCGGCAACCTCCTGCTGGATATCGTGTTCCGCGTCACGGGAAAGCCCGGC
This sequence comes from Lysobacterales bacterium, assembly GCA_036351055.1. Taxonomy (GTDB): domain Bacteria; phylum Pseudomonadota; class Gammaproteobacteria; order Xanthomonadales; family SZUA-36; genus JABDPF01. The sequence continues at coordinate 92,282 of JAZBOH010000125.1, forward strand.
GCCACACGTCCCTGGTTCCTGCAGCCGATGGCGATCGGCGAGGGCCGCTACCTGCTGTTCCTGCTGCTGATGGCCGGTTTCTGGATTTCCTTCAACCAGATTTTCATGACCCTGCCGGAATACATCCGTGACTACGTCGATACTTCGGACCTGATCGCCACTTTCGGGCCTGCGGCGGGCTGGATTGCCGGCGTTGGCCAGGGCCTGGGATTCGATACCACGAACTGGTCGCGCGCCGTGTTGGATCACGGCCAGGTCAAGCCGGAACACCTGATCAACCTGAACGCCTTCGGCATCATCCTGTTCCAGGTGTTGATTTCCTACCTGATGCGCAAAACCACGCCGCTGGTCAGCATCATCACCGGCGTCTGCGTCACCATCGCCAGCTTCGGCCTCTACCTGGTCGGCATGACCGGCTGGATCGTGGTTTCCGCGATCCTGGTTTTCTCGCTGGGTGAAATGATGGCGAGCCCGCGCTCCAAGGAATACGCCGGACGCATCGCGCCACCGGACAAGGTCGGCATGTACATGGGCTATTTCTACTGGTGCGTGGCCCTGGGACACCTGTTTGGCGGCCTGTTGTCCGGCATGTCCTACCAGTACTTCGGACCAAAGGGTATCGATAACCCGGATGCCATGTGGATCATCTTCGCGGCGCTGGCGGGCACCACGGCCGTTTCACTCGTCGTTTATAACCGTTGGGTGACGGCAGGCGAGGCGAAACAGAAAGATTAGGCAGAGGGTGCCGTACCGGCTAGAGGCGCGGCGCCAGCAAGGCAGCGCCCACGTAAAACACCAGGGCCAGTAACAGGACGGCGGTAAACCCGAACTCGATCGCCAGCAGTGTCGCCAGCGCCGCGCTGATGATCGAAGCGAAGCCGTTGATGCCCCATGCCCAGGGAATAAAGGCCGGACCCTTGCCGGCCAGTTGCTTCAGCCCAAGAGGGAAGGGCATGCCCATGAATAGCGCCAGTGGTGCAATCAGCAGCAGTGACAGGCCCGCCCTCGCAACGTCGGTAAATCCAATCCAGGCCGCGAACAGGGAAGGCAGAAAGAGCACATAGGCAAGGGAGATCACCACGATTCCGGCTACCGCGATATGCACCGGGGACCGGCCCATTACCGCTGCCTTTTGCGCCAGCAGGCCGGACAGGCCGCTTCCTGCTCCCGCGAACACCAGGAATCCTGCCAGCACCACGGCCACGGCATAAAGGGGGTGGCTGAGGAACAAGGTGAACTTCTGGATAAAGGCGATCTCAACGAACAGGAAAGCCAGACCCAGCAGGAAAAAGTAGCCGCCCGCGCGTCTTCCCATCCCGCCCGGCCAGCGGCGGCGCGCCAGTAGCAGCGGCAGCAGGATAAGCAGGAAACCCGCCAGCACTGCCTGGACCAGGGTGGCGGCCGGCACCAGGTAGCCCCACTCGACCAGGGCGGCGCCGCCGCGCCCACGCAGCGCCAGTGCTTCGAAGAAAACCGGCCAGCGGAAGAAGTTGAAAAAGTACGGACGTTCGTCGGTGGCCGCCTGGATGTTGAATTTGTAGCGCCGCTCGAATTCCCGGGCGCCCGGGCCCAGCAGGGCCTGCACACCCTCGTGGAACCAGGGACTGTCCAGCCGGTTATAGCGGTTGGCGCGGTCCGGCGGCATCGAGGGATAGTACACCGTGTCGAATGAACGCCGGCTTGCGAAATCCTTCACCGCCACGATGTCGGAATCATCCATCGGGCCGTTCTTGACCAGCAGCGTCACGGTATTCCAGCCGCGGATCACGGCGAGGCGGGCGCCGGGCTCCGCGACACCGTTTGCCCTCAGCGCCCTGGCGATCGTGTTCACGAGTTTCAGGCTGTCTCGTGGCGGGATCTTCAGCCAACGGGTTACCGCCAGGACACCGCCCGGCTCCAACAGTCGCAGGTATTCGCGCATCGCCTCGACCGTGTACAGGTAATTTTCGTTCAGCGCCTGCACGCCGGAACCGGATACGGCAAAGGAGTCGAGCAGTCCGATCTGCACCAGGTCGTAGCGGCCCCGGCTGCGGGCCGCGAAACCGCGGGCCTCCCCGATATGCAAGCGCACCTCGGGGCGATCAAAGAGCCCGCCGGAAAAGTCTGCATAGGGTTTCCTCGCCAGCCGCGTCATCTGCGGGTCGAGTTCGACCGCATCGACGGTGGAGGCGCTATGGTAGAGCGCCTGCAGCACGTCGGAGCCGGTGCCGGCACCGAGCACCAGAACCCGGGGCGAGTTCAGCAGGTGGTACGGCAGGGCGGAAGTCATATCACCGAGATAGGCAGGCGGCGCCGCGTTCCCGTTCCAGCGAGAGATGACGCTCATTCCGTCGCCGTCGCGGAATACCGCCAGTTGCTCCGGTGGCAGATGCTGCGTCGCGATGCTCAGTCCCGGTGCGTGGCGGAAGGGCACCCGGGGGCTCTGGACCACGGTCACGAGCCCCAGTGGGCTCGAGCGTTCGACGACAACACGGCTGTCCACAATTTGCAAAGTTCGGCTCAGGCTCTTGAACTCCGACAGCCTGGGCTCGAGCAGACCGGTCGGCAGCGCCGCCACCAGGGCGGCAGCCCAGGTCAGGGCGACCAACCTTTGGGCAGGACGCCTTGGGCCAATCGACGCCGCGCACAAGGCCAGGGCCGACTGCAGCACCAGGGCCTGCGAGGGGCGTACGGCAAACAGCTGGGCAATGACCAGTAGGGCGCCGGCGCCGGCGCCGAGCAGATCGAACAGGTAAACGCGCCCGGCCATGCCTCCACGAAAGGTGAACACCAGTCCAATACAGGCGGCTGCAAAGAAGAACGGGACCATGAACAGCAGGTACATGCCACCGAGCAGCAACAACTGCCGTCGCTCCCAGACAACTTCCAGCGCGTTGAAAGGCACACGCTGCGCCAGTACCCAGCAGACCACCATGGTGACGCTGAACAGAAACGCGCTGGCGGCGAAGGCCTCTTCGAAGCGTGGTTCGAGCCAGCGCCGGCCCACGGCAATGGCCGTTCCGCTGGCCCCGTAGCCGAGCAGCGCCAGGCTGATCACCATCCACGCGAAGTGATGCCATTGCACGATCGACAGCATGCGCATCAGCAGGATTTCATAGGCGATCGCCGCCGTGGATACCAGCAGGACGGCATACAGGAGGCGGCGCACGGGCTCAGGCCCTTTCCTAGTGGCTGCCAGTCAGGGGCACAAAGCGCACGGCCGTGATCTGCCGCGATGTGACCTCACCCTCTTTGTCTTTCGCGATCAGTAACAGGTATTGGGTCATGAACTGCCCGCCAACCGGGATCACCATGCGCCCGCCGGGCTTGAGCTGTGCGATCAGCGGCGGTGGGACGTGGCTGGCGGCGGCCGTAACGACAATCGCATCGAAGGGCGCGTGTTCCTCCCAGCCGTAATAGCCATCGCCGAGCCTCGTCGTGACATTTTCATATCCCAGGCGCGAGAGGCGTTCTTTAACCTGGTTTGCCAGTGGTTCGACGATCTCGATGCTGTAAACCCGGTCAACCAATTCGGCCAGCACCGCCGCCTGGTAACCGGAGCCGGTGCCGATTTCCAGCACGGTGTCGCCAGCGGACAATTCCAGCAGGTCGGTCATCAGGGCCACGATATAGGGTTGTGAAATGGTCTGGCCATAGCCGATCGGGAGGGGGTGGTTGCGATAAGCCTGGGATCTGGAAGCCGCCGGCACGAACTCGTGCCGGCGGACGCGCATCATGGCCTGCAGGACGGATTCGCTCAACCCCGGCGGGTGGTCCAGTCGGGCATAAGTACGGATCTCTCCGATAAGAGCCGCCCGCTGCGCGGTGAATTCATCCGCCCGGCTCTCGGTCGGCACCGTCAGCCATGCTGCCAGGAAAAGGAGAAGCAGGGTTGACACCCTGCCCATCAGGTTGAGGTATTGCATGGTTCCTCCTTCACGAACATCCAGGCGCCGTAACCCACCACCCGGTCCCTGGAGCCTGCCGTGTCAGCTGAATTACGCAGGTCCAAAGTGCGCACCGTCAGGCCGCGCCGCCTGGCTGCCGTCAGCAGCCCCTTGAGCGCTTCCGCTCCGCAGGCGTCGGAATGGCCGATACCCGCGGGATCCATCGCCTCGATCGAGCGGCAGGTCTTGCGATCCCTTGCCCGGGCTTCGGTGGAGCCCAGGTAGTGGCTGAGGTCCGTACTGATGACCACCAGGGTGGAAGGTAAATCCCAGAGGACGTCTATTACCCGGGCCACGGATCCGGTGTCCGCCAGACCGACGACCAGGGGCACCAGTTCAAAGGTGCCGATTGCAATCTGCAGGAAGGGCAGTTGCACTTCCAGGCTGTGTTCGAGACGATGAGCGTGGGCATCGACCGTGACGCCGGGCTGGTCCAGCGCCGCGATTGCGGTCCGGTCCAGGGGCACGGGACCAAGCGGGCTGGTGAACTCATCGACGCCGGGCAAGGCCATGCCACGCAGCGTGACGTGGTGTGCCGGCCCCAGCAGGACGACCCTGCGGCAGGTATCCCCATGGGGTAGCAGTTGGGCGTAGGCGGACGCGGCCACCGGCCCGGAATAAATATAACCGGCATGCGGAACGACCAGTGCGCGGGGTGCAGGGCCCTGCTGCACCACGGCCCGGCCGAGAAGGGTTTCGACCACGGTGCGCAGCTCGCCAGGATCTGACGGGTAAAAAGCGCCGGCCACCGCGGGTGCTCTTGTCCGTGCCATCACCTCAAGTATAGCCGGTCTTCCTTGCGTGGCTCGCTGATCACGACCATAGTGATGTTATGTCCCGAAGCGGCATACACCGTAACGAATCAGTCGGCTTGGCAGGTGTGCCGGGACGATACTGGCACACACTGGATGACGGCCGCGTCCAGTGCGACCTGTGTCCCCGGTTTTGCCGCCTGCACGACGGGCAGAGGGGGCTCTGTTTCGTACGCGGCAACAGCGGCGGGCAGATCATGTTGACCACGTATGGCCGTTCCAGCGGGTTCTGCATCGACCCGGTTGAGAAAAAGCCGCTGTACCATTTTCTGCCCGGCACGCCGGTGCTGTCTTTTGGCACGGCCGGCTGCAACCTGGCCTGCAAGTTCTGCCAGAACTGGGATATCAGCAATTCGCGCAACTTTGACCGCCTGCAGGAAGCGGCGACGCCCGAAGCGATTGCCGAGGCGGCCGTGCGAAACGGCAGTCGCAGTGTGGCCTTCACCTACAATGATCCGGTTATCTTCCACGAGTATGCCGTCGACACGGCCATCGCGTGCAGGGCGCAAGGTGTCCGGACCATAGCGGTCAGCGCGGGTTACGTCACCGCTGAGCCACGTGAGGAGTTTTTCCGGCACATGGACGCGGTGAATATCGACCTCAAGGCATTCAACGACCGCTTTTACCGCAGCTTGTGTGGTGGCCGGCTGGAGCCGGTCCTGCTAACCCTGGAATACATCGCGCGGGAAACGGCTGCCTGGTTGGAAATCACCAACCTGGTGATACCGGGTGAGAATGACTCGGACGATGAAATCGAGCGCATGACGCAGTGGATCACGCATCACCTCGGCAGCGATGTGCCATTGCATTTCTCCGCGTTTTTCCCCGCCTGGAAAATGTCCGGTCACCCGGCCACCCCGCGGTCCACGCTGCACCGTGCACGCGGCGTTGCGCTGCGGAACGGCCTCCGTTACGTTTACACCGGCAACGTACCCGACCCGGATGGCTCCGCCACGTATTGTCCGGCCTGTGGCGGGGTCGTGATAGCGCGGGACGGTTACGAATTGGGGCAATGGAAGCTGTCGCCCCGGGAGGCCGGCGCGGCCTGTGGACACTGCGGGGACGTCGTGGCCGGGGTGTTCGAAAGCCGGCCAGGTAACTGGGGCTCACGGCGGCAACCCATTTTTATCTGAAATTGAGCTGAAATTGGCGGGACAACGATTGATGGAGTCAGAATATGAACATCCTTTTTATCGGCGGCACGGGAATCATCAGCACGGCTTGCGTGGAACTGGCGCAAGAACGGGGCTGGTCCGTCTCCCTGATGAACCGCGGGCTGTCTGGCCCGGCACCGGCGGGTTGCAGGCACATCGTTGCCGATATCCGCAGCCCGGAGCAAGCCGCTGCGGCACTTGGCCAGCTTGAATTTGACGCGGTCATTGACTGGGTCACTTTCTTACCGCGCCACGTCGAAACCGATATTGACTTGTTCCGTAACCGAACCGGGCAGTTGGTGTTCATTTCTTCGGCTTCGGCCTATCAGAAGCCGCCACAAAAACTGCCGATCACCGAGGAAACCCCGTTGGAAAACCCTTTCTGGGCTTATTCCCGGGACAAGATCGCGTGCGAAAAGCGCCTGCGCGAGGAAATGAACAAGGGGTTTCCGGCCACCATCGTTCGTCCTTCACATACGTACGGCAGGGCGCGCTTCCCCTTCAACGGCGGGTTCACCTGTTTGCACCGGATCCGTGAAGGAAAGCCGGTGGTTCTTCCGGGTGACGGCACTTCCGTCTGGACCATGACCCACGCCCGTGATTTTGCGGCAGGCCTGCTCGGCCTGCTGGGTAAGGAGAAGGCGCTGGGTGAGGCGTTCCATATTACGAGCGACGAGTGGTTGACCTGGAATGGCATTTTTGAGGTGCTTGGCGGCCATCTTGGGCGTGAGCCCATCTTCAGGCACCTGCCGTCCAGCGTGGTGATGAAGGTGGACCAAGACCTCGGCGCCGGTTTCTGGGGCGACAAGGCCCATAGCTCGATTTTCGATAATTCCAAGCTAAAAAGCGTGGTACCGGAATTTGAGGCTGTGATTCCATTTGCCCTTGGCTCCAGGGACATCGTGGACTGGTACGATGAAGACCCGTCCCGGTGCGTGGTCGACCCGGCTTTTGACGTTTTGCAGGACCGGTTGGTCGACGTTTATGAACGGCTCCTGGCTTCTGTCTCGAGGTAGGGGAAACAACGTATGCTGACCTTCGACAAAAGCCTGATCCTTATCCATAATGAAACTCTCGCAGAAGGAGAACAGGCATGAAACTCAGCAGTTCTGGATTTGGCGACGGTCAGCCCATTCCCGGTGGCAACGCGTTCTGTGTGCCGGACCCGGAAAACCATGTCAGCCTGGGAGAAAACCGCAACCCGGCCTTGTCCTGGGGTGACTTACCCGAAGGTACAAGATCCCTGGTGCTGGTCTGCCACGACCCGGACGTTCCGACCAGGCCCGATGACGTCAACCAGGAAGGGCGCTTGGTGCCGGCCGACCTGCCGCGCTTCGATTTTTTTCACTGGGTGCTGGTTGATATTCCGCCATCCCTGGCAGGAATTGAAGAAGGCGCCCATGCCGCTGGTGTAACCGCGCGCGGCAAAACGGGCCCTGAGGCACCGGGCGGCATGCGGCACGGTCTGAATAACTACACCGACTGGTTCGCCGGTGACCCGGACATGGACGGGCAGTACTTTGGTTACGATGGCCCCTGTCCGCCGTGGAACGACAGCATTGTGCACCATTACGTCTTCACCCTGTACGCGCTGGATGTCCAACGCTGCCCGGTTGAAGGTGTGTTCGGTGGAGGTCATGTGCGGGATGCCATCGCACCGCATGTCCTGGCGCAGGCCAGCGTGACCGGAACCTATAGCCTGAACCCGGACATCAGGGCCTAGGGCACGCGGATTTTCAGGTCATCCAGCCAGGCGCGCGCCTGGCTGGCGTCGTTTTCAGGTTGCCTGCCGGAACATGTCGACGAACACGCCGAGCAATACCAACGGGGCAAAATAACGTAACAGGATTCGCCAGGCCTTGTACCAGATGGTCGGGCGGTCTCCGTAAAGTTCTTCCTGGCTGTATTTCCGCTTCATCAGCCAACCGGTAAAGATGGCGATCAGGATTCCACCCGCCGGCATCATGATGTTGATCACCAGGAAATCAAACAGGTCGAAAAAGGTCTTGCCCGAAAAGATGGCGATACCGTCGAGCGGGAAGAAGTCCGACAGGCGGTTTTGCGACAGCACGGCAAACAGGCCGAGGAACCAGCTGATCCCGCCGACGAGCAGGGCGGCGCCGGTTCGTTTGAGGCGGGTTCTTTCAGCGATCCAGGCCACCGGGGCCTCGATCATGCCGATGGAGGATGTCAGGGCCGCAAACAGCAGCAGGACAAAAAACATGGTGCCAAACAACTGTCCGGCTGGGATGCCGCCAAATACGAAGGGCAGGGTGATGAACACCAACCCGGGGCCGGCGTCGGGCTCCAGGCCAAAGGCAAAAATGATCGGAAAAATGGCCAGGCCCGCCAGGATGGCAACCAGGGTGTCGACGCTGACGATAATCAGCGCGGACTGTGGGATCGATGTCTCTTTGCGGATATAGGAACCGTAAGCCACCAGAGCGGTCAGCCCCACGCTGACCGAGAAAAAGGCCTGCCCAAAAGCCGCCAGCACGATACTGGCGTTGACCTTGCTGAAGTCCGGTGTAAACAGGAAGCTTACGGCCTGGCCGAACTCACCTACCTTGACGGCATAGCCCACCATGACCAGCAGCATGATGAACAGGGCCGGCATCATGAGTTTCACGGCTTTTTCAACGCCGGCGCGGATTCCGCGTGCCGAGATGAAGACGGTGGCACCGATGAACAAGCTGAACCACACCAGGAGTGTCCATGGGCTTTCGTTCAATGCACCAAAGGCAGCCTGCGCCTTTTCTGTCGAAACGCCCTGCAGGGAACCCGAAGCCATTTCAATGACATAGGCCGCTGTCCAGCCGCCTACCACCGCGTAGAAGGACAGGGCCAGCGTGCCGCCAAAGCCGCCCAGGATGACGCCCATCCAGCCCCAGTTGGATGACAGGCCGGACTCCGTGGCCACGTTGCGGATCGCCTGGGGCGGCGCCGCCTTGCCCCTGCGCCCGACAGTCAATTCGGCGATTACCAGCGGCAGCGCCAGCAGGATGACTGCACCCAGGTAGATCAGTACGAACGCGCCGCCACCGCTGACGCCGGCGGTATACGGGAAACGCCAGATGTTGGCCAGTCCCACGGCGGAACCGACGGCAGCCATCAGGAAAGCGAAGCGTGAAGACCAGCGGACCTTTTTGGAATGACTCATCGTGTTTTTGTCTCGGCTCTGGGCTGATCGCAGGTGCGATTTACAAGCCTGCCATCCTAAATGCGAAGCAGGGGTGCTGTAAAACCATGCCGGCAAAATGATCTGGGTCAACCGTAAATGATAATCATTTGCAAATAGGAATCATTCTCAATAGACTCCCGTGCTATTCAATAATTGCTTATGGGAGACACCATGAAACCTCTTCTGATGGCGGCGCTGCTGGCAGCCGGAACGACCGCACAGGCGGCGGAGCCAGCCAGCGACGACTTGCGTGCGTTGATCAAGGTTCAGCAACAACAGATCGAACTCCTGCAGGATCAACTGGACGCGACAAGAGCCTCCCTGGCGAGCTTGAGTGAGAAGGTGGAAAAAAACACCCGGGCCAGCTCCGATGCCAATGAAAAGGCCGAGATCCTGGCAGAAAACATCGACAGCCAGGTGGCCGTTGTGCAATCCGCCAACCGCATCGGGGGGTACGGTGAGATGCACGTGAACATGCTGGAAGACCAGGCCACGGGCGAGTCCAGCAACGTACTCGACTTCCACCGCTTCGTTCTGTTTTACCAGCATGACTTCAATGAGCGGCTGCGTTTCAACAGCGAACTGGAAGTCGAGCACGCCTATTCCGGCGATAACCAACCCGGCTATGTGGAATTGGAGCAGGCTTACATCGAGTATGACTGGGCGCAGAATCACCATTTCAAGGCCGGTCTGTTCCTGCTTCCCGTCGGTATCCTCAACGAGACCCATGAACCGCCCACGTTCTACGGAACCGAGCGCAACCCGATCGAAAAGAACATCATTCCGACCACCTGGTGGGAGGGTGGTTTGTCCTTTGGCGGTTCGTTTGCAGACGCGTTCCGCTACGACTTTGCCGCGCATTCCGGTCTGTTCACGACGGCGGAGGACAACTACGCGATCCGCGCCGGCCGCCAGAAAGGCGCCAAGGCGCGCTTCGACTCGCAGGCCTATACCGGCCGCCTGCGCTGGCTCGGAATCCCGGGGCTTGAGCTGTCGGCAAGCGTGCAGTACCAGGAGGACATCTCCCAGGAAACCGATCCGCTGGCCGGCGGCGCCTGGCTGTATACGGGCCACCTGAGCTGGCAGCGCGGCCATTTCGGCCTGCGCGCCCTGTATGCAGACTGGTCACTGGATGGCGAAGGGCCGGAAGCGATCGGGGCGGATCGCCAGGCAGGCTGGTATATCGAGCCGAGCTGGCGGTTCAACGAAAACTGGGGTGTATTCGCCCGCTACAACAGCTGGGACAACAAGGCGGGCAGCAAGCCCGGCAGCGAGTACACTCAGTGGGACGTCGGCGTTAACTACTGGCTGCATCCGAACGTCGTGTTCAAGCTCGACTACCAGGACCAGGGCGCCCCGGACGGCAAGAAGGAAATGGATGGCTGGAACCTGGGCGTCGGCTACCAGTTCTGAGCATGAGGATCACGACCGCTTTCAGAATAGGTGCACTCTGCCTGGGGCTCGTCTCCGGCCAGGCCGCGCCGGCGGCCGAGACGGTCTACCAGTCAACTGCCGACTTTCTCGACGAGAACCTGCCAGGATGTGAGAGAAAGGCCCTCTGGTTGAAACAGGACGCCAAGACAGAAATCGAGGAATTGCTCGACCGGCCCTTCCCCGGTGTGCGTGTGCGTTATTGCGGAGCCGGGGAGAAAACCGCCTGGATACTGGATGAAATCGGCAAAACGGAACCGATTACCAGTGGTGTCGTCGTGAACGGGGGACGGCTGGAGCGTCTGCGGGTGCTGGTGTTCCGCGAGAGCCGGGGCGGTGAAGTACACCGCGAGGCCTTTGTCCGCCAGTACCAGCAAGCTGCCCTGGATGGGAAATTCCGGCTCGACCGTGATGTCGACGGTATCACCGGGGCGACGATGTCGGTCAACGCGGTCAACCGGCAGGCCCGGCTGGCGCTGCTACTGGACCGGCTTGCCCGTGAGACTTCCAGTGACCGTTAACCAGGCCCGGCGCATGCGGGTGATCGCGCGCTGGCACCGGCGCCTGGCCGCCCTGATCATGTTCTGGCTGGCGGCGCTGACCCTCAGCGGCACCCTGGTCAACCACGCCCACGACTGGGGCCTGGATCGGACACCCTTGCCACAAGCACTTCAGCGCAGCCTGTACGGTATCGGGCATTCGCCTGCAACAGGTTGCGACGTTGCCTTCGAAACCGTCGCCGACTGCCGGGACATATTCGCCATCCTGGACCTGCCCAACGGCCGCCTGCTACTGGCTGAGCACAGCCTGTTTCTGCTTGATGCAGCCGGAAGGCTGCTGGAGAAGCTTCCGGCGGGATCCACCGGTCTGGCAAGCCTGGAAGCCGGCCATGCCAGCGGGGACGCTATTTACCTGCGCGGCGGCAGCAAGACGATTCGGACCGGCCCGGAACTACTCGATTTCGAGGTCCTTGATGAACGCGAGTCAGCCGCCCTGGCCGACGCCGCCTGGCAGCGGCGTGGCGAGCAGACGGGTCCAATCAGTTGGGAGCGCTTGCTGCTGGACCTGCACGCCGCCCGATTTCTCGGCCCGTTTGCAAAAGCATTCAACGACCTGGCGGCGGCACTGATTCTGCTATTGCTGCTGTCGGGAACCTGGCTGTACCGGCTCAAGCGCCGTGCCAGGCCAGGCTGAAACGGAGCGGTTCGCCCTGCCGGTTTCCGGGTTTCTGGACCGTGGCGGTTGATAAGCAACAGGCAAGTATCTTATGGTCATTGAAAATATTTCACTGGCGGCACAACAGTCGTTTAGAAGTGGGATAATCGGCCTGTTAACCAACAGAGGTTTTGCAACCATGAACCTGATGAACAACGCGGTAATCAATACGCCCTATCCAGTGAACGAACCGGTGCTCGACTATGAACCCGGCAGCCCCGAGAGAGAAGCGCTGAAAAAGGCGCTCGAAGAACTTTCCTCCCGGCAGGTCGAGATTCCCCTGGTCATTGGTGGTGAACGGATCGAGACCGGCAGGATGGGCAAGGTGGTCATGCCGCATGACCACCAGCACGTGCTGGGCAGCTACCACAAGGCAGGGCCAAAGGAAGTGCAGATGGCTGTCGACGCAGCCGTTGCTGCCCAGGCTGAATGGCAGAAGTTCCGCTGGGAGGAGCGGGCGGCCATATTCCTCAAAGCGGCCGAGTTGCTGGCGGTCAAGTACCGTGCCCTGATGAATGCCTGCGCCATGCTGAACGGTGGCAAGACCGCATTCCAGGCGGAGATCGACGCGGCTTGTGAACTGATCGACTTCCTGCGCTTCAACGTGGCCTATGCCCAGGAGATCTACGAGAAACAACCTGAATCATCACCCGGCATCTGGAACTTCGTGCAGCACCGCCCGCTCGAGGGTTTCGTCTTCGCGGTCACACCGTTCAACTTTACGGCCATTGCTGGTAACCTGCCCACCGCCCCGGCCATCATGGGCAATACCGTGGTCTGGAAACCGGCTTCATCGCTGGTTTACACGCCCTGGCTGTTCATGCAGATACTGGAAGAAGCCGGCCTGCCGGCCGGTGTCATCAATTTCGTACCGGGTTCCGGTGGTGACGTTGGCGATACGGCACTGGCCAGCCCGCACCTGTCCGGTATTCATTTCACCGGTTCCACGCGCGTATTCCAGCAGATGTGGAAGACCATCGGCGGCAATATCGACAACTACCGTTCCTACCCCAGGATCGTCGGCGAGACCGGCGGCAAGGATTTCGTTTTTGCCCATGCCAGCGCCGACGTACCTGCCCTGGTAACGGCCCTGGTCCGCGGTTCCTTCGAATACCAGGGGCAAAAATGCTCCGCGGCCAGCCGCGCCTACATTCCGCGTTCGCTATGGCCCGAGGTTGAAGCCGGTCTCAAGGCGGAAATCGCCAAGGTCACTATGGGCCCGCCGACCGATTTTCGTAATTTCTTCGGGGCGGTGATCGACCAGGCGGCCTTTGATTCCATTTCTGCCTACATCGATTACACGAACAAGCACAAGGGCGGTGAAGTCATCATCGGTGGCAACTACGACGACAGCGTCGGTTTTTACATCGAGCCGACCGTAATCCTGGCCGAGGATCCGCATTTCAAGACCATGGTGGAAGAAATTTTTGGCCCGGTACTGTCCATATTCGTTTACGACGATGACAAGTATGAAGAAACCCTGGACCTGTGTGACACCTCTTCGATGTACGCGCTGACCGGGGCCATTTTCAGTAACGACCGTGCGGCGGCGAGCTTCGCGATTGGCAAGCTGGAACACGCTGCGGGGAACTTCTACATCAACGACAAGCCGACCGGCGCCGTGGTTGGCCAGCAACCCTTCGGTGGTGGCCGTGCTTCCGGAACCAACGACAAGGCGGGCTCAGCGGCCAACCTGATGCGCTGGGTATCGACCCGGACCATCAAGGAAACCTTCGTGCCGCCAACCGAATTCGGCTACCCGTTCATGGGTGAAGAGTAAAAGCGGTAGAAACGGGGTCAGAGTCCCGACTCTGACCCCAACTATCCCAACTATCCCAACTGTTATTCAATCACCGCCAAGCATCTGGATCTCTCTCTCGATCCGCCACTGTCCCATGCGCGCAACTGCCGCATAGGCCGCGACCAGGATGGCAGGCCCCAGCAGGGCCGGCAACCAGGTATTGGCCCACTGGCTGGCTTCGGGCCAGCCGTAAATGGCCAGGCACACCACGGTAATGATCCCGGTCAGCACGACGTAGGAAACCATCATGCCCTTCCAGGTCGGAACAGGCATCACGCCGCCAAGGAACAGTTGCAGGCCCATGTAGCCAAACAGGGATATGGCCAGCACGGCCTGGAAATCCCGCAGTTCATCGTCCGCCTGGCCCAGGATGTACAAGCGGTAGAAAATAACCGCAAACAACAACACCTGGGTTACGCCCAGCCAAATGGCAGCGGCATAGCGGGTATTGGCGCGGGCACGTTCGTCAAGGTTGAGTTTTTCAAAAAGCATCATGAATCTCCCGGAATCCAGAAAAGCTCGTCCAGCGTTTTGCCGGTCGCCTTGCCGAGCTGAATACACAAGTTGAGCGTGGGGTTATAGGCGCCGGCCTCGATAAGGCCGATGGTTTGCCGTGTGACGCCGGCCAGGTCCGCCAGTTGGGTTTGCGTAAGCCCCCGTTCGATCCGGGCGAGTTTTAGCCGGTTTTTCGTCCGTGTGGTTTTCATGGAAGAAAATGTAACATATATATTGCATATTGACAAATATATATTGCATCTTGAGGTAAAATGAAGGGGTCAGATTGTTGCTCTGACCCCGCTTGTCGAAACGTTTATAATTTGCAGTCGTATTCCGCGCCGTATTTCTCCACGACAAAATCGATGTCCTTGTCGCCTCGTCCGGACAGGTTCAAAAGCATGGAACCTTTTTCGCCGCGCTCCGCCATTTGCAGGGCATAGGCGACCGCGTGGGCAGACTCGACGGCCGGGATGATGCCTTCGAGCCGGGAGAGTTTGAAAAACGCGCTGATCGCGTCGGCATCGTTGACGTGGTCGTAGTTCACCCGGCCGATGTCCTTCAAATAACTGTGCTGGGGGCCGACTGACGGATAGTCGAGGCCACTGGCCACCGAGTAAACCTCCTGCGGCTCGCCTGCTTCGTCCTGCAACATGTAGGACTTGAAGCCGTGCATGACGCCCGGTTGGCCCTTGGTGATCGTGGCCGCGTGTTCGCCGTCGTTGGCCAGGCCCAGGCCGGACGGTTCGATGCCCCACATCTTCACGTCCTCATCGTCCATGAAAGCGGAAAACAGCCCGATCGCGTTGGAGCCACCGCCGACACAGGCCACCAGGTGGGCAGGCAGGCCCCCGGTCATCTCCTCGAACTGGATTTTGGCCTCGTTACCCACGACCGACTGGAAATCGCGAACCATCATCGGGAAAGGGTGGGGGCCGACCACGGAGCCGATCGCGTAGAGCTGGTTCACCGGGTCCTGAACATAGGCCTGGAATGCTGCATCGACAGCTTCTTTCAGGGTTTTCCTGCCGTGCGTGGCGGGTGTGACCTTGGTGCCGAGGATGGCCATGCGCACGACGTTCGGGTGCTCTTTTACCATGTCCACTTCACCCATGAAGATTTCGCACTCGATTCCGAGCAGGGCCGCGGCGGTGGCCAGTGCCACACCGTGCTGACCGGCGCCGGTTTCGGCGATGATTTTCTTCTTGCCCATTTTCTTGGCAAGAAGGGCTTCGCCCAGGCAGTGGTTTATCTTGTGGGCACCGGTATGGTTCAGGTCCTCGCGCTTCAGGTAAATATCGCTGCCATAAGCTTCGCTGAGTCGCCGGGCGTGGAACAGCGGACTGGGCCGGCCTACGTAGTGCCGGTAAAGGCGGGCGAGCTCGTCGCGGAAATCTTCATCCTGGCGGATTTCGAGGTAGGCCGCCGTGATCTCGTCCATGATGGCCTGCAGGGGTTCAGGGATAAAGGCGCCACCGTAGTCGCCAAAATAGCCCTTGTCATCGGGCAGTACGTAGTCAAAGCTATTTTTCACAATGATTTTCCTAGGGGTTAGAATTGCGCGCATATTATAGGGACTAGCCGCGGCCGCCCGGGCGCGGAAATGACAAAAAAACAGCAGGAATCAGGAAAATGACAGAAATTACCGGCAAATCGCTGATCTCGGGCCGATGGTTAATGCCCGGCGGTGACAGGTTCCAGTCCTTCAACCCGTACAGCGGCGAACGCTTCAACTCATTCCGGGGTTGCGGAAAAATCGAGGTGGACGCGGCACTCGCGGCTGCTGCTCAGGCCTACCGGGACATGCAAAAAATGACCGGTAAACAGATCGCCGGATTCCTGAACGCCGTGGCCGACGAGATCGAATTACTCGGTGAGGGCTTGCTGGAGACCTGCGACGCGGAAACTGGCCTCGGATTGGCCAGGCTGACCGGCGAACGCGGCCGCGCGACCGGGCAACTCCGGGCTTTTGCCGCGATAGCCGAGAAAGGGGAGTGGGTCGGGGCGAGTATCGACACGGCGATTCCCGATCGCCGGCCGGTTCCGAAACCCGACCTGCGCCGGATGATGAGGGGAATCGGCCCCGTGGCCGTTTTTGGTGCGTCCAATTTTCCATTTGCCTTCAGCGTGCCCGGGGGCGACACCGCCTCAGCGCTGGCAGCCGGTAACCCCGTCGTGGTCAAGGGGCATCCCGCACACCCGGCGACGTCGGAATTGCTGGGCCACGCATTCGAACGCGCCATCACCAGGACCGGCTTCCCGCCTGGCGCGTTCTCATTGTTGCAGAGCCCGGGCAACGAAACCGGCACGGAACTGGTCAAACACCCGGCGGTCCAGGCCGTCGGCTTTACCGGCTCCATGCGTGGCGGGCGCGCCCTGATGGACCTGGCGGCGGCACGGCCACACCCGATCCCGGTGTATGCCGAAATGGGTTCGGTTAACCCGGTGTTCCTCGGTCCGAAAACCCTGGCCGCCACGGGGGCGGACATCGCTGCCGGTCTCAGTGGCTCGGTGTGCATGGGAACCGGTCAGTTTTGCACGTCCCCCGGCCTGGCCGTGATGGTGGAAAGCCGGGACTTCGAATTAAAGATGAAAGAAGCCATGGACGCCGTACCACGCGGCTACCTGCTGAACCCCGGCATCCGTGATGCATTGGCGCGTGGTTTGGACCGCTTAAACAGCATCGCGGGTGTCGAGTGGCTGAACGAGGCGGAATTCGAAACGGGCAGCATGACGCCGCCCAATGCCGTGTTCCGCGTTCCCGCCGATGTGTTTCTTCAGGAAAAGCGATTGTCGGAGGAAGTGTTTGGACCGGTCACCCTGTTGGTCGCCTGCCGCGACGAAGCGCAGATGCTGGCGGTGGCCGAGAGCCTGGACGGCAATCTGACCGCCTCCATCCATGCCGGTGAAGACCCCGGTCTGGAGGCCCAGTTGATGGACCTGTTGGCAGATAAAGTAGGAAGGGTCATCTGCAATGGTTATCCGACCGGCGTGGAGGTGTGCCCGTCCCAGCAGCACGGCGGCCCGTATCCTTCATCCTCGCTTTCCTGGTCGACCAGCGTGGGCGCCGACGCCATCGTGCGCTTTGCCCGCTTCGTGGCCTACCAGGACACGCCGGGGCCGCTGCTGCCGGATGCGCTGAAAAATTCCAATCCGCTGGGCATCTACCGCCGTGTCAACGGAAAAATGACCCGCGCGGCCATCTGAAAAGTGGTCGATCTGAGCCGGCGGTTTCTCTATCATGGCGCGATGAAAATATCAGCTCCCCTGCTCGCATGGCTCCTTGCCATGACAACTACGACCCCGGCACTGGCTGAGACCGATACCTTGTTGGAAGCGAGGCTCGAAGCCCACATCACCTTCCTGGCCGACGACTTGTTGCGTGGCCGCCAGCCCGGTACGGCGGGCTACGACATCGCCGCGGCATACGTGGCCAGCCAGTTCAGGCAGATGGGCCTGCAGGCGGCCGGTGACGAGGGCGGCTATCTGCAGAACGTCCCCCTGCGCAGCGCCAGGTTGGACGAGGGCAGCGCCCGCATGAGCCTCGAACGCAATGGTGAGGTGAGGGATTTCAGGTTTGTCGACGAGTTTTACACGGGTCCGAACAAGGCGCACAGGCAATCGGCGCTTAACGCCGGGATGGTTTTTGCCGGCTACGGAATCCATGCGCCAGCACTGGATTACAGTGACTACGAAGGCCTGGACGTCGAAGGGAAAGTCGTGGTGATCTTTCGCGGCATGCCCCTTGATTTTCCCAGCGAGGAAGGCGCTCACTTTTCCAGTGGCCGGGAAATTACCTACAACGCCATCGAACGAGGTGCGATTGGACTGGTTTCCGTCTATACGCCACGAGCAGAAAATCGTTTTGCCTGGAAACGTCTGGAATCCATGGTGGGTACGCCCTCGATGGGTTGGTTGGATGGTGAGGGCGAGGTGTTTCCTGATACCAGCCCCTTGCAAGGCAATGTGATGGTTCATTACTCGGCTGCCGATGTGCTGTTCCAGGAGTCGGAATACAGCCTGGAAGACCTGCTCGAACGCGACGAAGCAGGTGAAGCATTGCCCGGGTTTGAACTGCAGGGAACGCTGAGCCTGGGGCAGTCCAGCAGCCATGAGAATATCAGCAGCAAGAATGTCGTGGCTTACCTGCCGGGCAGTGACCCCCTGTTGAATGGCGAATTCGTGGTCTACACGGCGCACCTGGACCACATCGGTGAGCTTCATGGCAACGACCACGATGACGCGATCAACAACGGCGCCCTGGACAATGCCTCGGGCATTTCCGTGATGTTGGAAACAGCACGCCTGTTCAGCGCCAAGGAGCCGCCGCGCCGTTCCGTTCTGTTCCTGGCGGTGACCGCCGAAGAAAAAGGACTGGTTGGTTCGGGGTACTTCGCCCATCACCCGACGGTTCCGGTCGAACGCATGGCGGGCCTGGTCAACCTGGACATGCCGCTGTTACTTTATGACTTCGGTGATGTGATTGCTTTCGGTGCCGAGCACTCGACGATGGGTGACGTGGTTGAATCAGCAGCGGGTGAATTCGGTGTCAAGCTGACACCCGACCCGTTCCCGGAGCAGAACATCTTTGTACGCAGCGACCACTATCGCTTTGTGCAGCAGGGCGTCCCGTCGGTGTTCCTGGTTACCGGAACCACCATGATGGACGGCACAGCAGACGCCCAGGCCATTTTTGAAGCATTCCTCAAAGACCACTACCACACACCCAGCGACGATCTGGATTTGCCGATCAACTACGGCGCTGCCGCACGCTTCACGCGCATCAATACACGTATTGGCGAGATCATCGGCAACCAGCCCGAGCGGCCCATGTGGCGTGAAGGGGACTTTTTCGGCGAGACTTTCAGCCGCTGAGGCCTATTCAGATTTTCAATATTTCCTTCGCCTTGCGGGTTATTTCCGCGAGCGCCGGGATATGTGGCCTGATAAATTCCTGGTAGTTCAGCCCGCTGCCGACCGACTTGCCGGTGATCGGGCTTCGCACCTGGGTGGCGCTGGGGGTCAGCACGGGACGGTCCGACTCGTAGAAGCGGAAGCAGGCCTCCTCCCTCGGCAGGCCGCAATATTCGAGAATTTCAGCAATTTTCTGGTCCGGGTTGCGGGTGATCGATTCGTAAGAGAGATGCAGCATTTCCCCGGGGTATAACTGTTCCCAGTGGCGCATCAGCGTGAGGTAGCCCTGCCAGTAGTAAATGATGCCCTGGATGCTGTAGCTGAACTCGTTACCGCGGTTGAAGTACTGTTTGTACACGCCCATCGTGTTGTCCAGGGTGTCGCGCACGACATTGATGATCTTTGCCTGGGGGAAGATGGCCTTGATCAGGCCGATATGCAGGAAATTGGTCGGGTTTTTATCGATGAAAAAAGGCTTGTTTTCACGCCGGTACGGCACCACTGACTCCAGGTAACGCGCGGCGAAGTTGGACTGCTGTTCCGGCGTGAACCGCTCCAGCGCCCAGCCGTAACCACCGGCCTCCTCGAGGCCAAGTCCGAGGCGCTCCAGGTAAGGCAATTCGTCCGTGGACTCGACTTCCGAATGGCTGGCAAGCACCTGCTCGACCAGCGTGGTCCCGGAACGCGGCAGGCCGATGACAAAAACCGGTGTCGGCCCCTGGTAGTCCACTGGCGGTGCTGCAGTTTTTACCTCACTGACCAATGATTGAACCAGTTTGAAAAACTGATCCGCTTTGAATGGCCGATGCTCCGAGACGATCAGGTTGGCTTCACTCAAGGCCATGAAGGCGTCTTCATAGCGGCCCTGCTGCTCACGCGCGGCGCCGAGCGCAAACAGCATCAGTGCGCGGTAGCCGGGTTTGGCCTCGGTTACCTGGGCGCGGCCCTGGATCAGCACGGTTTCCTGTCCGCCGAATCGGTAGTCCTTGAGGTCGGCCAGGCTCCAGTAAGCGATCGACGCGCTGACGTCGTCGAAGCCGGCTGCAACCCGCTTGTAGGCCTTGGCCGCTTCACGGCTGCGGCCAAGCGCCTTGAGCGCATGGCCGAGATTGATGTCCAGCATCGGCTCGGCCAGGCCGGCCTCGGCGCACTCCAGAAACAGTTCTTCAGCCTTGCCAGGGTCACCGGTCTTGATGTGCTTGAGCGCAAGCTGGTAGCGGAACTCGGGCTTGTCCGGGTAGGCCGCGACCAGCTGTTCCAGGATCGTGAGGGCGTCGAAATGCGCTTCCGCTTCCTCGGCCTGTTTGAGTTGTTGCTGCAGGTTTGTCATCTTTTCTATTCCGTGGTTTCCAGCTGCCTGGCCGGTCGGCTGTGCATTTTAGCCGATATAAAAAATCGGGGCCCGATACCTGATCAACTCGGTATCCGGCCTCGATATTTTTGCCGCGGAATTTTTGTTTCAGCTCTCGCGCGTTGCGACGACTTTCTGGAACAGCTCACCAAAAATGGTTTCGCCACGCCAGCTGAAGCGGTCGGCAGCCGCCGCGTAGTCCCGGATCTTGTTGCGCCACAGGCCCTTGGCGAAAGGTTCCAGCGTATCGAACACGATGCTGGTGATCAGTTTCAGCGGGTGCCACCATTTCGGCTTGGCGTAGTCGACAAATACGACTTTGCCGCCGATCTCGACCTGGGTCAGCAAGTGGTTGACGACCTGGTGTTTCACCTCTTCCGGCACCTCGTGCAACAGGAAATAGCATACGACGACGTCATAAGGGCCTTTTTCCCACTGCAGGCAGTTGGCGTGGTGCGCATAGGCCCAGGAGTAGGGTTCGAGTTTCCGCGTGGTGCTGTCAACCTGCACGCGGGCAACGTCGATGATATCCACGTGGCCCTCGCTGCCGACGTGGCGGGCCAGGTTGGGACCGAAACTGCCATAAACAGACGCTGGCTGCATCACGCTCTGGCCAGGCTCGATTTCTGCAAAAGCCAGCTTCTGCAGTTTGATATGCTGCTGCCACAAGATGGTTCGCACCACGATTTCACGGTCCAGCCACTTCACGTTACGCGGATTGATATAGGCCCAGTAGTAGGTGTCCTGCAGGTAGGCGGGGATTTCAGGCACGCTGTCCGCCACGGGTCCAGGCGCCCTGTTTTCAGGTACGCCGATTTCGTCGGCGGTTGTCGTATAAGCATTGGATCGGGTGAAATCGTCCATCTTTATTCCTTTCTTCGCGCCATCAGTACGCGCCTGTTTTCTCGTTGCAGCGGACTCTATCTGGCTGCTGCCCGGCCAACAATGACCTGAATCAAAGGTGTAAGTTCAGTCGGGTCTTACAGCCCGATCAGTTGCACCAGCTGTTCCACCCGTTTGCGCGTGGCTTTATCCAGGGAGGCGGGCTTGCCCCAGTCCCGGTTAGTTTCCGGGGGAACCTTGTTCGTTGCGTCGATACCCATCTTGCCGCCGAGCCCGGGAGCCGGGCTGGCGAAGTCGAGGTAGTCGATCGGCGTGTTCTCCACCAGCAGGGTGTCCCGCACGGGGT
The DNA here is from genome assembly GCA_036351055.1 of Lysobacterales bacterium. Classification (GTDB taxonomy): domain Bacteria; phylum Pseudomonadota; class Gammaproteobacteria; order Xanthomonadales; family SZUA-36; genus JABDPF01. The sequence goes on from JAZBOH010000125.1 coordinate 113,751, forward strand.
CGGCCCGCGTCGAGATCGCCCAGATCACGTCTTCCCAGTTGCGGATGTCGATATCGTCGTCGGTGACGATGACCGTCTTGGTATAGGTGAACTGCCGCAGCCAGGACCAGATGCCGAACATGATGCGGCGGGCATGGCCGGGATACTGTTTTCGGATGCTGACGATAGCCACCCGGTAGGAGCAGGCCTCCGGCGGCAGGTAAAAATCGGTGATCTCGGGGAATTGCTCCTGCAGCAAGGGAATGAACATTTCGTTCAGGGCGGCCGCCATCACCGAGGGCTCGTCCTCGCCGGGTTTGCCCAGGTAGGTGGTCAGGTAAGCGGCATTGTCGCGTTGGCTGACCCGTTCCACGGTAAACACCGGGAACTCGGCCTGCGCGTTGTAATAACCGGTATGGTCCGCAAAGGGGCCTTCAGTGGCCGTTTCTTCCGGGTAAATATGACCCTCGAGCACGATCTCGGCGCCGCAGGGGACCGGCAGGCCGGTGAGCGGCGAGTCCACCACGCGACTGCGGCGTCCGCGCAGGAGGCCGGCGAACTGGTACTCGGAAAGCGTATCCGGCACGGGCGTGACCGCGGCCAGCAGCGTGGCCGGGTCGGCGCCGATCACCACCGAAACCGGGTAGGGTTTGCCCGGATTGGCGTGCTGGAACTCATGGAAGTCCTGCGCACCCCCGCGGTGCGCCAGCCAGCGCATGATCAGCTTGTTGCGTGCAATCAGCTGCAGACGGTAAATGGCAAGGTTGACCCGAGGCTTGTTCGGGCCACGCGTGATGACCAGGCCCCAGGTGATCAAGGGGGCCGCGTCGTCCGGCCAGCAGGTCGAGACCGGCAGTTTTTCCAGGTCGACATCCGGACCCTCGACCCGGTTGTTCTGCCACGGCGCTTCGCTCTTGAGCACCGGTGTGACGTGGGCCAGGCGGGCAAAGCCGGGTACGGAATCGACGGCCTGGCCGATATTGCCGGGCAGTTCCGGGCTTTTCAGGAAGGCAAACTGTTTGCCCAGTGCGCGCAGTTCTTCCCTCGACGTCAACTCCAGCGCCATCAGCACGCGTTTTTCGTGGCCGAACAGATTGCCCACAACGGGCATGTCGTGGCCCCGAACCTTTTCGAACGCCAGCGCCGGGCCGTCATTGACCAGGCTGTAGTGGCAAAGCCCGGTCATTTCGAGCTTCGGCGAAACCGCTTCTCTGATGGTTTTCAGCTGCCCGGCCTTTTTCAGCGCATCGGTGAACCCGCCGAGGTCTGTCCAGGCCTTGCGATTGACCTGCCGCTGGTGATGGTCAAGCAGCGTTCGGATGCTCATGGTCCATTCCCGCGGAGTTCAGCAGGTAACCGTTGCAGGCCCCATCGGGCAGCAAGGACATCAGTTGCTCATGCAGTTCCGCCGGCGCTTTTCCCCGGCGCGCCGCATCGAACAGGTCGATGATTTCCATGGCCCCTTGTGACTGTGGGCTGATACGCAGCACATCCACCGCCAGCGTTTCGAGTTCGGCGTAGTGGTCAAGTACCTGGTGGGTGAGGGCGGATTGGGTCTGGATACCGTTCAATACGAGAAAATCCTGGTCTTCACGGGTTCTCAGCATGCGCCCATCGGGGTAGTCGATGCACTTGAACCGGCAATCGTCCTTGGGCAGGTTTTCCGAGCGTGCCGTGTAGCAACGGGCGGAGTAGGCCAGCGGCAGCCGGCCCAGCGCAAAGACCTCGGTTTCAATGCCGTCGGGCCGGCGTTGCTGCAGTTCGGCCAGGGCATCAAGTCCCAGTTCCACCGGCAGTGTCCAGCGCTTCAATCCCAACCCGGTCAGGAGAGAGAGGCTCCGGTGATTGTAGATATTCACGCTGGGACCGGTAGCAAATTGCCTGCCGGCGGAACTGAGATACTGGATGGCCGAGAAATCGTTCGCCTCGACCATGAATTCTTCGTTTTCGCACAGCCGTTTGACGGCGGATGCCTCGGAGGCCGCCTCGATCAGGGTCAGCGTCGAGAGCAGGACTTCCTTGCCGGCCTGCCTGAGTTCGCGGCCAATCGCGAACCAGTCCTCCGGCTTGATCAGCCTGCGCTTGGAACAGATCACCTCGCCCAGGTAGACGATGTCCGCCGGGCTGTCCGCTGCGGCCTGGTAGAAATCAAGAACCTGGTCGCGCTCCCAGAAACAGAGGATGGGGCCAATGGAGAGTTTCATTCTCACCCTCTCACTGCCACGGCCGGTGGTAGGCGCCCAGGGTAGTCTGTGAGCCTTCCGACACGGCGCCGAGTTTCTGCATCCACGGGCCCATCGGCTCGTAGTTCTCCGGATCGCGCAGGCAGGCGTCGATTGCTGCGCGCATCACAGCCGTGACCTGTGCCACATAGGCCGGACTGCGTTGGCGCCCCTCGACCTTGATCGCGCTGACACCGATCTCTTTCAGTTTTGGCAATATGGCCAGCGTATTCAGACTGGTTGGCTCTTCCAGGGCATAAAACGTGTGGTCGCCTACCTGGAAACGGCCTTTGCACAGGGTTGGATAACCGGCTTTTTCGTCTTTTCCGAAGTGGTCGATCAAGACACCGTTGAGACGGGTATTGGTGCCGCCGTCTTCGGTTTCCTCCCAGCGCACATGGGAAGCGGGTGAGCAGGCGCCGTAGGTATTGGGCGAACGGCCCGTGGCGTAGCTGGACAGCAGGCAGCGGCCCTCGACCATGACGCACAGGCTGCCAAATCCGAAAGTCTCCACCGGCACGGGAGATTCCTTGATCACCTGGGCCACCTGGTTGACCGACAGTACGCGCGGAAGCACCACGCGCCTGATGCCAAAGTGATCATGGAAAAACCGGATGCCGGCCGCCGTGGTCACGGACCCCTGCACGGACAGGTGCAGGCGCAGGTCCGGCCGGCGTTTGGCCGCGTAGTCCATCACGCCCATGTCGGCCAGGATCAGTGCATTGACGCCATAATCCGCCGCCTGGTCCACGGCCGCCTGCCAGCGCTCGAAGCTGCCCGCCTGCGGGTAGGTGTTGATTGCCACGAAGATCTTCCGACCGCGGGACTGGGCGTATTCAACGGCCTTCGTGAAGGTGCGTTCGGTAAAGTTCAGCCCGGCAAAATGCCTGGCATTGGTATCGTCCTTGAAGCCTACGTACACCGAGTCGGCGCCGTTATCGACAGCCGCCTTCAACGAGGGCAGGTTACCTGCGGGACAGACCAATTCCATGTTGATTACCGTTACGACACAAGCACCCCATTCTAGGGGTGTAATCCGGGGGCATATTGATCCGCATCAAAGTTTATACCATCGCCGCTCCGAAATGGGCCTCGCCCTGCGCTTCGTACAGGACCCATCTTGACCCGGGTCAAATCCTGAAAAACGCCACAATCTATACTGGCTGCCTGAAACCGGAGTTTTATCATGTTGCCTATCCCCGACGTATTGCGCACCGCTGCCCACCATGCGATCGGCCTGCCGGGACGGCTCGTGCCCTACGCGGCACAGAAACCGGTGCTGCATATCGCGCTGAACCGGGCGTTCAAGGAACCGCTGGAAACAGGGGAGCTGGAATTCCTGGATGGCAGCCTGATCCGCATCCGGATTACCGACGCCAACGTGGACTGGCTGATCGAAGCGGCTGCGCAGGGCTTTGTACCGGTCGATCGGGACAGGGAGGAGGATGTTTGCATCAGCGGTGAGTTGCTTGATTTTACTTTGCTGGCCACGCGCCAGGTCGACCACGACACCCTGTTTTTCCAGCGCCGCATCCGCATCGAGGGCGATACCGAACTGGGCCTGGGTCTCAAGAACACCATGGACAGCATGGACTGGGACGACCTGCCGCCACCGCTCAGGATGTTCCTTCGGGGCCTGGGTATGGTGATTGAAAAACTTTCGTTTCTTAAGCCGGCGGCCATTTAAGCACGAGTTGCCGAAAGAATTTTACTGGCGTATTTCTGCAAAGCCTGCGTTTACAAGGCTGGCGAGGTCGCCCGGCTTCAACTCGATATCCATGCCTCTTTTTCCGGCACTGACAAACACAGTATCAAAATGGCTGGCCGAGGCATCGATAACGGTTTTGAGCCGTCTTTTCTGGCCGAGCGGGCTGACCCCACCCAGCACGTAACCCGTTGTGCGCTCGACATCCGGCGGACTGGCCATAACGGCTTTCTTGGCGCCACAGGCCTTTGCGATGCGTTTCAGGCTGAGCATCGATGAAACCGCAACGATGCCAACCGCCATTTGACCACTGTCCAGCTTGACGACCAGGGTCTTGAAAACCCGTTCCGGCTCGATGCCCAGCTTTTCAGCCGCCTCCAGACCAAACGATTCGCTCGATGCATCGTGCTGGTATTCGTGGACCGAGTGCTCGGTCCTGGTCTTGCGCAACAGGTTGATGGCTGGTGTCATGGCGTCGCGCTGTCAGGCTTGCCTGAAGTCCATCTGCACCTGGCCCACCCCGGAAATTTCATCCTCGTGGTGTTGTTCACGCCACGGTTCTTTTAGGGCCGCCTCGTACCATTCCTGCGCGGCAGGCAGATCGAGCAGCGTTTCCGCGTAGTCCCTTGAGACCTTAGCCAGGGGTAGATTATATGTCTGCACCCTGAAAGCGACCGGGACGAAAAATGCGTCCGCGGCCGTAAAGTTCCGGCCGGACAGGAAGGGGCCGCCGAAACGTTCCAGCCCTTCGCTCCAGATTTCATCCAGGCGGTCGAGATTAGCCTGCAGGGACGAGCCGATTTCGCGCAGTTCCACGCGTACACCGCAGTTCATCGGGCACTGGCCGCGCAGCGCGAAGAAGCCGGAGTGCATCTCACACGTGACGCAGCGAGCCCAGGCCCGTGCCCCACTGTCTTCGGGCCATACACCCGCATGCCGCTCTGCGAGGTACTCGGTGATGGCGAGTGAATCCCAGACGACGGTATCCCCGTCATGCAGGCAGGGAACCAGGCCGCTGCGTGAGAATCCGCGAAACTTCTGCCAACTCGAGCCTGGCTCAAAGGGCATCAATTGTTCTTTGAACGGGATCGAGAGGACGGACATCAGGACCCATGGCCGAAGTGACCAGGACGAGTAGTTTTTGTTGCCTATATAAAGTGTGTACATGCTTACGCCCTTTTACGTCTGTTCTTGTTTTGCGTGCCACGCGGCCAGCACCTCGGTTTCGCGTGCCGTGCTCAAACCGGTGCGTAAACTGACCCGGCGCTCCTCCGGCAAGGTTTTGAACCATGCAAGCGTATCCCTGGCGGTTTCCTCGACCGGGCGGAAAGTCATGCCGGCGTCAACGGCTTTTTGTGATGACCAGCTCAATGACCCGGACATGGGGCTTTCCCTGTCGGCCCACATATGCAGGTCGCGCCAGGGCTGAACGTCCTGCTCTTCCAGGAATTCCGCGGGAACCCAGGTCAGCCTGGCCCCCGGGTTGACGGCGTTTGCAGTCCCTTCGAGGAACTCACCCCACGGCATGGGCATGCTGACGGCATTGAAGGCACCGGTCAGGTTTCTCTCCACGCAGTGGACCATGAACTTCGCCAGGTCGCGCACGTCGACGTACTGGGTCAGGTCCGAGGGTTTACCAGGCGCCAGTACTTCGCCGCCACGGTCCATGCGCACCGGCCAGTAGGTATAGCGGTCACTCTTGTCCAGTGGCCCGACAATCAGGCCCGGGCGGATTTGCGTTACGCGGTTGCCCATCACCTCTTCCACCGAACGCTCGCAATAGGCTTTCAGTTCGCAGTAGAACTTTGATACATCTTCTGTTGCCGGGTCTTCCAACACCGCCCGCGGCCTTTCTTCGGTACCGAACTGCCCACCCTCGATCCAGTTGTCATACTGGCAGATGGTGGAAACGAACAGGTATTGTCCGGTGTTTTCCGCCAGCAGCCTGGCAGACGCGTCCACCATGCGTGGAACATAACCCGAGTTATCGATCACCGCGTCCCACTGGCGTCCTTCGAGCCCCGAGAGTCCCGCGTTAACCTCGGGGTCGCGGTCGCCAATGATGGTTTCAAGATTGGGGAACAGGCCCAGGTTTGTCTTGCCGCGGTTGAACAGGGTGATATCGTGACCGCGCGCCAGCGCATACTCCACCGTGTGCGGGCCGAGAAAGCCGGTGCCGCCCAGGATGAGGATTTTCAGTGGTTTCGCCGCGGGCTTTGCGGCGGCATTCAACCAGGCAGGCAACATACTCATACCGATTCCGCCCATGACAGAGGTAACAAATTGACGACGATCCATTCCTGTTTCCTTTTTGGCTTTCAATACACCCTTCGGGGCCTGCTAAAACCATAGAGCAAAACACGTACACCGGCCAGTTCCCGGTTGGAAATCCGGGCACTGGGCTGGTGAATTTCACCTATAGTGAATACCAATAATCAGAAATGCCATGAATACAAACTGGAGAGTCGAATGAAAAACAGCGTTTCAGGACGCCGCCGTTTCCTCGTGGAAAGCGGCAAACTGGCCGGTGGGGGCTGGCTTGCACTCAATGCCCCGATGCTGCTGGCTGCCGGGCACCACGCGGCTGAGCAACAGGCCGCGCACGGAGCCTGGGTCAATATTTCGGAAGACGAAGCCGCAGGTTTTGCCGCGGTAGTCGACCAGGTCATCCCGCCGGATGATTTGCCGGGGGCTTCAGAAGCGGGCGCCGTCTACTTTATCGACAATGTGCTGGGCGGATTCCTGGCCGCCCTGGCGCCCCTGTTAAGGCAGGGCTTGCAGGATATCGACCGCCGAGCCAGGGATGTTTCTGCCGGAGCATCTGGCTTTGCCGCACTACCTTTCGATCAGCAAACGGCGATCCTGCAAACGATCGAAGACACGCCATTTTTCGAAAACATGATTTTTCTGACCCATTGCGGGCTGTTCGCCTTGCCGTCCTGGGGTGGCAATACCGACAAGGCCGGCTGGAAGTTGCTGGGATTCGAGAACCTGCACGCCTGGCAACCGCCGTTTGGCTATTACGATGCACAGCTGCTTGCGGGAGAGGGTGATCATGCAGAAGGATAGGCCGCTGGCCGTGTTCGATACCCGCCGTGAAGTTGACTTTGTCATCATTGGATCGGGCGCTTCCGGGGGCGTCCTGGCCAAGCAACTCTCGACGGCAGGGTTCGAGGTGGTCGTGCTCGAACAGGGCCCTTACCGGCGGGCCAAGGACTTCAGCCACGACGAACTAGGCGTTTTTATTCAAGGGGAGATGACCAGTCATCCCCTGTGGGAGGACAGGCAGACATTCCGCCACACGAGGCAGGAAAAGGCTGTCGTTCACAGCCAGGGTCCGGCGCCGGCCCTGTATGCCCGCGGAGTAGGCGGCAGCAGCGTGCATTTCACAGCCAATTACTGGCGAATGCGCCCCCTGGATTTCAAGGAACGCAGCCTGCTGGGCGAGATCAGCGGTACCGGTTTTGCCGACTGGCCGCTGAGCTACGAGGAACTCGAGCCGTATTACACGCGGGTTGACTGGGAAATAGGTGTTTCCGGGGCGCCCGGCCCCTTCGACGCTCCGCGCTCGAAACCTTTTCCGGTGCCGCCCCTGCCGGTCAAGTCTTCAGGTGTACTGCTTGAAAAGGGGGCAAAAAAGCTGGGTCTGCACGCTCAGCCGGCACCCATGGCCATCCTCTCAAAGCCGCACAATAACCGGCCGGCCTGTTTGCATTGCGGTTTTTGCATGGGTTTCGGTTGCGAGGCGAACGCCAAGTCTTCCACCCTGGCGGCCATGATTCCCCTGGCTGAAGCAACCGGCCGCTGTGAGATCCGCCCCCTGTCGACGGTGTTCAAAATCGAAACCAACCAGGCGGGGCGCGTGAGCGAGGTTGCCTACTTTGATGCCGAAGGTGCCCCTCAGGCACAAAAGGCGAAAGCCGTTATCGTGGCCGCCAACGGCGGTGAAACGCCGCGTCTGCTGTTGATGTCGGAGTCATCGCGCCATCCGGACGGGCTGGCCAACGGCTCGGGCCTGGTCGGAAAATACCTGATGGCCAATGGCCACTCAGCCGCCTACGCGTTTTTTGACGAACCCCTGAACGAGCACAAAAGTGTGCAGGTCACCCGGATCATTCATGATTTTTATGAAAACGATCCGCAGCGGGGCTTTTACGGCGGTGGTGGGATCGACGCCCGGGCGTTTATCCAGGCGTCCCCCATCCTGTTTGCCCAGAACGGCCTGCCGCCGGATGCGCCGCGCTGGGGCAAGGCGCACAAGGACATGCTGCGCAGGAATTTCACCCGCCGCATGATGCTTTTGGCCAGCACGACCTCGTTGGCGCAGGAGTCCAACAACATCACGCTGGACCCTGAGCACAAGGACGGTGCGGGCCGCCCCGCCATGCGCATCACCTACCGCGACCACGACGACGACCTGGCCATGATGAAATTCATGCAGGATCGCTCCATGGAATTGCTGGAGGCGGCGGGCGCCAATACCACCTGGCGCGAACCGGTGGTTCCTGAAACCGTTCTCGCACACCTGCTGGGAACGTGCCGGATGGGCGCTGATCCGGCCAGCTCGGTGGTCGACCCTTACCACCGCAGCCACGAGGTGCCCAACCTGTTCATTTGTGACGGCTCCAGCCTGGTGACCTCCGGGCGGGGTCAGCCCACCATGACCATCCAGGCCCTGGCGTTCCGGGCGGCGGAACATATTGCGGGCTTTGCCCGTCGCGGAGAAATTTGAACCTTACTTGGAGGGAATTTATCAATGAAATTCAGACTGTTACTACTCATTTTCTTTTGCCTGGCTGGAAACCTGCCGGCCTGGGCTGGTGAAATCGAGGTCGAGCACTACAGTGCCAACCCGGATATGCAACTTCCGTTTTCGGATGCCGTGCGTGTGGGGCATATGCTGTACCTGTCCGGCAAAATCGGGAACGCACCCGGCACCCGCAACCTGGCTGAAGGCGGTATCGCAGGCGAAACCCGCCAGACGCTGGAAAATATCAGGGCCAGCCTGGAGAAACACGGCTCCTCCCTGGGTGAAGTCGTGAAGTGCACGGTATTCCTGGCCGATATCCAGGAGTGGGCTGCGATGAACGAGGTGTACATGCAGTATTTCCCGAGCAATCCGCCGGCACGCAGTGCCATGGGGGTGGGCGGACTGGCCCTGGGCGCCCGTGTTGAGATAGAGTGCCTCGCTACCGTTCCTTAGGAGTTTCATCTTGAAAAACAGAATTGTGTTCGGCGGCCTTCTTGTGCTGCTACTGTCCCTTGCAGCCTGTTCCAAAGACGAGGCGGCGCCTGCAGCCTCTGCAAAACCCCAATCCGCTCCGGCGCCGCTGGTCTCGCCTGACCCTGAAACCGAGTCGTTTACGGTCCTGGTTGGCGGCACGGATATCGGCCAGCTAGAGGTTCTTCACAGCCCGGACTCGGCCCGCATCGAATACGAGTACAGCAACAACGGCCGTGGCCCTTCGATCCGTGAATCGGTCACGTTTGGCGAATCGGGCTTTCCACGGGAATGGTCCATCGAAGGCAATACGACCTTTGGCAACGCGGTTGATGAGCGATTTACCCTGGAGAAGGGGGAGGCCAACTGGAAAGACGCCACGGGCACGGGAACGGCGTCACCGGTCGGGTCGTCGCTCTACGTGGCCCAGGACGCCAGTCCCTACGCGCTGTGGATTTACGCACGTGCCCTGTTGGCGGATGAAGACCACGAGATGCCGGTTTTGCCGGGTGGTACCCTGCGGCTGGAGCGGATAGAAGACCTGCCTGTGCAGGGCCCTGACGGAGATCTGCAGCTTACCAGCTATGCACTGTCAGGCATTGACCTCAACCCGACCTACTTCCTGCTCGATCAGAACGAACGGTTCTTCGCCGTCGTGTCACCGCGATTTGCTGTTGTCCGGGAGGGATTCGAGGCCGAGGACGAACGCATACGGGCCCTGGCCGAAGAGTATGCCGCGAAGCGTTTTGAGACGATCCAGGCAAAAGTAGCCAGGAGGTTCGAAACGCCGGTCCGGGTCTCGAATGTTTACGTGTTCGACCCGGAATCGCAATCACGCGCCGGGCCGGTTTCGGTCCAGGTCAGTGGAGCGCGTATTTCTGCAGTCCTGCCGATTGATGCGCCGCTTGAGGAAGGAGAAGTGCTGATTGATGGCGATGGAGGCACGCTGGTTGCCGGCATGTACGAAATGCATGGCCACCTGGGACAAAACAGTGCGCTGCTGAATATCGCGGCCGGCGTCACGTCTGTTCGCGACATGGGCAATAACAACGAGGTGCTGTCCGGCCTGGTCGAAAAAATCGAATCCGGCCGCCTGGCCGGGCCGCGCATCATCCGCAGCGGCTTTATCGAAGGCAAGAGCCCTTTTAGTTCCAACAACGGTGAACTGGTATCCAGCCAGGAAGAAGCCCTGGCCGCGGTGCAACGGTACGCGACGGGCGAGTTTTACCAGATCAAGATCTACAACAGCATGAATCCCGAATGGGTGCCGGCCATGGTGGAAGCGGCGCACGCCGCCGGTATGAAAGTGGCGGGGCATGTGCCTGCATTTTCCAACGCCGATGCGATGATCGCCGCCGGCTACGACGAGATGACGCACATCAACCAGGTCATGCTGGGCTGGGTGCTGGAGGAGGGGGAAGATACCCGTAGTCTGCTGCGTTTGACGGCGCTGCGCCGCCTGCCGGGGCTGGACCTCGATAGCCCCCGCGTGATGAGAACCATCGATGCGATGGCCGCCAACGGCGTGGCCATCGACCCGACGCTGGCCATCCACGAAGTCCTGCTGCGCTCACGTAACGGCAAAGTTTCTCCCGGCGTGGTCGACTACATCGACAACATGCCGGTCGGCGTGCAGCGTGAAGCCAGGAAAGCCTGGGCCGAAATCGCTTCGCCCGAAGACGATACAGCTTACTGGCAGGCCTACGACAAGATCGTCGACACCCTCAGGATCATGCAAGAAAAGGGCATCCTGTTGTTGCCAGGCACCGACCTGGGGGGTTCCTTCGCCTACCACCGCGAACTGGAGCTCTACCAGGACGTCGGCATGACGGCCCCTGAAATTCTGGCCTGGGCCAGCTACGGCATGGCGAATTACCTGGGGCAGGCGGATGAACTGGGTTCAATCGAGGAAGGAAAGCTGGCCGACTTTTTCCTGGTTCCCGGGGACCCGACGGCGGATCTCAAGGCGATCAAGACCATCTCACTGGTGATGAAGGGCGGCACGCTCTATTTCCCAAGCGAAATCTACCCCGAGTTCGGAATCGAGCCGTTCACCAAAATTCCAAAGCTTACATACCCTTAAAAAGGGGCCGGATACATTTAATCCGAAAAAGCAGTAAGAAAAGGTACCGGATACAATTATGTAAGCCCTTGAATAAAATAACTTCGAGAAAAGGGGCCGGATACATTTTTGCGTGGAAAACTACGCAAAAATGTATCCGGCCCCTTTTTTAGAACATCGAATTAGCGCGCTCACGCAGGTCGACCAGGGGTGTTTCGCCGGTCATGCGCCTGTCTGCTTGGTGAATGTTTCCAAAGCTGCTGACGCCAAGGTGTTTCATGACCTCGGGCGTGAGAAAGCGGGACTTGGCGCCGTAAACGTGCTTGTCGCCGAAACGCGCCTGTTCAGGCACCCAGTATTTCAGGGGGTATATCAACGACAGCGACTCTTTCGCCCGCGTCGATGCGACATACAGCAAGCGCCTTTCCTCCTCGATGCGTGCCGGGTCGCCACATGCGAATTCGTTGGGAAAATTACCGTCGTTGACGTTCAATATGTATACGTTTTTCCATTCCTGTCCCTTGGCACTGTGAATGGTGGACAGGATCAGGAAATCGTCGTCGAGTCGTGGCGATGCGGCCAGGTCCCCAGAAGCGACGGGCGGGTCAAGCGTGAGCTCAGCCAGGAATTGCTGGCGATTCGCGTAGTGCGCCCCGATCATCTCCAGCTGTTCGATATCTCCAATACGCACGAAATGGTCGTCGTAATTCAGTTCGAGCACGGGCTGGTACCACTTGCGGACCTGTTCGAGTTGTCCGTGCCAGGCATGTTCTTCATCGGCCAGTTGGCGTAAAAGACCAACCAGTTCCAACCACAACCCGCTGTCGCCATGCGGCATGCGAAAGCCGGAATAGGCTTTGAAGTTGTGGTGATTTTGTGCGAGGTGGTCCAATGCCCGGGCCGCCAGGACCGGCCCGATACCAGGCACCAGTTTCAGCACCCTGAAACCGGCCACCCTGTTCTTGGGGTTTTCAGCCCAACGCAGGATGGACAGCGCATCCTTGACGTGCCCGGATTCGAGAAACTTGAGGCCGCCGTATTTCACATAGGGAATATCCCGCCTGACCAGTTCGACCTCCAACCGGTCGCTGTGGTGGCCGTTACGGAACAGCACTGCCTGGTCGCGTAATTCCGCCCCGGCCTCCCTCGCCAGCAGGATCCGGTCGACGATATACATTGCCTGGTCCTGGTCTGATTCGACGCTGACCAGTTCCGGAGTACAACCTCCTTGCTTATCGGAATAGAGTGATTTTCGATAGGCGCGCGGGCTCTCGCCGAGCAGCGCGTTGGAAAAGTCCAGTATGGGTTGGCATGAACGGTAGTTCTGCTCCAGCGGAATGACCTGTGCGGGTGGCGTAAAGCCGTTGGGGAACTGCAGGATGTTTTCGACCTCCGCAGCCCGGAACCCGTAAATGCTCTGGGCATCATCGCCGACGACGGTCAGGCCGTTTCCGGCAGGGCGCAGCAGGTTTAGAATCCTGGCCTGCAATATGTTTGTATCCTGGTACTCGTCCACCAGGATGTGGTCGAACTGCGAAGAGACACGTTCGGCCAGTTCCCGGTTCTCGCACAGCCACATCCAGTGCAGCAGCAGGTCGTCGTAGTCGAGCAGGGACTGCTGTTGCTTGGCCTTGATGTAAGCCCGGAACAGGAGAACCAGTTCTTCATTCCATTCGATGCACCAGGGGTAATAGGTCTCGAGGACGGTTTCCAGGGCCATCTGGCGGTTGACGCTCTGGCTGTAAATACCGAAACAGGTCATCTTTTTCGGGAAACGCCGGTCTGCACGGGTCAGGTCGAGTTCGTGACGCAGCAGGTCCATCAGGTCGGCGGAATCTGCCTGGTCCATGATGGTGAATCCCGGGTCCAGGCCAACTCCGGATGCATGCATCCTCAACAGCCGGCTGCCAACGGAATGAAAAGTGCCGGACCAGGCCAGCTTGACGGGAGTATTGCCTCCTCGTTTTTGCGCCAGTTGCCTGCTTGCCACCTTGATGGCCCGGTCGGCCATTTCCCGCGCGGCGCGGCGACTGAAGGTCAGCATCAGGATACGCTCCGGGGCGACCCCGTTAATCAGCAAAAACGCGGTGCGGTGGGCCAGTGTCATGGTCTTGCCGGTGCCTGCGCCCGCAATAATCAGTACCGGACCGGACTCGACGCCTTGCTCTCCTGCGCGCCCGTAGGTCGCGGCCAGTTGCTGTTGACCATTGAGCCCACCGAACAATCCCTGCTCCATTGCGCCGCTCCTGATCCCTTTTGCTTCAGCAAGTACGGAGTGTGGGCAGTCGGTCTCTCAATTGGTGAGAATTCGCCAAAAAATAAGGTACCGGATCCATTTAAGCCCGAAAATAGGCAAAAAATGGCTCCGGATCCAATTATGTAAGTATTTGAAAGCAGGCTCTTAAATCCATAGGGTCGGATACATTTTCGACGAATATTCACCGCTAAAATGTATCCGGCCCCAATTAGCGCGGGCCCCAATTAGCGCGATTTATGACAAAATGGCTTTGATGCTTGCTATATCCCTAAGCTCAGGCGCGCCCGCTGCAATGCTCTTCCCGGTCGATGGGCGCGAATAAATTTCTGTTGGTAAAAGGCATAGCGGGGCTCGGTAACCGCATCATGTTCCTTTTGTCGGCCTTGCTCTATGCAAGGCTGAGCGGACGTCGCACGCTGGTTGACTGGTGTGACGGGCAATATGCGGGTTACGGCTGCAACGCGTTCCCCCTGCTGTTCGAAAGCACATCGGTTGACTCGCTGGCTGACCTACCCGAACACGGGTCGGTGGAGCCGCCGCTGTGGCAGGGCAGATTGCAACATTCGGCACGGGAAATGTGGAGAACCGATGTCCACAGCAGGACGTGGTCCCCCGAGGAAGGTTGGAGAACTTACACTTTTGATTTATCCAGGCTCGATCAGCCGGAAGATATCCTGGTGGGCTGGTCGTTCTACCAGCAGGTCGATCCGATCCGCCCATTGTTGACTGGGCCCTACGCTGTTTGGCGCCGACGGTCGTCCATGTGGATTTTGCGACAGATAATGCAACAGGACCTGCTGCCACACAGTGAGGTGGCAGATCGCGCACAGCACATCAGGCAGGCCTCCTTCCAGCCGAAAATGATAGGCGTACACCTGCGCTACACCGACCGCAAATCTAACCCGAAGGCATTCCACCGACGACTTTCGAGCCTGCTGGAAACGGATGCTCAGTCAGGGGTTTTCCTGGCCACCGACAGCCTTGAGGTGGAGCGTGAATTCCGCTCGCGCTACCCTAATGTCGTCACAGCTGCCAAGTGGCTGCCTGATGCCAACGTTCCCATGCACCGCCAGGATGATTGTCCGGATCCACTGGAAATGGCGAGGTCGGCGGTGCTTGACATGTGCCTGCTCGGCGCCTGCCAGCAACTGATAGTCGATACGAGATCATCTTTTTCCTGCGTGGCGTCGTTGATGTCCGCCGCCGATGAGCGCGACATCTACGATCTCAATCCCGCGCGCCTGGTGCCGCCGCGGTTACGCCACGCGCTGTGGTTGGCAGGCGTACGCGCCAGTTACAAGTGGAAGAAGTGGAATGGCCCGCAGTAGCCCGACTGATCGCTCGGCCCGCCATTACCAGCAGAGTTCAGAAAAAAGGGGCCGGATACATTTAATCCGGAAAAGTAGTCAGAAAAGGTACCGGATACAATTATGTAAGTGCTTGAATAAAAAGGCTTCTAGAAATGGGGCCGGATACATTTTTACCTAGTTTTCCAGCCGAAAATGTATCCGGCCCCTTTTTTGCCCCTTTTTTTAAATTCTAACGGTTGTTGATATCGTTCACTCAAACAGATACCGCAAACCAAGGCTGAAGCTTGATCCCCGGTTCTGTACTTTAACCACGGGCGTGCCGCTGATGTCGGCACTCTTGGCAGCATAGCTTTCATACATGAAGTTGAAATCCAACGCCCAGCGGTCAGCCAGTTGATAACCTCCGCCAACCCGGTAGCGATAATCGCTACCCCCAAAACTGTCAATTGCCTGGTCGACGCTAAACCCAAGGCCAATTCGCCATTTATCGATCTCGTAATCCAGGCCCGTTGCATATCGGTGACTATTTGCTTGCCCGACCAACAAGCCCAGGTTGTCAGGGTAGCCCGTGAAGCTCATGCCTTTGTCTTTCCACTGGCTATAGCTGTAACTGTTGTGCCAGTAAAGACCTTCCGTCATCTGAGCACTCAAATAAACACGCGTGATTGGTGGCAATGCAACCTGTAAATTTTCATCACTAAAATCACTTGCCAGTTGATGACTCAGTGCCAGGGTAAGCCGTTCACTGATTTGCCAGGTCGTACTCAGGTTTCCAGACCACCCATGGTTTTTACCTTCAAGGTTAATCTCATTACACCCGGTAGTAGGGCGACATATAGTTTGATCAAAACCGTAGTCGGCATAGATGTATTCGAGGCTCATCCCCAGGCTCAAAGAACCCCAGCGATAGGCAAGTGATGGTGTCAGCGAAACCAATATCGGCTGAAGGCGTACTTCATTGGGGTTAAGCAAGGGAATTCTGGGGACCGATATATCGGCTGCAGTACGGCTAAATATGCCTAATCCAAAATGCCAGTTCTTTCGAAGCGGTAAAACAAAAAAACCTGAGGGCACGGGGTTTGCCACTTCATAGTTTGCTTCTTGCCCGAAAATTTCATAATCGGTGGCGACCGAATAGAAATTCAAGGTGGCACTTAGCTGTGTATCCTGCAGTTGTGTTATCGAAGAGGGGGCCAGGGCCAACACACTTGCATCTCTTGCCCGTGCACCGTTGGCAGCCGCCAGGCTGCTATTGAGCGCCGAAGACTCCCAGAAGTTAAAACCGGTTGCATTTGCTGAAGGGATAACACATAACGAGCAGAGGCCAGTCCAGATCAGCCTTATTGCTAACTTAGCAAACACTATTAGCCCTCCAATATATTGAGCCGATCAAGCGAAAACGGAGTATTCGGTGTATCCGCTAAACGGGGTACGTTCGATCCGGTACAAAAAATGGAGCCTCGCCTCCAACCAATTCGGGGATGTCATCAAAACGACAAAAAAGCTGCCAGGATCGGCAGTGAGATTGATGATTTGTTGGACAAAGCAGTTCTCCTATAAAGGCCCTGAAATAAAAAGGGGCCGGATACATTTTAGCTGGAAAAACACCCTAAAAAGGTACCGGATCCAATTATGTAAGTATTTGAAAGCAGGATCCCAAACCAATAGGGCCGGATACATTATTGACTTGTTTTTTGGAAATAAATGTATCCGGCCCCAATTAACTGGCCCCAATTAACTTTCGATTTGTCGTGGAGGCCTCCGCTTGTGCACGCAAGCCGGGTATATTCAGGGGTGAGGGTTATTCATTTTTCCAGCCAGTTCATGGAGTTGGTTATGGGCAAAGCAGATTCGGGTCGGGCTAAACACCACCGTTCGACCTATAGTCTGGCGATGGCCAATGTAGGCATCTGGGCCATAGCAATGATTGCCATGGTCATCCTGATGCAGGATTTTCCGGGCGTTAAAAAAATCTATCCCATCCTGGGTGGCGGCATTGCCGTGGGGATTGCGCTGATCTCTTCCCTGTCCAGGTTGAAATAGCCGGGTTTCTCCATTTTTCAGAAGAGTGCGTGCAAAGCACTGGCGCGATCTTCCAGTTCCACCTCGGTGAAGCAGTAATTCATCTCCAGGAATTTTTTCCTCATTTCGGCCACCCGGGGTTTTACCGTGGCGCCGACTATCGCGATATCACGGATCAACTCGGCCAGTTCACCGAAGTCCTCGGGCCCCATGCCGAAGCGGGTCATCTCGCTTACGCCCATGCGCAGCGAGCCGGAGGCGGTAAAGCCTTCCTCTTCCGGCGCGGCCTGGTAGTTGACGATGATGTTGTTTTCCTCCAGCTTGCGGGCAATCTCCGGCCCCTTTGTCCAGCCCACGTCAAGCAGTACCTGGTGGGTCTGGGTGTAGCCGACATCGGGATTCCCGGAAACGTTCAGGCCACAGTCCTTCAAGGCCTTGGCAAATGCCTTGGCATTGCGGATCACGTTGGCCTGGTATGAGTCTTTGAAGGCGTTCATTTCGTAAGTGGCCATCAGCAGGCCGAGCAGGGTGCCGAGGTGGTGGTTGCTTACCGCGCCAGGGAAAGCCCGGCGTTCCACTGCCTCCCAGAATGGGTACAAGAGATCGTCCTCGGTGAAGCGTGATGAAATGATGCCGCGCTGGGTGCCGAAAAACGTTTTGTGGGTTGAGCCGGTTACTATATCCGCCCCTTCGGCGAACGGGTTCTGGAAATGCGGCCCGATCAGGCCCAGCACGTGGGCCATGTCGTACATCAGGAAGCTGTCCAGGCCCAGTTCGTCGATAAACTGGCGCAATTCGGCGACGGGTTCCGGGTACAGCACCATGCTCTTGCCGAGGATGACCAGTTCCGGCTTGTGTTCGGCCAGAAGTTCCCTGGTTGCTGCCGTGTCGATGCGGTACTTGTCGTCGGCGTACACCGGGAAATTGACCGCGGCCGCTTTCTCGGTCCGTGGGTCACGCGCCACGTAGTCTTTCAGCGCGCCCATTGGCTGGGAGCTCAGGTGGCCACCCTTGATGATGTGGTTGTTCATCACCATGCGCATCCGCGCCTGCTCGCTCTTGCGGTCGGCGCGGTTGCGGTAGTCGACCATCGCACTGAACACGGTGGCGTTGGCCATCTGGCCGGACACCAGGCGGGCTTCGACGGACCCGCAACCGAGGTAGTCCATCAGTTCCTTCTTGAGCAGTTCCTCGACCTCCCAGATGAATTCGGTGCCCTGGTAATAAAAAACTTCCGCCTCGTCCAGGGCCTTGACCTGCTTGTGCTCGGCATAACGCCCGACCGGGTCCATGATGCTGAGCATTCGTGTCATCGGCGACATCGTCATCTCGGACGGGATCAGGTTGATGCAGTCGCGCTGGCGCCAGCGCGTATTCGCAATGGCGCTATCCAGTAATTCACCGGCCTTCTGGGGGTAGGAGGCTCTGGATGGGGGTGCCGGTTTATCTTCCGGTTTCAGGTGGGAAATCGAGCGGGCAAAGGGTGGCGCCTCACCCCGAAGCAAATACGGAACGACCAGCGCGGGCGTCTCGCGGCCACGGATT
Organism: Lysobacterales bacterium; assembly: GCA_036351055.1. GTDB lineage: Bacteria > Pseudomonadota > Gammaproteobacteria > Xanthomonadales > SZUA-36 > JABDPF01. The sequence goes on from JAZBOH010000125.1 coordinate 132,074, forward strand.
TCGACGGTGACCTCGTCACCCTCCCATAGATCGCTGTCCACCAGGGCCATGGCAATGGCGCGCTTGACGCTGTCGTCGGTGAAGCGGGATTCAACGCCTTCGCCCTCGGTATTCCAGTACGGCACCATCGTACCACTGGTCACAAAACCGACGTGCTTGCCGTTCTTGAAAACCATGTCGCCCGGACGGCTGATGCCACGGCCGGCGATTTCCAGCAGCAGTATTCGGCGCGGCAAGGCCTCGATATGGTCAAATTTCAGGTCGGTGATACGCTTCAGGGCCTTGAACTGTTCGAACAGGGGTTCGCGACCGATGAAGTCGCCTTTCAGCGGCGAGAAACTGACCGCGAAGCGGGATAGGTCTGAAGCAAAAGCCGGGATTTCATTGCCTTCGGGATCCAGGCCGAGTTCGTGCCCGTAAAGCGGCAGGCCGGCTTCCAGGCGCAGCGAATCGCGAGCGCCCAGGCCGATCGGTTTCGCACCGTTGGCGGTCAGTAAATTGAAAACCCCGACCGCGTCGTCGCGTTCGATGAACAGTTCAAAACATATCGGCTCGCCCGTGTACCCGGTGCGCGCCACCAGCACGCTGGCGCCGCCGATGTCGATAATGCCCAGTTCGTTGCGCATCGGATCGGGCAAGTTGCTCGAGGTCACGGCTTCCATTACTTCCCTGGCACCCGGTCCTTGCAGGCTGAGCATGGCGATTTCAAAGGTCCGGTCCACCATGGCGGATTCCGGGAAGTCCTTGCGCACCGTCTCGAGGTGGTTCCAGTCTTTCTCACGGTTGGCGGCGTTGACCACCAGTAGGTATTCGTCTTCCACGAAACGATAGAGATAGGCGTCATCGATCACGCCGCCTGATTCGTTTGGAATCATGGTGTACTGACCGAGGCCAACGTCCAGGCTGGCCGCATTGTTGCTCAGCGCGTGCTGGAGGAAAGGCAGGGCGTCGTCGCCGCTGATATAGAACCGCCCCATGTGCGAGACATCAAACAGGCCAGCGCCCTTGCGGGTGGCCAGGTGCTCCTGCAGGATGCCCTCGTATTGCAGCGGCATATCCCAGCCGCCAAACGCCACGATTTTCGCGCCTGCTTCCAGGTGGCAATCGTAAAAAACGGTTCTCAATGATTCAGCCATTACCCTTTCCAGTTTATTGCATTCGTCTATCTAGACTAGCCGAAAAACGGGGTGGCAGACGACCTGCCACCCCGTTATTCAACACCAATTGATGTCACTTATCCTGCTTCTCATCCAGCCTTTAAATGGCGCTAGCCTCCAATGAACTGCTGGATGATTTTCCACTGTGCCTCACCATGCATGCCGGCCTGCTCAAGACAGACATCACCCGGGCCGGACCCCAGGAAGGCGCCCTTCTTCCACGGATAGTGGGTGAATTCACGGCCCCGCTCTGAGGTGACCCAGCGATAAGTCGTGCCCACGGTAAAGCCGGAGAACATCATCGCGGAGGCGGCGGCCGAGGCGGGGAAGATCTCGTTTCGCTCTTCCTCGCCCAGGCGGTCGAACAGTTCCGCGCTGGAAACATAGTACACGTCCAGGTTGATGCCCTTCTCCTCGAGGTGAGGCAACACACCGTTGATGAAGCCGTAAGCCACATCCGAACCCTGGTACACGATGGTTGCATCGGGTTTGCCGTTGGCTTCAAGCAGTTTATAGACGCCCTTCACGGAAGCTTCTGCCGGGGCCAGGCCGAGCGCCTCGCGATCGACGACGACTTCGGACGGCCGGGTCACGTACGGCGCCAACACCGCGGGGCGTTGCAGCAGGGACTCGATGGTCAGCGGCCAAAGTTCGTTCGGATCCCAGGGCGTCAGGGTGATCATCACGTCGCCCGGGAAGTTCTCCTGGAAGACCTGCAAAGCCTGCGGTTCGGCGTGGGTCGGGCCGTCTTCGCCGGTCTTCACACCGGCGTGGCCGCATACGACCACGAAGGTCTTGTTGGGCTCGCCCGGCGCACGGTGGCGCAGGGTCTGCATGCCGATACCGTGGGTCTTGGCGCAGATCACGTTGAGTGGTGCGATAAAGGCGCCGTAGGAAGAGCCCACCGCGATCTGGTGACCCACGGTGGCGATACCGGAGCAGATGCCCCCCATGGCGTCTTCGGTGATACCGCCGGCGGAGAACAGGCGGGATTCCGGATTGGTTTCCGGGTGCCAGAAGCCGCTGCCCATGCCCTTGGTGATACTGGAAATATTGGTCGAGCCATACAGGTCGGCTGCTGCCGCGAACACGGCGCCGTTGGTCAGCAAGTTGACCTGGTTCAATGTCTGCCCTAGCGCGCCGCGCAGGGTCTGCTTGGAGCCTACTTCATAAGTCAACTCTTCCGGGCGTTCGAACGGTGAGATAGCGCCTTTTTCGTACAGCTTATTCAACTGGGGTGCATTGTCGCGCAGGCTGCGCGGCGCATCCGCCAGGCGCTGCCTGGCATTGACGATCCAGTCCGAAAGCTGGCGGGTCAGGGCCATGTTGTTCTCGAACGCACTGCGGATGGTCAGCAGCGACTCGTAGAAAGCCTGCTCAACCTTAACCGCGTCCTTTTCACCTTCGAAGCGCGGGAAGGAAATGCCGGTTTTTTCTTCGAAAGGCCGCAGGGATTCGAGGTATTCAGCACTGTAGAAACCGTGCCCGGCGCCATGGGACTTGCAGCCTTCGATACCGTATTTCCAGCCCTTGACCGTGCGGTAGACGATGCCGGTCGGCCGGCCGTTATCCAGGGCCTCTGCCTGTTTCTGCGCTTCGCGGATCTGGGCAAAATCGAATCCGTCCGGCACATAGACTACGTTGAAACCGTTCATCAGCAGCAGGTCGATGGGATCCCACTGCACGTACTCGCCGGCTTCGGCGCCGTCACGCGTGACCCTATTGGAGTCGATCGATGCCTGGTTCCAGTCGACATGGAAGTAGAAATTGTCCAAGCCGGAAGTGGCGGCGGCGGCCAGGGCCTCCGCGACGCGTCCGGGTGTCATGCCGCCTTCGCCCTCGATCACGTGCACGGCGGGTGCATGGTCGCGGTGCATGTCTTTCAGGGTCAGGGCCAGGCCTACGGAGGCGCCGACGCCAACGCCACTCGGGCCGGTAGACAGCCAGACAAACGGGGTTTCCGGTGTGGGGTGGCCGTCGAGCGGCTTGGAGCCGAACTCTTTGAACAGCGGGGTGCTGGTGATCGGGTTCTTGCGGAAACCGAGGATGTCCTCCAGGCGCATCTGCTGGCGCACGTCGTCTGGCAACTGGTCCGGGTCGACCAGGCGTACGACTTCGTTGCGCAGGGCGGACATGGCGTACAGCCCCAGGGCCTTGTGGCCGGCTGCGTAGGACAGGATGTCCGCGGTACGGTCCATCGGGTCGCTGATACTGTAATCCATGCGGTTGAAAACCAGCGACTGCACGATGCGGCCGGATGAAACACTGCCGCCCGGGTGACCGGAAGAAGCGTGGTTGAACATCACCGAGCACAGTGTGCGGTAACACAGATCGAAGAATTCGAGGCTGTCCTGCTGACCGGCGGGCAGTGCGGGGCACTGTTCGGGGTCCAGTGAAATGAACTCGATGCCACGCTCTTTGAGGTTGAAGTCGTATGACATGGTGTGCTCCTTGTTTTTTATGAAAAGTGTTCGCCGGCTTCCATAAACCGGGCAAACCCTTCTTTGTCGTTGATGGCTTCAGCCATGCGCTGCATGCCGATCTTCAGGTCTTCCAGGCCGGTTGCGATTGAAAGGCGCAGGAAATGCATGTTTTCGGTGCCGATCTGGCCAAAGGACTTGCGGTCCATGGTGGCCACGCAGTAGTTCCACAGCAGGAACATCTGGAACAGCGTGGACGGGCTGGTGGTGGCCTGGATTTCCGCAGGCAGCCGGGCAAAGGCCTTGTCGATACCCAGGTCTTTCACGACACCGGCGATATTGGGGAACACGTAAAACGCACCCTTGGGTGACTGGCAACTCACGCCCGGCATGGCGTTCAGAGCGTCGACCACGAAATCGCGGCGGCGCTGGAAAGCTTCGTTCATCGTGGCGATGGAGACCTTGCTTTCCGGCGCTTCGATGGCAAGCCTTGCACCTTCCTGGTTGTAGGGCGGAATGCAGGAGAAGTAGTTGATGTTCAGGTTGGTGAACAGCTTGGCTTCCTCGACGTTCGGAAATACCACCCAGCCGATGCGGCCGCCGGTCCAGGAATAGGACTTGGAAGCACCGGTGGCAATCAGGACCTTGTCCTGCATGCCTTCAACGGAAGCGATGGAATAGTTCCTGGCGCCGTCGAACAGGATGTTCTCGTAAATCTCGTCGGAATAGATCCGGACATTCGGATCGCACTTGCGCTTGATGACGTCCGCGATCTCTTCCAACTGTTCTTTTGAAGCCACGCCGCCCGTGGGGTTGGACGGGAAGTTCATGAAAATGAGCTTGGTTCTTGGCGTGATCAGTTTCTCGAGATCTGCGCCGGTAAAGCTGAAACCGATCTCTTCCCGTAAATGCAGTGGCACCGGAACAGCGCCGACGTAACGGATAAAGGACTCGTAGATCGGAAACCCGGGGCTCGGGTAAATGATCTCGTCGCCGGGGTTGGTATAGGTCTGCTGGCACAGGCCGATCGGCGGCTTACCACCCGGGAATACCACCACCTGTTCCGGTGAGTACTCCAGTCCGCGCGCTTCGCCAATGTATTTCGCAACGGCTTTGCGCAGGCTCGGAACACCCTGCGGGTTGGTGTAGTGGACGTTGTCCAGGTCCAGTTGGCGTTTTACTTCATCGCGGATGTGCGTGGGAAGCGGAAAATCGGGTTCGCCCAGGTTGCACTTGATGACCTTGTTGCCCGCCTCTTCCAGTGCGGCAATGTAAGGTCCAACCCTGAAGGCGTTTTCGGTGGCGATGCGAGATGTACGTTTGGAGATGAGGTCCATTTTGTGCCCTGCCCATGTGCTTCGAATAAAAGACCCAACCACGGTTTCCCGCGGCCGGGTGGTCCGGACTGGTGTGATTGCCCTCAACGCCTGTCTCAAGCGGTTCTGGCCGGTTTTCCGGCTCTTTGTCCATCTTCATCCTAAGGAATAGCTATCCATTTGTGAAATTTATATTTAATATATTTAGATAAGAAAATTAAATGGATGGCCGATGCGTAACCTGCCAATAGAATGTTTGCGTTCCTTTGTTACCGTGTCCGAAGTCCAGGGCTTCACGCAGGCCGGACAGTTGCTGGGCAGATCCCAGCCGGCGATCAGCCTGCAGATCAAGAAACTGGAAGACCTGATCGGTTCCCAGGTATTCGTGCGCGGCGGCCACCAGCTCGATCTGACGCCGACCGGGCTGCGCATGCTGGACTATTCACGGCAAATCCTGGCGTTAAACGATGAGGCCCTGGCCGAGCTGTCGGCGCCCACCATCTCCGGGCGTATCCGCTGCGGCATTCCCAGTGAGTTTGCGACCATCCTGCTGCCCAGGGTGCTGGGCCGGTTTTCTCATTCCTACCCGGCAGTGACACTGGAGATCCACTGCGACCTGAGCATGAACCTGGTGGCAGACCAGTTGAATCCCTACGACCTGATTCTTGCTTTACGCGACAAAGCCGAGGACAAGGGCGCTTCCTATATCGGGTCTGATGAAC